>JAKLDK010000070.1 GCA_022703565.1 Candidatus Omnitrophota bacterium
AATATCCGCGACATAAACGTCTCCTAACTCGATTCTTGCCCCTGTTTTTATCATCTTTGATAAAACTTGTGATGATTTATCAATACTTAATTTAGCAATTAGCTTTAAAGCTTTATCCACTTTCATATGGTCGCTCATATCAAAATTCCTCCACAGGTCCGCCTAATATCTGGCAAAAAACTTTCCCTGTATCTAGATGCATTTTAATTTTATAACCCTTTACTCCACCAGTTTTCGAAGCTACTATTCTTATCCCAAGGCTAGCCAATATTTTCTTTACCGCAATTTCATTAGCCTCGCCGATATTATGCGTTACATTTTGCAAAATTCTACCACCGCCAAATATTTTGGCAATACAATCATTAGGATTAATACGATAATTAATTTTCAACTGATGCAATAACTCCGGGATACCAGTGTCAGCATACTTAGATTTTTTAAAACCTTCTTTATTCGCTGACCCGCCGGCATAATCCATCATCAAATGCAACATTCCGCCAGCTTTATTTTGAGATGAGTATAGGCAAACACCAATGCAAGAACCAAGGCTAGTACTTATCGTGGAAGGAAACTGCCCTACTTTTAAGTCAGCCATACCAACAACAATCTCATGAGGATCAATCATTTTTACCTGGATTCTCTTATAATAATTATGGGATCAAGTATTAAAGCTACGCGTCCATCCGCCAAAATTGACGCCCCAGTGATACCTTTAACATTAGAAAAGTGTTCCGTAAATGGCTTGATAACAATTTCATCTTTACCAACCAAGGCATCAACCGAAACACCCAATTGTGTTTCGCCATCATTAATTATTACTATCTTCCTATTTAATTCATCTTTTCTATTCGGATTCTTAACCTTGATAACCTTCTCTAAATCAACCAAGCTTAAAGCATGATCCCGCAGTTTTACCGTAGAGTTACCATCGACAGAATAAACATCTTCTCTTCTTATTTTAATAATTTCTGTAACTGACTCTAACGGAAAAGCATAAATTTCTTCGCCTATTGAAACGAGCAAAGCCTGAATAATAGCTAAAGTCAAAGGAATCCTCATCGTAAATGTAGTCCCTTGGCCAATTACCGTCTCGATATCAACAATGCCGTTAACTGAGGTAATCATATTTTTAACTACATCCATTCCAACTCCTCGGCCGGAAAGGCCAGTTACTTTTTCAGCAGTACTAAAGCCAGGGAGAAAAACAATGCTTAGCTTATCTTTTTCTGACATCTTATCTATTTGATCTTGAGTTAAAATACCTTTTTTGATTGCTAAGGCCCCTAGTTTATCAGGATCCATACCTTTGCCGTCATCGCCAACCTCGATACAAATACTATTTCCTTTATGTGATGCCTTAAGAAAAACTCGTCCTATCGGAGGCTTTCCTATTTTCTCTCTTGTTTCTTTATCTTCAATACCATGGTCAACCGCATTACGAATCATATGAGTTAACGGATCGGCTAAACTATCAACAATTTTCTTATCCAATTCAGTCTCAGCCCCAACAATATCTAATTCCACTTCTTTATTGATTTCTTTAGAAATATCTCTGACTATCCTTTTAAACCTGGTAAAAACACCTTCGACCGGAACCATGCGAGTTTGCATAACCCCAGCTTGAATATCAGATGAAACTTTTTCTAAAGTGCTGGTAGTCTCATCAAGCATATGGATATTTTCGACAATGTCGGCTTTATCTAACTTTTGATTTAAACCAGACAAGGCACCTTGAATTTCAGAAGCTATTTTTTTAAGCCTAATCGCTCCTTTATCCGCATGTGTTCCAGATTCAACTAACATTGATTCAATTTCTTTCGTCAAAGCATCTAGTTGCGCAGTTATATGCTCAGACATACGGGTTATTTCTTTTTGCGCGAGAAGATCACTATTAAAAAGATTCGCCAACCGAGCATACTGCGCACGAATAATAACAAGCTCTCCGGATAGATTCATTAAAGTATCTAGTTTGCGGGAATCAATTTTTATTGTAGAAATTTCTATTGGTACAGCTTTTGTCTGCACCTGCCCTTGAACCGGCATTTTCTTATCGTCTTTTACTATTGTGTCCATATCAACTCCTTTTTTGGCCTCAACCATTGGTTGAACCGGAGGTTGAAGTTTTACTTCAGGTTCTTTTTTAATTTCCACGTTAGCACCCTCTGTTACTTTAGCCGACTTCTCAACAACAAGGCTTTCGATTCCTAAAACAGAAAGCCCGTCGAGAGATAAAATGTTTCGAATATCTTTTTCGTTAATATCCGAGCAGAAATTTACCGCAAAATTTAATCGCCCTGAAGCCGAATCAAAAGACTCAATCGGCGGAAAAACGGCAATAACTTTACCGTTTTTCTTTAACCTTTCTTCCACAATAGCGAATTTCATGCTTTTTAGAGGGACTTTCTCATCAAGGCATAAAATTATTGCATACGCGTCTTTACCGCTATCAACCTGGGCTTGAAATTCTTCTTTTTGTACCGCTGTTAAAAACGGGCCAATTACAAACTTACCTAAATCAGGTTTTTCCGCTTGAGCTGTATTTGTTTTTGTTTCAGGAACACTTGCTTTCGCCTCAACAGGTTTGGGTGCTGGCGTCGAATTGGAAACCTTAAGGAGCATGTCTCCCAATTCATTGCAGATACCTGTGGTGTCTGTCTCATCTGGAATCTTTCTTAATTTCTTCAAAGAATCCAAAAGACTTTTTACAACATCAATTCCTTTTAACAATAAACTTATAACGTCAAGAGAAAGAGGTCTCTTTTTCTCCCTAAAAAAAGCCAGAATATTTTCCATTTTATGAGCAACTTCAGCAATATCGACAGCATTCACAATTCCCGATGAACCTTTTATCGTATGCATACTGCGAAAAATATTATTAACAATTTCCACATTGCCTTTTTCTTGCTCGGATTTCAATAGCATTTGCTCTATATCCTGAACATTTTGCTCCGCCTCACCAATAAATTGCTCTAAATATTTCTCTAAGATTGGCCCACGTTTTTTCTGAGGCTTAGGCGAGACAACAGGTTGAATCGGAGGAACAGGATTTTTCTCCCCCTTAACTGCTTCAGGCTTTGCAACAACTTGATTAGTTAATATTGCCTCTATCTGATTAACATCTTTATCAATATCAACGGAATCTTCATTGCTTTGTTCTCTAAGAGTATTTAGTAAAGACGTTAAGGTATCGAATGCCGAGAAAAGAGCATCGACAATATTACCCGACAATTTCATTTCTTTATCACGCAATTTCTGTAACAAAGTTTCGGCTTTATGAGTCAAACGAACAGTTTTGGTTAAACCAATAAAAGAAGCTGTTCCTTTTATTGTATGCGCTCCTCTAAACATAGTATTTAAGTCATCTGTCGACATCTCGGTATTATTCTTAATCGATGCCTCAAGGTCTAACATTTTATTGTTCAGGGTTTGCAAATGCTCGTCGCTTTCGGAAAGAAACTCCGGCAGCATTTCATTCATCTCGTTACTCATTTTTAGCTAGCCTTTTTCTTATATTCTAACCATTGTTTTCTTAAAGATTTCCAACGGTCAATTCTTTCAAAAGTTTGGTCAACTATATCAATCAAATAATCAATGTCAAAAGGTTTTATTACAAAATCACTCGCGCCGCCTTCTAGCATGTTCGCAATATTCTCCAAGGTCGGATAAGCTGTAATCATAATAATCTGGATAAAGGGATTCATCTTTCTTATCTTATGAAAAAGCTCAGTCCCTTGCATCTTAGGCATTGAGATATCGGTAATAACCAAATCTATTTCATTCTTTTCGCAGAAAAGCAAAGCCTCTTCTCCATCGCCGGCTGTTTCAACATCTGTATCTTTTTCTTTCAAAGCTTTTTTAAGCATACTAACCATGTGCTTCTCATCGTCGACAACTAATATTCTTCTATTCATCATAGACTTGCGCCTCCCTTTTTAACAATTGCCGAAGGAATCTCTTTTATATCCAATTCAATATCAACAGCTCCGGCTTGAAAAGCTGCTTTTGGCATCCCGTAAACAACACAACTTTCTTCATTTTGCCCGATAACATAAGCACCTTTACCGTGCATTTTTACTAAACCTTTTGTGCCATCATCTCCCATACCGGTTAAAATAACACCCAAAACATTATCAGAATAATATTCAGCTACCGAGTCAAAGAGCGGATTGCAAGAAGGGCAAAAACCATTAACTTTTTCTTCACCTTGCAACCTCAAACCTATTCCAGAATGATATTTCTGCAGCTTCATTTGAACTCCACCCCGAGCAATATAACAAGTATTCTCCTCTAAGATATCGCCATCTTCCGCTTCTTTAACTTTAATCTTCGCGGCACTATCTAACCTATTCGCAAAACTATTAGTAAAAGACGGCGGCATATGCTGCACCCAAACAATAGGCTTTGTTTTACTTGGCAACCCTTGAATTAATTCTAAAGCCGCTTGTACGCCTCCAGTTGAAGATCCAACTGCAATCAAATCAATTCTACTTTTTTGCACACTATTAACATCGCCCTTGGGCCGTATCGGTTTTTGAATTTTCCCTCCGGGCTCTTTACCCGCCATTTTTCTACAGCGGCCTTTTATTGAAACCAATTCTATCTTACGTATTAACTGATCGGCAATTGCTTCCAACTCGTGCGCGCCTTTAGTTGGCTTGGGCAAAAAATCAATCGCTCCATATTCTAAAGCTTTTAGGGTTACACTAGCGCCTTCTTGTGTCAAAGAACTAAACATAAATATAGGCAAAGGACACTCGGCCATTACTCGGCGTAAAGCTTCCAGCCCATTCATTACCGGCATTTCGCAATCCAAAATAAGGACGTCAGGAGAAAGTCTTTTAACCAGGTCGATGGCTTCTTTTCCATTTTTTGCTTCACCTATAACTTCAATCTTATTACTTTGCTCCAAGACATCTTTTAAAACTTGCCTTAAAAAAGCTGAATCATCAGCTGTAACAACACGTAACATTTATTATCCCTTCAATATGAATCTTAAAGTTTCTGATAAACTCCGGAATAAATCATTTTAAATCTAGTTTGCACATCGTTTAAACTCTCTGACAAACTTATAAACAAATACCCTCGATCAACCAAATTATGTTCGAGATTTGAAGCTACTTTTTGCTTACTATCATGGTCAAAATATATCATTACATTTCTCAAAAAAATTATATCGATATTTGTCTTAGAAAAAACACTCAATAAGTTATGTTGCAAATATTCAACATCATTCTTTAAAGTATCTTTAATATGATACATCGCCCATTTGCGTTTATTATCAATCTCCGGGCCGCTAAAATATTTCTCTTTTAACGAATCAGGTACTTCTTTTATACTTCGCTCCGAATATATTCCTTCTCTAGCTTCATCAATAACTTCGCTGTTAATATCCGAGGCATATATCTTAAAATTCCATCCATTATGTTTCTTAAAGAATTCCCGGCATAAAATAGCAAGTGAATAAGGTTCTTCTCCCGTCGAACTGGCTCCGCACCAAATAGTTACTTTCTTTGTCGCTTTATTTCGCTCGATATATTCCGGTAAAACTTTTTCATGCAAATAATTAAACTGCTTAGTATGCCGGAAGAAATAAGTTTCGTTGGTTGTAAGCGCATTGATAAAATATTCAAGCTCTCCGCTTCCTTTTTGTTTCAAAAGGTCAACATATTTAGCAAAGCTGTCAAATTTCAATTCTTCTAATTTTGTCCTTAAGCGAGTCATGACCAGAGTGCGTTTTGTCGGTTTTAAGAACACTCCGGTTTTCTCATACATCAAATCACGAATAGCTTCAAAATCTTTATCGGTAATATTTACAAGCATAAATTATGATTTAGCATTTATATATTCGCCGTATTTCTTATCCATTCCGCAAATATGCTCGGATAACCATTTCTTCAAGAAATTCATAACCTCGATACTGACATTCATTTGCCCTGATTTTATTTTTGATTGTACTTCTTGCACCTTCTTAACTAATTCTTTATGAACATTCTCCTGGTCTTTCAGCCCCGGGAAATTGTATCTTTTCATCAAGGCTTCCTCATCTCTAAAATGAGTCGCAGTATATACAATAAGCTGGTCTAAGACATCGTTTAATGCTTCTTTTGTTTTACCTTGTTTCATCGCCGAATAAAGATTGTTTACCATCCCAACTAATTTCTTATGTTGTTCATCCATCGAATCAATGCCTACACTTAGGCTCTTGCTCCAACTAATAAGTTCTAAACTCTCATTACCGGGAGGAACCACAGCCGCTTTTTTTTCAACAGGCTTAATACTCGCAGGAGCAGAAGTTCTTTTTGCCCCTTTCATATAAGGGCCATATTTTTTATCCAAACCCTTGATATGCTTAACCAGCCAATCTTTTAAGAAATTAAGCAAATCAACACTAACAACAGCTTGTCCAGATTTAATTTTTTCGGTAGTAGCTTGAATTTTACTTACAAATTCCTTATGACTAATTTCCTGTTGTTTTATCTCCGGATATTTGTGAATCCGCATTAATTTTTCTTCTTCGCCAAAGTGATACTTAGTATACTGCACAAGCTCGTCTACAATTTGACCGATATTTTCTTTTGTTTTACCGGACTTCATAGACAAATATAGCTCATTTATAAGATTAAATAATTTCTTATGTTGTTCATCCATTTCACTAACATCAACACTATAACTTTGATCCCAATTAAAAACATTTTGCGATGAATGCATAGCAACTGCGGGCTTCGCTTCTTTCTTCTCCGTAGCAATCTTTGAAACTTTAAATCGGCTTAGAATATCCTGCAATGAACTAGCCTGTGTCGCCATTTCTTCCGCGGCAGACGCTAATTCTTCGGAAGCCGCCGCATTTGATTCTGTAATAGAAGTATTCTGCTCCATCGCCGCGGCTTGTTCTTCAGAAGCATGCGCTATTGATTGCAATCCTTCCGCTACCTTACGGATATTCCCTATAATAATCTTAACATTGTCACCGGCTTCTTTAGAAACATTGACTCCATTTTCTACTTGCTTTAATGTTTCTTTAATTAAATTAGCAATATCCTTGGCCGATGATGCGCTGCGTTCAGCTAATTGCCTTACCTCGTCGGCAACAACAGCAAATCCT
Organism: Candidatus Omnitrophota bacterium; assembly: GCA_022703565.1. Classification (GTDB taxonomy): domain Bacteria; phylum Omnitrophota; class Gorgyraeia; order Zapsychrales; family Zapsychraceae; genus JADFZM01. Next base: position 7,103 of record JAKLDK010000070.1, read on the forward strand.
TTGCCATGCTCACCCGCACGAGCCGCTTCAATCGCCGCGTTAAGAGCGAGCAAATTGGTTTGATCCGCAATATCGGTAATAATATTTACAGCCTGTGCTATCTGCCCTGAACTTTTTTCCATAACACTCATCGCACCAACAGTGTTATCCATCGCCTGCCCGGCTTTCTCAGCATTAACCGTAACATCCTGGGATAAACCATTAGCACTTTTTACATTCTCAGCATTAGTTTGTACAGAAGAGGCCAGTTCCTCAAAGCTGGCAGATTGTTGCTGTGCTCCGTCAGAAATCTGTTGAGATGAATTGGCAATTTCGCCCGTAGCCAAAGACAATTGGCTGGCAGCCTCTTTAATTTGCATAATAATCCCGGCTAATTGCTCAATAAAATTATTAAGTGAATCTGATAACGACCCTAACTCATCGCTAGAACTAATTTCAACCCGCTGGTCCAAATCCCCTTTACCGACGAGCATAATCGTTTCAGACAAATGTTTTATCGGTTGGACAATTGACCTTTTCAAGAAATGAAGCATTATAAGCAAAATAATTACTCCTATTAAAAGAACTGCGAATTGAATTATTAAAGCCTTTTGAATTGTTTTCTCATCATTCGCCTGCATTAAACTAACAGCCAAATTCATTTCTTTGAGCAATCCCGGATTATTTTCGATGACATATTTAAAAGCCTCATCGCTATCATCTTTAAAATTTACAACCTTGTTTATTTCCTCGCGATACTTGCTCCAAATTGACACAACCTTTGCCAATTGTTCATCAATTTCCTTAGTCTTGGCCTTAGGACAAAGTTGAAAATCTTTCATTTCCAAATCAATCGGAGCAAAACCACCGTCCTTTAAGGCAATAAGGGTTTTCTCAAAAACATCGGCATTTAATAAAATTGTTTTGGCTAATTTTGCCTCGCGTTTCTCAACCAGCGCATAAAGATCTTTTGCAATCTTCTGGCTCAACATTCTTTCTCGCCCAGCAAAATTAATAAGAGAACCGTTTACTTTTTGATTATTTATCGTCTGATAAGTACCGACAAAAGAAGAGATTAAAAACACAAGGAAAGCAACAAACACAAAGAAGATTTTAGAACTAATGGAACTTTGTATGCCTTTAATTATTCGCCCGGGCTTTAATACAAAAACAAAAACAACAAAGAAGATAACCGCGACAATATAAATTATTACTTTTCCATTTTTTCCTAACTTTACTTTTTTATCTTTCTTCTCTAAAAGCGCTTTAACTTTATCCCCAGCTGAATTTAATTCCGAATTTAATTCTTTGCTAACCTGGTTAACGCCTTCAACAATTAGATTCTTTTGCGCTTCTTTTTCCTTTAATATGCTATCTTTCCGTGAAACCCTTAACGCTTCTATTTCATCCGCTAATTCTTTTTCACTCTTTATCTTTAATTCTTGAATATCGCTTTTTACCTTTTCTTCTTCTTTCTTCTTTAATTCACTAACCTCTTTTTTTACCTTCTCTTCTTCTTTCTTGCGAAGCTCTGCGATATCTTTACTCAGCTTGTCTTCTTCGGCTTTCCTTAATGCTTGCGTTTCAGACTCTACTTTCTGCATTAAATCTTTTCGCTGGGCATCAATTTCTTTTTGAAGGGTTTCTAAAGCAGCTGTTTTAAGGGCATCGTCTGCGGCTTGCGTTTTTTCTTGTGCCCGAGAAGAATAAGAGATTAAGACAATAGATGAAACAACTAATAGCAAAGCTACTATCATCTTAGAATAAGCTTTCTTATTCCTCATTTTCCCTCCTTTGAATATTAATAAAGTTTTCTACCGACAATCTTTAAATAGCTACCGCAAAGAATTAAACTTCTTATTTCGTCTTAAACTGCTCAACTAGTTTTTGTAAAGCTTCAGCTTGAGAAGACATTTCTTCCGCTGAAGCAGCTAATTCTTCCGAAGCTGAAGCATTAGATTGAGTAATAGAAGTATTTTCCTCCATAGCCGCGGCTTGTTCTTGTGACGCGCTCGAAATACTATTAAGCTGTTCGGCAATTTGTTTAATATTATCTATAACTTTTCTGACATTCTGGTCAGCTTCTTTAGAAACAACCACTCCGTTAGAAACTTCTTTTACGCTAACTTTAATTAAATTCTCTATTTCTTTTGCAGAAGAAGCACTCCGTTCGGCTAATTGCCTAACTTCATCCGCAACAACCGCGAAACCTTTGCCATGTTCTCCGGCGCGAGCGGCTTCAATTGCCGCATTAAGAGCAAGTAAATTTGTTTGGTCAGCAATATCAGTAATAATCGCAATGGCCGCGGAGATTTGGCTAGCGCTTTTTTCGATTTGAG
>JAKLDK010000071.1 GCA_022703565.1 Candidatus Omnitrophota bacterium
TAAGAAAAAACGGAGTTGATTGCGATATTATGCCGCTTTGCGATATTGTTTTAAGCGAGAATAACAAAAAGTTTTCCGGTAATGCGCAAAAACGTTCGCGGTCTTACATTTTGCATCATGGCACTTTTCTTTATAATTTTGATATAGGCATGATTGGGAAATATCTTAAAATCCCTCAAGAGCAACCGCAATACCGAAAAAATAGGCGGCACGATGATTTTGTTACAAATATTCCTTTATCCGCTGATGAAATTAAAAGAAGCCTCGAAAATGTTTTTAATATAAAATCTGTAGAAGGCTTAAAAGAAAATGAATCGAAAGCCCTTTTAGGGCTTAAACACAATAAATTGGATAATAATATTTTAGAAAGAAATAATCCAGCATTGGTTTGAGCAGTTAATTCTTTAAATTGTATATTCTATATAATATATAGAGAAGTGATTAAGTTTTTTTAGTATAATAAACATTAATTTTCAAGCGTATCGCTAAGCAAAGAGTTTAATTATATCTTCAGAAAGATTACAAATGTTAAGGGATAAGAAGTTTTGCACCTTTTTTGTTGCACTCGCAGTTCTTGTTTTATTTCCTCTTTTAGCTGAATCAAAAAAATCTTCCGTAGACAAGAAATCAAGGGCAAAAAAAGAAATGGCTGATAAAACTTATCAAGAATACTTGGATTATTTTGAGGAAGTATACAAAACAATGGAGGAAAATTATTACAAGCTGGTAGAAAGAAAAGATTATGAGCGTTTTTTGGAGGTTTTTAATAGTAAAATCTATCCGGAATTAATATCAACAGGAAAATCCATTGATTATGTCCGTTGGCGTTCGGCCTCAAAAATGATTGAGTTTTTAAAAGACAAAGAAGATGTCTTTTCCGAGCTTTATCCTCCTAAGCCAGCAAAAGAATATGAGCAGACAGCGCTGGGAAAACGAGTTGATTTGGGGATAAAAGGTAAAGTGATTCCGCAAGGTTATGAAGTTACCTTTATTGAACCGCGTTCGGATGCTTTTGAGAAAGGTTTACGCGAAAATGATTTAATTATCGCTTTAGGCGATAAAAATATTAAGGATTTACCCGAAGAAGAAATCAATAAGTTGCTGGAGCCTCTGGAAGGCTCAATAACAGCGATAAAATATTTTAGAGCAATTGATAAGTCTCCTTCGGAAATTAAAGTGGAGAGCAAGGAATATTTTAAGCAAAGTGTTTTTGAAATCCCGATTCCAGCTAAAGGTTATTTTGGCTTACAAATTGAACGGTTTAACCGCAAAACCGGAGAAGATGTTTTTAGATTCATGGAATTCTTTAAAAAAAGAGGGCCAATGAATGGGCTTGTTATTGATTTGCGCAATAATCCCGGCGGCCCGCCTTTAGCGGCGCGGGAATTATCTTCGTTTTTCTTGCCCGGTGGCGATGATTTTGCTTATTTTAAAAATAAGGGCGAACCAAAAGGTATGCTGGATGTCCCTACCATACCAAATGAATATAAATATGATGGGCCGATTGTAATTTTAATTAATAATAAAAGCGGCAGTGCGGCAGAATTGTTTTCCGGGATAATGCAAAGAAGAAAAAAAGCTGTTTTGATGGGGCAAAATTCTGCCGGGCAGGTAATGCTTAAGAGTATGTTTAATTTTAAAGACGAATCAATGCTGCTTTTAATAACCGCGCGTGGCAGCCATCCGGATGGCATGGTTTTTCCTTTTAGCGGTTTGGTTCCGGATCGCTTTGTTTCCGAGCAGGAAGAAGACATGTTGCTTAAAGATGCGGTTGGATATCTTTATTATATGAATCAGAAAGAAGCCAATGGACAAAAATAAGATCTTAGTTATCATTCCGGCTTTTAATGAAGAAAATAATATTGTAAATACGATTAAACAAATAAAAAGCCTGAGCTTAGTTAAGGATATCTTGGTTATAAATGATGGTTCATCTGACCAAACCGCGGCAAACGCGAAAGAAGAAGGTGTTTTTGTTGTATCGTTGCCTTATAACTTAGGTATTGGTGCGGCAGTGCAGGCTGGTTTTCAATTTGCTTATAAAAAAGATTATGAATATGTGATTCGTGTTGATGCTGATGGCCAGCATGATGTAAATTATATTAATGATTTGCTGGTGCCAGTTTTAAATAGAGATGCGGATATTGCTATCGGCAGTAGATTTATCAAGCCTTTTACCGGGTATCAATCTTCTTTTGTCCGTCGGGTAGGAATAAATTTCTTTGCGCAATTGCTAAGTTTTTTGACTTCGCAACATATAACCGACCCGACATCCGGCTTCCAGGCCTTAAATCGCAAAGCTTTGAAGGTTTTTTCAAAATATTATCCTAATGATTTCCCAGAACCTGAAGCGATTGTTGTCGCGGGAAGGTATAAATTAAAAATAAAAGAAATTCCGGTTAAGATGAACAAGCGAGCATCAGGTTCAAGCTCAATTAGGTATTTAAAAACTTTATACTATATGATCAAGGTAACCTTTGCGATTTTGCTGGATAAGATTAAAACTAAAAAAGGAATAGATTGATATGAATACAAAGATTATTGCAATTATTTTTTGCGGAATACTTCTTATTTTGGTAGTTGATTTAGTCCGCAGAGAAAAACTTACCTTTAAATATGCTTTTGGTTGGATAGCAATAAGTGTTTTAGGCCTTTTCTTTGCTTTATTCGAGGATTTCTTATTTAACATTGCATTCTTTTTCGGTTTCGCGGTCCCCAGTAATTTTATTTTCTTTTGTATGCTGTCGGCTTTAGTATTATTAAGTTTGCTTATGACAATATTTTTGTGCCAGCAAAATAACCGCAATGATAAAATCGCCCAGAAATTAGGTATTTTAGAATCGGAAATTGGCCAAATCAAGAAAGATAAGGATGCTAAGTAGCAAAAACAATTGGGATTACTTTTGGTCTTTAGATAAAACGGCTAAGTTTACAAAAGAGAGCTGGTCAAAAAAAAGAATCAAAACAATTTTAGCCAAATATTTATTTAAAGACGCTTTAATATTAGACGCCGGATGCGGCAGCGGGTTCTTCTCAAAATATTTTTCTGATACCGGATTAAATGTTTTTTCTTTGGACTATTCAATAGAAGCCTTAAGAATTGCCAAAGAGATAACCGAAGGCAAGGCTTCTGTAATAAATGAAGATTTAACCGCGCCTGATCTGCCTGAAAAAATATCTTCGCGATTTGATTTTATATTTTCCGACGGGTTATTGGAACACTTTGATTATGATAAGCAAAATATTATTTTGCGCAATTTAATAGCGCTTTTAAAGAAGGATGGGTGCTTGATAACATTTGTTCCCAATAAATTCTCTCCTTGGCAAATAATCCGGCCATTTTTTATGCCAGGAATTAAAGAAAAACCATTTGTTTATAAGGAATTAATAGAGCTGCATCAGAAAAATAATTTAGAAGTGATTTCCGGAGGAGGAATAAATACTTTGCCTTTTCGTTTTTCGCCAGATAATTCTTTCGGGAAGTATTTCGGGATGTTAATTTATATTATTGCAAAGAAAAATTATGAATGAACCGCAGGTTAGTGTAATAATTCCGGCCTACAATTGCGAAAAGACAATCGCGCAATGCTTAAAGGCTGTAAAAGAGCAAACTTTTAAGAATATTAAAGAAATAATTGTCTCTGATGATGGGTCAAAAGATAGTACGGCTTCAATAGTTAAGAGTTTTCCTGATGTTAGTTATGTTTGTCAGCCCAATGCCGGCCCAGCTACAGCCCGAAACCGCGGAGCAAAGATAGCTACATCTGAAATATTATTTTTTACTGATTCCGATTGTGTCCCAAATAGCAATTGGGTTGAAAAATCGATTAAACATTTCGAGAATAAAGATATCGCCGTAGTTATGGGCAGCTATGACATTGCCAATAGCTCGTCGATCCTATCCCGTTGCATTCACAAAGAAATTGTTTACCGGCATAATAATTTATTGCCTGAATATCCGAAAGTGTTCGGCAGTTATAATTTTGGAATCAGGAAGAAGATCTTTGATGAACTAAGTGGTTTTAACGAAGAGTATCGATATGCCAGCGGTGAAGACAATGATTTGAGTTACAGGATATTAAAAATTAATAAAAAAATATTTTTTGAAAGAGAGTCGAAGGTAAAACATTATCATACTGAAAGCATTTCAAGATATTTACGGGAACAATACCGTCATGGTTTTTGGCGAGCTAAATTATATTTAATGCATCCTAAGATGATGCAGGGTGACAACTACACCTTCTGGAAAGATATGGCTGATGTGCCGTTGGTATCTTTTGTCCTCATTTCTTTTATGCTAAGTTTGCTTAGCATAAGAACTTATGGAATTTTATTTTTATTTTTTGTTTTATTTACTTATTTTTTTAATTTGTTTTTTGCTAATCGGTTTACGCGAAATATTTTTGAGGCAATTTTCTATTCTTTTATACTATTTTTCCGTTCTTTTAGCCGCACAATAGGTATCTCGTCGGGAATTATCTCCTTTTTACTCAAGAAATAGCCGAAATTATCCCAAATAAGACTTGCCTCATATATATATTATGATAAGATTAATTTACTTAGGAATAACAACCTGTTGTGGTCGGCTTAAGCGTTTAGACAATATGTTGGGACAAAATGGATTTTAAAACCGCAAACAGATTAAATTATTACACACTTCTTGGCTTCGAAAGAGAACCCTTTTCAACAAGCCCTGATCCGGAATTCTTCTATCATACCCGCGAACATGATATGGCACTTACTAATTTGCTTATAGAATTAAGATTGCGCCGAGGTTTGTCTGTTGTTTTCGGCGATGTCGGGACAGGTAAAACAACTCTTTCTCGGAAATTGCTACACGAGCTAAATAAGCGTGGCGATATGATCTTTCATATGATTCTGGACCCTTCGTTTGAAAGCCAAAGCCAATTCTTAAATTCGCTTGTTAGAAACTTTGATATTCAGCTTCCGGAAGATATTGATTTGAGAAAGAACGATATTCTGGCATTACGCGATACTATTGAAAAATTTCTTATTCACAAGACTTTACGCGAAAATAGAACGATTATTTTGGTTGTTGATGAGGCGCAAAAGTTGGATTTATCGACCTTGGAAACGTTAAGAATTTTATTAAATTTTGAAACTAATGAACACAAATTAATACAGCTTGTATTGTTGGGACAGTTAGAGCTTTATTCTAAAGTTGTTCATATGAGTAACTTTATGGACAGAATTAGTTTTAAATTTACATTAAATCCTTTAGACGCAAAAGAAACAAAAGAATTGATTAATTTTCGTATTGCTAAAGCCGGTTATCGGGGGGATAAAAGAATCTTTTTAGACGATGCGATTAGCGAGGTTTACAATTATTCTCGAGGATATCCGAGGAAAATAAATATGATTTGTCATAAGACGCTCAAAGAATTAGTTATGATTAATCAAACCATAGCTGATGCTATGATTGTAAGGGGTGTTATTGAAAAAGAATTGCAATGGCTCTCGGCGACAAAAGAGAATGAGTTGGAAGGCGTAAAAAATTAGAAAAAAAATATAAACTTTATCTTGAAGTTGATAACCATTAATATAATATTATAACTATATGGCGACAAAAAATAAAGAAACGGCTGAACAACAACTCTTAAAGATGATTGAACTTTCTCAGCTGGGAGGAGCCGCTCCTAAGAAGGTTGAGAAAAAGAAAAAAGATTTATTCAATATTAAGACAGTAAATAAATTTTTATTCCTTGCTCTCTTGGTGGTCATTTTTATCCTTGCCTATGAGGTTTATCTAGGATTCGCTTCAATTGATAAGAACATTTCTGTCAATATCCCCAAATCAATTTCCAAGGTATCGTTGAGCGAAGAAAGCCTGATTCCCAAAGTCCAAGCAGTTTCATATTACGCTTCTGAAGTTAAACGAAGAAATATTTTTCAGCCTTATGAAGAAAAAACAACGACCGGTGTGGTTACTACCGGAATATCGAAGGACTCTCCTATTGTAAGAAAAACAAAAAATTTAAGGTTAGTTGGTATCTCATGGCTTGATACTGTTGAATCTGCGTCGGCAATGATTGAAGATACCGAGAAGAATATGACATATTTTCTCAAAAAAGGTGAGAAAATGGGCGATATAATTGTAAAAACCATTTATGCCGATAGTGTCGCATTAGGCTATGAAAACGAGGAGATAATAATAAAATATGACAAATCAAAAATGTAGACAATCCAAAAGATTTTTACTTTTATCTTTAGCAACTTTGTTTTTAGCTTTTGTTTGCCTGGTGAGCTTTGCTCAGGCCGAGGACCCAAAGCCTCTAGTTATTGACAAAGACACCGAATCTATCCTTAAGCGCATGGAAAGAAATATCTCTTTGGATGTGCGCGACATGAATATTGTCGATGTCATCAAGTTTTTAGCCGATAAAAACAATGGTGATTTTAATGTGGTTATCAGCCCAACCGTGCAGGGGCGCGTAACCGTGCTTTTAAAAAGCGTAAACATTAAAGATGCATTAGATATCGTTGTTATCTCAAACCAATTGGCTTATAAAATTTCGAACAATATTGTTCAAATTATGACTTCGGCTGAATATGAATCAATGTTTGGAAAGAAATTTAATGATAAAACTCAAGTAAGCATTGTTCATTTGCAATATTCTAAACCGAGCTATGTTTTGGCGGCATTAGATAGTATCAAAAGCAATATCGGAAAGATTATCATTGATGAGGATACCGGGTCAATTGTCCTTATCGATACTCCGGAAGTAATCGCTGAAATGAAAGAAGCAATAAAGAAAATCGAAAAACCTCTAGAAACATTCGTTTATCCTTTGCAATTTGCTGAAGCTGAAGTTATTGCCGATAAATTAAGAGCCAGGATAGATGCTAAGGCCGTCGGATCTGTTACTGCTGATGAAAGAACAAATCGGATTATTGTTAGGGCTTACCCGGACAGATTAAAAGAAGTTAAGCAGATCCTGAAAGAATTAGATTCTCCGACAAAAGAGGTTTTGGTAAGCGCGAGAATATTACAGATTACTTTAAATCCTCAATATGACATGGGTATTGATTGGCAGTTAGATTTTAAAGATTCGAATGATGATGAATTAAGTAAGCTAGGCTTTACGCAAAGCTTTCTTGACTATGCTGGATTAAGTTCTTCAAGCAACCTTTTCAAATATTATTCTCAAATTGCAGTTGGTAATTTTGACCGTGATATGTTTGAAGCAAAAATAAGGGCTTTGAAGCAAGTAAGCGATACAAAAATATTGTCGAATCCACAGATACTTGTTACTGAAGGCGATGAAGCGAGAATTCATATTGGTGATACAGTGCCGTACATTGTTTCAACAACATCCGGTACCGGTGATAATGCAATTACCAGCGAAGACGTTCGATTTGTTGACGTTGGTTTGAAATTAAATGTTGCTCCGAAAATTAATGATGACGGTTGGGTTACGATGAAATTAAAGCCGGAAATATCATCTGTTACTAGAACGGTTGAGTCTGAAGGCGGTGGAATCCCGCAGGTCAACAAAACTGAATTAGAGACGACTGTAATGGTCAAAGACCGTAACACAATTGTTATGGGTGGTTTGAAAAAAGATGATAAATCTCATACTAAAAGAGGAATCCCTGTATTGATGGATTTGCCATATTTTGGTTTTATGTTTGGTACAACTAGCGATAATTTGACTCGTACGGAAATAGTTATCTTTATTACTCCGACGATCATTAAGGGGCATGAGGATTATGCTCAAATAAAAGGGACAATTAAACCATTTAAATCTTATAGCACAGATTAAAAAAAGGTGGGATTATGAATAAAAAATATTTCTTGTTTGCTGCTGCAATTTTAACTCAAATATTTTGTTTTTCTTCTCGTTTCGCGCTTGTTCAGGCAGAAGATCAACAGGTGGTTGTGGATCAAGAGGCTAAAACCCTCGATTTGTTAACTAGAATTGATGCCTTTGTCGAAGAAGACCCAAAATTAAAATTAGATGCGGCCAAAGCCCATTATAATATGGGCAACATCTATTATAATAAGGGAAAGTATGAAATTTCTGCGAGAGAATATTATCAAGCAGTAACGCTTATGCCGGATGATCCAGATTCTCATTATAATCTAGCCTTTGTTAGCAGCGAAAATTTAAGAGATTACAAGACGGCGTTGAAGCACTACAAAATGTATTTGTATCTTGCGCCTAAAGCTAAAGACAAAGATTTTGTACAGGAGAAAATTATTGAAGCCCAGCTTATTTTAAAAAGTACTGTTGCTTCCGAGCTGGAAGAAGATATTAACATGGAGAAATAAAAATATTCGTGTAGGCGCCTATGCGGGTATTTTGATTGGGTTCATAGTTTAATTTTAGAAATATTGTGAGTAATTCTATAGGGATTTTGTGTCCACTATTATATTATTATGTTTTTTAATGATATAACAATCCGTATAGAAAAAGAAATTTAAGAAAGGATGTTATGCTGAAAGTAATTAAAGGGGCAGTAAAGTCTTTTGTGCTGACCTTTTTATTTTTAGTGGTTATAACCAGTTTAGCTCAAGCCAATAATTTTTCCGTTTCCAATGTTTCTTTGGGGCAAAGAAATGTTTCAACTAACACTGTCGTAATTAGCTTTGATATCGCTTGGGAAAATTCTTGGAAGACTAAAATAAATAATGATGCAATCTGGCTTACCGTTAGGCTTTATGAACCCAGTTTGTTACCTACCAATAAAAAGCTTTGTCAAATTCCTACAAGTGGTTTGAACCCAACAGGAACAGCATCTGGCGCGGGTGCTGATTTGGACATCTATGTCCCGGCGGACAAATACGGTGCATTTATACAACCAAAAAATTACGGACACTATGATACTGTTGCTTCGACAGGAGTAGAATTAACTGTTGACTATAGTAGTTGCGGTTTTAATTCTAATTCTAATGTTAAAGCTACAGTAATGGGAATAGAAATGGTTTATATACCGGAAGGTTCTTTTTATGCCGGTGATTATGCCAACAGCACGGCATCTTTTGTTTCTGGGAGTGCTGACATTGACCCTTGGTTTATCTCGAGCGAATCAGCCATTGCTATTTCTAACATTTCAGAAGATGGATATCGGTATGTGTCTAATAATAATATTGATGAGGATCCTTCCGGGTCGTCGTTTACTTTAGGGGTGAATTATCCTAAAGGGTTTGATGCCTTCTATGCGATGAAATATGAAGTATCCGAGGGAGAATGGATTGAATTTATTAATTCTTTGCCTTCTAGCGAAGCTAGGGCCAAACATGATTTAACCGACAATGATCATAAAAATTCTGATCTTGTTAAGTATCGTAACACAATTAGTTGTTCTGGAACGCCTTTAGTTTGCACTACTGATAGGCCAGCCAGGGCTGTAAGTTATTTATCTTGGGCTAATTTAAC
>JAKLDK010000072.1 GCA_022703565.1 Candidatus Omnitrophota bacterium
CCGCGGGTATCGCGCTCATCAGCTTTAGCATCTAAAGCTACAGGTTTCCCGATTGCAAAATTTGCGGCTAAACTTGCGGTTGGTTATTCCTTGGATGAAATTCAAAATGATATTACAAAAGAAACACCGGCTTCATTTGAGCCGACAATTGATTATTGTGTTGTCAAAATACCGCGTTTTACTTTTGAGAAATTTCCGGAAGCCAAGGATATTTTAGGCGTGCAGATGAAATCTGTCGGAGAAACGATGGCAATAGGCCGCACATTTAAAGAGGCCTTACAAAAAGGTTTGCGCGGGCTTGAAATCGGGCATATTGGACTAGATAACAAAATTGATTTCAATCAGATCACAGATGAGAAAATTAAATCGCGTTTGGAAGAACCGAATGCTTCGCGTATTTTTTACATTAAATACGCTTTGCAAAAAGGCTGGAGTATTGACGATATATTTAATGCGACCAAGATTGATAAATGGTTTATTTACCATATTATCCAAATCTTTGAATTTGAAAATGAGCTAAAAGAAACATTTGCTAAAAATAAGAGTTTGCCGGATGCGATATTGCACAAAGCCAAAGAATATGGCTTTAGCGACGGACAATTAGCCAAGATTATGGATAAAACAGAACTTGAGGTAAGAAAATTAAGAAAAGATAAGGGAATTATAGCGACTTTTAAACTGGTTGATACTTGTGCAGCTGAATTTGAGGCTTACACCCCTTATTTCTATTCAACATACGAAAAAGAAGATGAGGCTTCTATCCAGATTGCTAAGATGGAGAAAGAGCGCGGCAAGAAAAAGAAGATAATGATTTTAGGCGGCGGGCCAAATCGTATCGGGCAGGGAATTGAATTTGATTATTGCTGCTGCCATGCTTCATTTGCTTTAAAGAAGATGGGTTTTTATACAATCATGGTTAATTCAAACCCGGAAACAGTTTCAACCGATTATGATATTTCGGATAGGCTTTATTTCGAGCCATTAACATTTGAAGATGTAATGAATATCGTTGATATCGAGAAGCCCGACGGGATAATTGTGCAATTTGGCGGACAAACACCTTTAAACTTAGCTAAACGTCTTAAAGATGCGAAGGTTCCGATAATCGGTACAACAGTTGAATCAATTGATATTGCGGAAGACCGCGAGAAGTTTTCAAAACTTATAAAAAAACTTGGTTTACTCCAACCGGCAAATGGCTCGGCAATCTCAACTGATAAAGCAATCAAGGTAGCTGAACAAATCGGATATCCGGTTTTGGCACGGCCGAGTTATGTTTTAGGTGGACGGGCGATGAAAATTGTTTATAGCCGGCAAGCCCTACTTTCATTTATTGATGAAGCGAAGGAAGTTTCTGAAGGCCGGCCGATATTAATTGATAAATTTGTTGAGGATGCAATTGAGGTGGATGTCGATGCTATTTCTGACGGGGAGGAAACCTTTGTGGCCGGGATAATGGAGCATATTGAAAATGCCGGAATTCATAGTGGAGATTCGGCCTGCGTGCTTCCGCCGACGACACTTAGCGAGAATTTGATTGAAGAAGTAAAGAACTATGCTTGCTCGCTTGCGAAAGCTTTAAAAGTTGTGGGACTAATGAATATTCAATTCGCGATTAAGGGAAGTATTATTTATGTCTTGGAGGTAAACCCGCGGGCTTCAAGGACAGTGCCTTTTGTCAGTAAAGCGACCGGAATTCCTTTAGCTAAAATTGCGGCGCAAATAATGGCCGGGTCTAAATTAAAAGAGTTTAACTTAACTTATGATTTGATTTCACGATTGAAACATTATTCAGTCAAGGAATCAGTCTTGCCGTTTTCGCGATTTTCGGGAGTGGATATTGTTTTAGGCCCGGAGATGAAATCAACGGGCGAAGTTATGGGTACGGCGGATACTTTTGGAGTTGCCTATGTAAAATCGCAAATATGCGCTAACCAGAATTTGCCGACGAAGGGAAAAATATTTATTAGCGTTAAAGACGAAGATAAACGTAATAGCGTTTTTATCGCGAAGAAGCTCAAGGATATGGGTTTTGCAATTGTTTCGACTAAGGGGACAGCTAAGGTTTTGCGTAATAACGGAGTTGAGACCGAAGAAGTCGGTTATTATGAGCAGGGAAAGAATAGAAAAGTAAATTTAATCAATTTAATTGAGAAAAATGAAATTTCTTTGATTATTAATACTCCTTCATCGCAGGAAACAAGCCAATATGATATGCGCTCTATCCGCGCGGCGGCAATATTGCATAATGTCCCTTGCATAACAACAATGCAAGGCGCTTGGGCGGCGGTCAACGGAATGGAATCTAGAAATAATAACGGATTTAGTGTAAAATCATTACAAGTACTTTATAAAGAGGCGGCCAATTAATGTGTGGAATTATTGGAATTACTAAGCATAAAGATGCGGCAAAATTAGCTTATTTGGGATTGTATGCTTTGCAGCATCGAGGAGAAGAAGCTGTTGGCGTGGCTTCATATGATGGGAGAGATATCAACATAAAGAAAGCCAAGGGGCTTGTTACTGATTCAATTAACGAGCGAGATGTTGATGCGTTAAAAGGTGAGACTGCCGTTGGCCATACCCGCTATTCAACGACCGGCTCATCGGATTTAAAAAATATCCAACCGCTTTTAGTTAAACATAAGAAACGTTCTATAGCGATTGCTCATAATGGTAATTTAACAAATACCGAGGAACTTCATCAATTTCTGGAGGAACAGGGTTCAATTTTTCAAACGTCAATGGATTCAGAGGTTATTGTCCATTTATTGGCCCGCACAAAAAATGGGGATTTGAAGAATTGGTTTCTGGAGGTATTAAAGCAATTAAAAGGAGCATTTTCTTTGATTTTTATGGTTGAGGACACAATTATCGGCTGCCGGGACCCGTGGGGATTTCGTCCATTATGCTTAGGAAAGCTCGAGGGGAAATATGTTTTAGCCAGTGAAACATGTGCTTTCGATTTATTAAATGCGGAGTTTATCCGTGAAATTGAGCCGGGTGAGATTGTCTTTGTGACCGGGGATAAGATTGAATCCATATTTTTGCCGAATGCCAAGACAGAAAATAAATCACAGTGTATTTTTGAGAATATTTATTTTGCCCGTCCGGATAGTAATATTTTTGGCGATAATGTATACCAAGTGCGTAAACGTTTGGGTGCAAAATTAGCCCAAGAACATCCGGCCAAAGCCGATTTTGTTATGTCGATTCCTGACTCGGGTAATTATGCGGCAACTGGTTATGCGCAGGAATTAGGGCTTCCGTTGGAAATTGGAATTATCCGTAACCATTATATCGGCCGCACATTTATCCAACCAACGCAATTGGTACGGGATTTTCGAGTCAGAGTCAAGCTTAATCCTATCCGAAGCGTCCTGGAAGGAAAGAAAATAATTATCGTCGAGGATTCAATCGTCCGGGGGACAACATCCCGCAGCAGGATTGAAGTCTTAAGGAGCGCGGGGGTTAAAGAAATTCATATGAGAATAAGTTGTCCGCCAATTATCGGGCCATGTTTTTATGGGATAGATTTTCCCAGTAAAAGTGAGCTTATCGCGTTCAACAAAACAATTAAAGAAATTGCCGAGTTTATTAAAGTTGACACATTGGAATATTTGAGTTTGGATGGAATGCTTTCGGTTATGAATGCGCCTAAAAGTTTTTGCCATGCCTGTTTTAGCGGCCAATATCCGGTCGAAATACCAAAAACGCAGAGTAAATACCTACTAGAGGGGGTAAAGGAATAAATGTCTAAATTTATTTTTGTTACTGGCGGGGTTGTATCAAGTTTAGGAAAAGGTTTGGCCTCGGCTTCTATCGGTAAAATGCTTGAAGCTCGGGGGCTCAAGACAACTGTAATTAAATGCGATCCTTATTTGAATGTTGATCCCGGGACAATGAACCCTTTCCAGCACGGTGAGGTTTATGTTACTGACGATGGTGCTGAAACGGACCTTGATTTGGGGCATTACGAAAGATTTACCAACGGGAACTTTACTAAAGATAACAATATTACCGCCGGCAAAATATATTTTAGCGTTATTACAAAAGAACGGCGCGGGGATTACTTAGGAAAAACTGTTCAGATAATTCCGCATATTACCAATGAGATTAAAAGTTGTATTAAAAAAGTTGCGCATGACCAGGATGTTGATGTGACGATTATTGAAATCGGCGGAACAGTAGGTGACATTGAAGGCCTGCCGTTTTTAGAGGCAATCCGTCAGTTAAGATGGGAATTGGGCGAAAGTTATGCTTTAAATATTCATGTTACGCTGCTTCCTTTTATAAAATCAGCCGGTGAATTAAAAACAAAACCTACTCAACATAGCGTCGGGCGGTTGCGCGAAATTGGTATTTATCCTGATATTTTGCTTTGCCGTACGGAAATGCCGGTCAGTAAAGATCAGAGAGAAAAAATAGCTTTGTTTTGTAATGTTGACAAAGAAGCAGTGTTTGATGCGGTTGATGTAAAGCATATTTATGAAGTGCCGATAATGTTTAAAAAACAGGGTTTGGATAATCTGATTCTTCGGCGATTAAATATCAAGCGAGAAGAAAAGGATTTGGTTGAATGGACAAATGTAGTATTAAAAAGATTAAAACATCCCGAGCATGAAGTGAAAATTGCGGTCGTCGGTAAATATATCGCTTTGCAGGATGCATATAAATCAATTTATGAAGCCTTAGTTCACGGCGGGATTGCGAATAACTGCCGGGTGAATATTGTCAAGATTGATTCTGAGGACTTAGAAAAGACAAAGAATTTGGCCTCTAATTTTAAGGACATTAAAGGGATTTTAATTCCCGGCGGGTTTGGTGATCGGGGAATTGAAGGGAAGATAAAAGCAGTACAGTATGCGCGCGAAAAAAATATACCTTATTTTGGGATTTGTTTGGGTATGCAGGTTGCGACAATTGAATTTGGGAGAAATGTTTGCGGATTAAATAAAGCAAATTCAACGGAATTTGATAAAGATACCAAATATCCGGTAATTTGCCTTCAAGAAGAGCAAAAAGATGTAAAAGATATGGGCGCGACAATGCGTTTAGGTGCTTATCCTTGTAAGCTCGAGAAGAAGTCTTTAAGTTATAACGCGTATAAAAAAGAAAATATTTCCGAACGGCATCGCCACCGTTATGAGCTTAATAATTCTTTCAGAGAAAAGTTTGAAAAAGAAGGCTTAATAATATCGGGAATAAATACTCAGCAGGATTTAGTCGAGATAATTGAACTTAAAAATCATCCTTGGTTCGTTGGTTGCCAATTCCACCCGGAATTCAAATCAAAACCCGATAAAGCGCATCCTTTATTTGCCGCTTTCATTTCGGCAGCGCTTGATTGCAAATAGTTAATAGAATTATGCGCATTTGGGATATCGCAGTTAAAAAATTGTGCCGTAATCATCTTTTAGGCGAGCATCGTGAATTGCATGCTATTTGGTCGGTTTTAACCAAATGCAAAAAAGGATATTCGCGCCATCCTGAAACAATTCGTTGGCAGGGAAGGCTAAAGGCTTTGTATTTAAGGCATGAAGAGTTGGTAAAAGAAATGCAGGCTCGCGGGTACAATCACCACAGTCCACTTAATTATAATCTTGCCAAAGGAAGCGCAAAGCAAACTATATTTGTTAATTCAATTAAAGAGCAGATTCAGATATTGCGAAAAAAGAAGTGTGAGTGCAGTGTCTAAAAAGTCTTATAAGTAGATAGTATTGCCATAAAGTCCAGCCATTATTTTATACTTACCGGATTCTAATATTCAAAAAAGATGTTTAGCCTTTCAGATAAATGTGCTAGAGTGTGTCTAAGGTTAACAATTGTTAGCAGTAACATGCATAGATAAGGTTAATAAGTGAGAATAGAGGCAACTTTTGTCGCTGAAGAAAACATAAAATAAATATTTATCGTCGGTAATATTTGTGGTAAAGTAGACCATGGTTAACTATAGTTAGCCATTTTCTGTGTTTATTAGGTTAATAAGTGAGAAGAAGGATAACTTTTGTAATTAAGATAATATGGCAATAAGTATACAAACAGGATATGTTTCAACCAAAGAAGCCGCAAAGGTTCTCGGCATAAGTCCTGTTGCTGTCTTTAAGCGTATAAAAACCGGACAGATAAAAGCGATTAGAATCGGCCGCAGTTATGGTGTTCCGGAATCCTACCTAAATGAGCAAATCCCGTCGTATAAAATTAACGAAGTAGAAAAAAAAGATTATATTTCTGTTGTCGAAGCGGGAGAAATTCTTAATGTCAGCCGCCGGACAATATTAAATAAGATTGCTAAAGGCGAAATTGCGGCCAAGCGAGTAGGCGGGCATTATGTAATTGACCGAACCGAGGTAACAGTTAGTAAGTCCGAAGAAATACATTCCGACACGTTTTATTCTAAAGAATATTTTTCTATCCCTGAATTAGCAGAAATACTTAGTGTAAGCAGAATCGCAGTCTTTAAACAGGTGAAGAAAGGGAAAATAAAAGCCAAAAGAGTCGGGCGGCATTATGTAATAGCCAGAAGCGATATTCCGGATATTGGCGAAGGGTTTCAGAAGAAAAAGATTGGTGCCGAACAATATATTTCAGTTATGGAAGCGGCGGAAACGTTGGGGATAAGCCGTATTGTTGTATTCCAGAATATTCAAGACAAGAAAATAGAAGCGATAAAAATAGGCCGAAGTTATGCGATTAAAAAGCATGACTTTCGGTCTTTTTGTTTAGGAGAGGGAAAGAATTAAGTAAAGAGGCGATTAAAATATAAATGAAAAAGTTTTTAAATAAAATTTGGATTACATCGTTGATACTATATGCGTATAGCGTAATAGCCGTAGCTACTGCTATGTCCGCTGACGCCTGGTTCAACGGAAGTTATAAATTCCGAAAGAAAATTACAATCGATAATACGTTGGTAACCGGGTCATCTGACTTGACAAACTTTACTATTTTGGTCGCATTTACTGATAATGACTTAAGGACTACGGCAAATGGCGGCGATGTCACCAATGCCAGCGGCTTTGATATTATCTTTACTACTGCTAGCGCTACTGCCCCAGCTCTTCTAAAGCATGAAATAGAATCATATACCGCGACTACCGGAGCTATAGTTATGTGGGTTGAAATACCGACTCTTGATTATAATGATGACACCAATTTTTATATTTATTACGGCAATAGTTCCATCTCAACTTCGCAGGAAGATGTTTCTGGGACATGGGACGAGGGTAATTTTGTATCTGTTTACCATATGGCTGAAGATCCATCGATTACTACCGACGGAGATTGTGGCGGAGGGACAAAAGAAGCTTGCGATTCGACATCAAACAGTAACGATATTGATGCTTATGGAACAATGACTACTTCTGATTTGATCAGTGCTGTTGTTGGAAATGGTATTGATTTTGATGGAAGTGATGACCGTTTTGAAGCGGCCGACAGTGTCTCTTTCGATAGTTCTACTGGAGCAGGCCAAGCTAGAACATGGTCTTTTTGGATTAATATTGATAATGCTGTTGACAACAAAATCATTACTGAAAAATCCGATTTTAACGGTGATCATTTCTGGATTCAAACACAAGGAACTTCAGGAGACATTATCGGCGGAGTTTCTGCTGCTGGCTCATATCTTGATTCTGATCCGGAAGTAGGAGAGGGAACGTGGAAACACGTTGCCATCATTTACGATGGGTCAGCCGGTAATCTTTATGTGAACGGTTCATTAAATAATGGCCCGGTGTCAATGACGGCTCCGGCTGACGATGATCACGTATTCTGGATTGCTGGGGACAATGGCGGTAATTGTTCTGATGTTTCAATCGACGAGCTTAAGGTCTCCAAGACTGCTCGAAGTGCGGATTGGATAACTACTGAATATAATAACCAAGTTTCCGCTAATCAAGGTACCGGTGCCGGAAAATTCTTAAAAACATTGGGAAGCGAAGAAACAAGGATTCTCTATCGCTCCGTAGGAAACACTACAGCCAATTTAAATAACGGCCGTACCGTAACAGTAAAAGACGCAGTTGCTACGTTTAACGGAGCGCTCCCAAATAATGTCGGCGTAGGAGACGTTATCCAATATCAAGTAGCTTTGACATATTACGTCGCTTTTATTACTGGCCGTAATGGTGCAAATACTTTTACAGTACAAGACCAAAATGGAGGCATTCCAACTGTCGCATCCGCAGGAACAGGAGCTAATATATATCGAGCTTATCTTTATCTCGATGATTGGGAAGATCAGATAGTTGGGGATGTTAATACCGCAATAAATGATACTGTCGATGATAATGTTCTTTTCCCATCGACAGACTTGGTAACAAATAACTTTATCGCTATTGTTGCTTGTTATGAAGATACCGAAGATGCTGAAGATGCTGAAGGTATCGTCGATATTGACGGCTGGACAACCGGAGCATCAAATTATATTAAGATTTATACTCCAACAGCTACAACTGAAGTCGGAGAGTCGCAAAGGCATACTGGTGTTGCTGATACCGGATATAAATTTGCTCCGACAATGGATTCGCAAACCTCTGCCGTTTACTTAATAAACAACCAGGAAGACCATGTTTATATTGATGGGATTGAAATATCTGGTGAAAATCTTACTAATATGGGGCCGATAACAGCTATTAATTTTGATGCTACCAATTCCCTTGCCGGTGCTTTTTTTGAAATAACTAATAATCTAATATACGACATAGAAAACTCGACTTTCGATGACACCGATTCCAGCGATGTACATGGAATTGTTATAGTCGACGGTAGCAACTTAAGGATTGCCAATAATATAATTTACAATCTCACCAATTTATCTGTTCATGGTAGCAGCGATGTTTTCGGTATTCAGCTAACAGAAAACACAAGTACAGTATATGTTTATAATAACACCATATATGATTTACAAAATGTTGCTAGTACTACCGGAACAGCTTATGGAATTAACCGTTCAGCCGGGACAGTATACGCAAAAAATAATTATGTAGGAGATGTGAACAGCGTTAACGGCGCTGAAGGAAGCTTTAATGGAACTTTCAATGCCGGCTCAACTAGTAATGTCTCATCCGATACAACCGGAGATGACGGAAACTTAGCCAACGGTTCAACAAATATGGATGGATACGGCCGGTATTTTACTGACATTACTCCAGGAAGCGAAGACTTGCATTTAACCGGGAATTCATCTTGCCTCTGGGGCCGAAGCGGAAGCGATATTGATACCGGTAGCGGTGATACTTTTCCAATAGACTACGATATTGACGGAGAATCTCGTAATGCGGATACCCCTGATATCGGTGCCGATGAAACAACTGATAGTTGTGCATTACAAA
>JAKLDK010000073.1:0-3214 GCA_022703565.1 Candidatus Omnitrophota bacterium
ATTGGCGGGCGTACTTCGCATACAGCGATTATGGCAAAATCCCTAGGCGTTCCGGCGGTTGTCGGGCTTAAGGATGCTACTTTGAAAATTAATAATCAGGATTATCTTATCGTCGACGGGAGAAAAGGATTAGTCATAATTAATCCTGAAGATAGTACGATAAAATATTACCGCGATGCTTCTGATAGAATTCAGCAATTTAGAGACAAATATCAAGAGCTTAAAGATTTACCGGCTGAAACAAAAGACGGACGAGTTGTGACTTTGTTGGCTAACTTAGAGATGCCGGAAGAAGTTCCTACTATAAAAGAGCATGGCGCAAGCGGAATCGGGTTATATCGCACAGAATTTTTCTATATGAATAGAGTTGATTTGCCTTCCGAAGAGGAACAATTCGAAGCTTATAAGTCTGTCGCTGAGCAAATGAACCCTAAACCGGTAACAATTCGTACCCTTGATATCGGCGGAGATAAATTCTTGTCAAGCTTGGAAATACCGAAAGAAATGTATCCTTTCTTGGGCTGGCGGGCAATTCGTTTTTGTTTTGAAAGGCCGGACATATTTAAAACACAGTTACGGGCAATTTTAAGGGCATCAGTTTTTGGAAAAATAAAGATGATGTATCCGATGATTTCCGGCCCGAGTGATTTACGAAGAGCAAATTCTATTCTTAGCGAAGTTAAGCAAAATCTCAAGGATGAAGGAATAGCCTTTGACGCTAGCCTGCAAGTCGGGGTCATGATTGAGGTGCCTTCGGCTGCTATGACCGCGGATATGCTGGCGAAAGAAGCCAAATTCTTTAGCTTGGGAACTAATGATTTGATTCAATATACGTTGGCGGTCGACCGAGTAAACGAACAAACGGCTGATCTTTATGAGCCGGGACATCCGGGGGTTTTACGTTTAATAAAACAGACAATAGATGCTGCTCATAAGGTGAATATCCCGGTTAGTATTTGCGGAGAAATGGCGAATGAGCCGAATTTGGTTTTGATATTATTGGGCTTAAATCTCGATGAGTTAAGTATGTCGCCTTTGAGCATTTTACAAATAAAGAATTTAATTCGCAGTATAAATCATAAAGATACCGTCGAGTTAGCACGAAAAGTTTTGGAATTATCAACCGGTCAAGAAGTTGAAGAATTTTCTAAATCCGCCTTGAAAAAGCTTGCTCCGCACGTTGTCAGTGCTGAGCAGGGGGATGAGGAGAAATAAAATGAAAGCATTGATTCTAGCTGCCGGATACGGAACCCGACTTTATGCGATTGTTAAAGATACTCCGAAAGCTTTGCTCCCAATCAATAAAAAACCATTAGTAAATTATACTTTGGATAAGCTCAAAACAATAAAAGGCTTAAATGAAATTATTGTTGTAACCAATAATAAATTTCATAAAATATTTCAAGATTGGGCCAAGGCTCTTAATTTCCCTTGCAGAATAACTGTTGTTAACGACAGGACAAATACTCCGGAAGAGCGGTTAGGCTCAATCGGGGATATAAAGTTTGCTTTAGATAACGCAAAAATCAATGACGATTTGCTGGTTGTCGGCGGAGATAATCTCTTTGATTTCGATATAAGCCAGTATATTAACTTCGCGGTTTCAAAGCAAAAAGCAGCTATCGGAGTTTATGATATTCATAATCTAGAAGAAGCTAAATTGTTCGGAGTTGTCGCGGTTGATAATAATGCTAAAATAACTTCGTTTGAAGAAAAGCCAGCAGCGCCAAAATCAACTTTGATCGCGATGTGTTTTTATTATTTCCCCAAAGATACATTAGGCTTGTTAGCGCAATATTTAAAGGAAACGGGAAAAGCGGATAAAGCCGGAGATTATATAAAATGGCTGTATCAAAAGGTTGATGTTTACGGCTATAAATTTAGCGGAAAATGGTTTGATATCGGTAGTGTAGAGTCTTATAATGAAGCCCAAGAAAATTTTAAATAAGTAATATTAATACTTAAGAAAGGGAGAGGCACGTGAAAGGAACTTATTTTATTACATCAGAATCAGTAGGAGCCGGCCATCCGGATAAAGTGTGCGACCAGATTTCGGATTCAGTATTGGACGCGGTATTAAAAGATGATCCAATGGGGCGTGTAGCCTGTGAAACATTTTGTTCCATGGGTTTAGTTATAGTCGGTGGTGAAATCACAACTAAAACTTATATTGATGTCCACAAGTTAGTCCGAGGCGTTTTAATCGACATTGGTTATACCCATCCTAAATACGGGTTTGATGCCAATACTTGTTCGATTTTAAACGCAATTAATGCCCAATCTCCGGACATTTCGCAAGGAGTTGATGCCGGCGGGGCAGGGGATCAGGGGATTATGATTGGTTATGCAGTTGATGACACTCCGGAATTAATGCCGCTTCCTATTATGTTAGCTCATAAATTGGTTAGAAGAGTTTCTGATGTCCGTGTAAACGGCCCTTTAAATTATTTAGGCCCGGACTGCAAGAGCCAAGTTACTGTTGAATACAAAGATGACAAACCGCAAAGAATTGATGCGGTTGTTTTAGCTTGCCAGCATACCGAAGATATCTTGGATAAAACAGGGAAGAAAATTACTTTAAAAGCCCGACAAGAAATAATTGATACAATCGCCATGCCGATAATTGGCAAAATGTGCGATTCTAAAACCAAATTCTTTGTTAATGAAACCGGAAAATTTGTTGTGGGTGGACCGCAATCAGATACCGGTGTTACGGGACGCAAAATTATTGTTGATACATACGGCGGGGTTGTTTCACACGGTGGTGGAGCTTTCTCTGGAAAGGATCCGACCAAAGTTGACCGTTCCGCTACTTATATGGCCCGTTATGTTTGCAAAAATATTGTTGCTGCAAAGTTAGCTAAAAAATGCTGGATGCAATTGAGCTACGCCATCGGTCGAGCTGATCCGACCAGTATCATGATTGATACTTTTGGAACCGGTAATGTTTCCGAGCAAAAATTAGTTGAAATCGTCCGCAACAATTTTGACTTAACTCCGAAGGGAATTATCAAGACTCTTGATTTACGTAAACCGGTCTATTTAAAAACAGCGGCTTACGGACATTTTGGCCGTAATGAATTTACTTGGGAAAAGACTGATAAAGCTGAAAAATTAAAGAAAGATGCTAAATAAATGAAAAAAAATAAAGTAGCTTGTGACTATAAGATAAAGGATATTTCTCTGGCTAAATTCGGTCATAAGGAAATTGAGC
>JAKLDK010000073.1:3224-9300 GCA_022703565.1 Candidatus Omnitrophota bacterium
ATGGCAGATAATAAAGATTATAAAGTTGCAGATATGGCTCTTGCCGAGTATGGCAGAAAAGAGATTGAATTAGCTGAAAAAGAGATGCCCGGATTAATGGCACTTCGCGAGAAATATGGCAAAGAAAAGCCTTTAAAAGGTGTAAAAATCTCCGGCTCTTTGCATATGACAATTCAAACAGCAGTTTTAATAAAAACTCTAGTTGAATTAGGCGCTAAGGTTCGCTGGGCAAGTTGCAATATCTTTTCAACTCAAGATCATGCTGCGGCTGCTATTGCTGATTTAGGCATTCCGGTGTTTGCCTGGA
The DNA here is from genome assembly GCA_022703565.1 of Candidatus Omnitrophota bacterium. Lineage (GTDB taxonomy): Bacteria > Omnitrophota > Gorgyraeia > Zapsychrales > Zapsychraceae > JADFZM01. Next base: position 3,532 of record JAKLDK010000073.1, read on the forward strand.
AAGGCGAAACATTGAAGGAATATTGGTGGTGTACAAAACAAGCTTTAATGTTTCCGGATGGAACCGGCCCTAACTTGATAGTCGATGACGGCGGGGATGCTACTTTAATGGTTCATTTAGGCGTCGAAGCAGAAAAAGACGCAGCTGTTTTAAATAAAAAAGACGCCGGAGAAGATGAAAAAGAACTTCTTCTGGTTTTAAAAGAAATGTTGAAAACCGATAAAGGTTTCTGGGCTAAAGCCGCCAAAGAAATCAAAGGCGTTTCGGAAGAGACAACAACCGGAGTTCACCGCCTATATCAGATGAAAGAAGAGGGCAAATTATTATTTCCGGCGATAAATGTTAATGATTCGGTCACTAAATCAAAGTTCGATAACCTCTACGGTTGCCGGGAATCTTTGGCCGATGGAATAAAAAGAGCAACTGATATTATGGTTGCGGGAAAAGTTGTTTTGGTTTGCGGTTATGGTGATGTCGGTAAAGGCTGCGCCCAATCAATGCGTGGATTTGGCGCGCGTGTAATCATTACCGAGATCGACCCTATTTGCGCCCTACAAGCCGCGATGGAAGGTTTTGAGGTAAAGACAATCGAAGAGGTTTTAGGTATCGTCGATATCTTTGTTACAGCGACGGGAAATTGTGAAGTCATTACCGCCAAGCATATGGCAAAGATGAAAGATAAAGCTATTATTTGCAATATTGGCCATTTTGATAATGAGATTCAGGTCGCTGATTTGTACAATTGGCCGGGAATAAAAAGGGAAAATGTGAAGCCGCAAGTCGACCAATTTTATTATCCTGACGGGCATTCGATTATACTTTTAGCGGAAGGAAGGCTGGTCAATTTAGGCTGTGCAACCGGGCATCCTTCGTTTGTTATGAGTAATTCGTTTACCAACCAGACTTTAGCTCAAATTAGTCTATGGCAAAATGATTACAAAATTGATGTATACCGTTTATCCAAGGAGCTAGACGAGGAAGTTGCCAGATTGCATCTTAATCGGGTCGGCGCTAATTTGACTAAATTAACTGATAAGCAGGCAAAATATATTGGAGTATCAAAAAATGGCCCGTATAAGCCGGACCATTATCGTTATTAATTAACAGAAAGGGTGAAATTATGCCAAAAATTTATCATGACAATGACGCTGATTTAAGTGTCCTAAAAAATAAAACAATTGCCATAATTGGTTATGGTATTCAGGGACGGGGACAAGCCCTAAATTTAAAAGATTCCGGGCTGAATGTTATTGTTAGCGAGATGGAAAATTCTCCTAACTACAAAATAGCGATAGCGGATGGTTTTCAGCCGCTCGATGCTAAGACAGCCGCTAAACAAGGCGATATAATTCAGATTTTGACTCAAGACCACGTGCAGGCGCTTGTTTATAAGCAAGATATTAAGAAAAACTTAACCGCCGGAAAATCATTAGTATTTTCTCACGGCTTTAATATTCATTTTGAGCAAATTGTTCCGCCAAAAGATGTTGATGTTTGGATGATTGCTCCGAAAGGCCCGGGCGCGTTAGTGAGAAGCCAATATCAGGAAGGAAAAGGCGTCCCATGTTTAGTTGCTATTTTTCAAGACGCTACTAAGAATGCTTTAAAATATGCTCTAGCTTATGCTAAAGGTATTGGTGGAACACGCGCGGGTGTTATTGAAACAACATTTAAAGAGGAAACTGAAACTGACCTTTTCGGCGAACAAACAGTTCTCTGCGGTGGGGTTAGCGAACTTGTCAAAGCCGGTTATCAAACACTTGTTGATGCTGGTTACCAGCCGGAAATTGCTTACTTTGAATGTTTGCACGAGCTTAAATTAATTACCGACTTAATTTATCAGCATGGAATTATCGGTATGCGCCAAAGAGTTTCGGATACTGCCGAATATGGTGATTATTCCAGGGGGCCCAGGATTATCAATGACCGCACCAAAAAAGAAATGAAGAAAATATTAGGCGAAATACAGTCCGGAAAGTTTGCCCGCGAATGGATCAGAGAAAATAAAAATGGCCGTCCTAATTTTAATAAGTTTAGGGAAGATTCAAAAAATCATCCTATTGAAAAAATAGGTGAGAGCCTTCGCAGCATGATGCCCTGGATGAAACATTAATTTGGTTTATGTAAGGTAAAAATTGTGAAAGATAATAACAAAGTAATTATATTCGATACGACCTTGCGCGACGGAGAACAAGCGCCCGGCGCCAGCATGAACCAGACTGAAAAGCTGGATATCGCTTATGCCTTAGAGCGGATGGGAGTGGATATTATCGAAGCGGGATTTCCGGTTATTTCCAAAGGAGATTTCAATTCGGTTAAGATGGTCTCGAAGCATATTAAAAATTCAACTGTTTGCGGTTTAGCCCGTTCAATTGTTAAAGATATTGACGCGGCTTATGAATCTTTGAAGAACGCTAAGAAAGCCAGAATACATGTTTTCTTGGCTACCTCAAAAATTCATATGCAGTTTAAGTTAAAGAAGACCAAAGAAGAAATTTTGAGAATGGCAGTTGACGCGGTCAAGTATGCCCGCAATAAGATTGAAGATATCGAATTCTCGCCGGAAGATGCTTCCCGCACGGAAAAACAATTTCTTTATAAGATATTGGAAGCGGTTATTAAAGCCGGCGCGACGACTGTTAATATTCCGGATACCGTCGGATATGCTGTCCCCTCCGAGTATGGGCAATTAATCGCTGATATTAAAAATAACGTTCCGAATATTAATAAGGCCATAATCTCGGTTCATTGTCATAATGATTTAGGATTAGGCGTTGCGAATTCTTTATTCGCGGTAAAAAACGGCGCCCGCCAGGTTGAATGTACTGTTAATGGAATAGGCGAGCGTGCCGGAAATGCCTCGATGGAAGAAATTGTTATGGGTTTGCGGACACGCCCGGATTATTACAAATGTACGACGAATATTAAGACTCAAGAAATTTGCCGCACCTCAAGGCTGGTCAGTAAATATACCGGATTTGTTGTTGCTCCGAATAAAGCTATCGTCGGGATGAATGCCTTTCGCCATGAATCCGGTATACACCAAGACGGTATTTTGAAAGAGCGCACCACTTACGAAATTATGAAAGGCGAAGATGTCGGATTTGTCGAAACCGGGCTTATTTTAGGAAAACATTCCGGCCGCCATGCCTTTAAGGTCAGGTTAAATAGTTTGGGGGTAAATTTATCGGATGAAGAATTGAATAAAGCTTTTGAGCATTTCAAAAATGTTGCGGATAAAAAGAAAGAAGTTTACGACGAGGATTTGCTTGCGATTGTTGATGACGAGGTGAAGGTCTTTGATAAAGTTTGGACGCTTGTGAGCCTTTCATCAAGAACCGGTACAAATATCAAACCGAAAGTCGATGTTGCTTTAAAATCAAAAGGTAAGATTATCAAAAAGGCCGCATCCGGCGATGGCCCGATTGATTCTTGCTATAAGGCAATTGAATCAATTGTTAAAATCAAAGGCGAACTTTTGGATTATTCTATCCGTTCTGTTTCCCGTGGGCAGGATGCATTGGGTGAGGTTACGATAAAAGTTAAGTTACAAGGAAAGACAATAGTTTCTCACGGCACAAGTACGGATATCCTTGAGGCTTCAGCCAAAGCTTATATTAACGCTATAAATAAATTCTTAGCACTTGAAAGTGCGAAGTAACAAAAGTCACAGGCCTCAAGACACAAGTCACACGCAAGTAGCCTGTGGCGGGGTTCTTCTAAAAATCTAATTGTGACTTGTGACTTAAATATGATCCAACGCGATATATCTACATATGGATTAGTCGGTTTTCCTGTCAAACACAGCTTATCGCCTTTAATGCACAATACCGCTTTTAAATTACTTGGCGCTGAAGCTAATTATGAATTATTTTCCTTAGAAGAAAGCGAATTAGATGGTTTCTTTTCTGAATTAAAAGAAGAATCTTCGCCAATATTCGGCCTAAATGTCACCATCCCCTACAAAGAAAAAGTTATAAAATATTTAGATGGTATTTCGCCCTTTGCGGAAAAAGTCGGGGCGGTAAATACTATCGTTATAATGGAAGACAGAAGATTAATTGGTTATAATACCGACGGCCCGGGATTTATCGCGCATTTAGAAGAGCTTAAATTCAGTTTTAATAAAAAAAGAGTAGCTATTATGGGCGCGGGCGGTGCGGCAAGGGCGCTAGTGACCGCGTTATGCATTGCTCCTAACCGGCCGCAATCATTAAAAATCTGCGATATTGACAAGGGAAAAACTGATAATTTGATCAACGATTTGGGCGAGAGGATTAATGTTGGTATCGTTGAGGCGGTAAACTCGATTGATGATTTAAATATTGAACTAGCGGACTTACTTCTTAACGCGACCCCTATTGGAATGAAAGAAACTGATCCGGTTTTAATCGAAGAAGATTTGCTTCACCAGGATATGCTGGTTTATGATTTGATTTATAATCCATCCGAAACCACTCTTTTGAAAATAGCGAAAGACCGAGGTGCAAACACGTCAAATGGTTTGGGGATGCTTTTTTATCAGGGAGTTTTGGCTTTTCAGCATTGGGCGGAAGGGGAAATTCCGGATAAGGTAAAAAAGGCAATGCGGCAAGCATTAGAAAAAGGATTGGCACAAAAATGACAATAGAAAGCTTTATGATATTATTTTTGTTTGCATTAGGCGCGATAATCGGGAGCTTCTTAAATGTTTGCATTGTCCGCATGCCGGAAGAGAAATCCGTTGTGGTGCCGCGCTCGCATTGTGTTAATTGCAAAAAAACAATTGCCTGGTTTGATAATATTCCTTTTATCAGCTATTTAATCCTCGGAGGAAAATGCCGAAACTGCGGGGTAAAAATCTCGCCGCGTTATTTATTGGTTGAATTTATTACCGCTGTTTCATTTGTGGGATTTTATTTATATTTTGGCTTAAATATTTTGCTTGTTCCGTATTTATTTATGATGTGCTGTTTTATCGTCGCTACATTTGTTGATTTTAAATACAAGATAATTCCTGATGAGGTGAGCGTCGGCGGGATGATTGTCGGGCTTATCTTAAGCGCGTTTATTCCAAAGATGCATGGGATAGACGTAATCGGGCAGAATTTATTAATCGCTCATGCTAAATCGCTTGGAATATCATTTTTCGGCCTTCTTATCGGTGGCGGAATAATTTATTTAATGGGCGTTATCGGCGACATCGCGTTTAAGAAAGAATCTATGGGCGGCGGGGACGTTAAATTAATGGCGATGATCGGCTCAATTATGGGATGGAAATTAGCGGTTTTGACATTTTTTATAGCGCCGTTTTTTGGGGCGGTATTCGGCATTATCGAGAAAATAAAAACCAAAGAAAGCGCGATTGCTTATGGCCCGTTTTTGGCCTTGGGCGCTTTAATCAGCCTTTTCTGGGGCGAGAAAATAATTGATTTTATCCTTAGTGGTTACGGCGGGTTGATATAAACGGGGGCGTATGCCGGTCACCTGTAATTATGTCTAAAAAGAAACACAAAATAGTCTGGCATAAAAAAGCCGGGAAAATTGTTCCGGCCAAATTGCTTAATCCCAGCCATCCCATACATGATTCAATCGCAAATCCAACCGATAAAAAAGACCCAAAACTTACCTTTGCTCAAAAGTTTACCTCAGCGATTAAGAATGCGGAAATTAGTTGATGGGGATACATGACTTTTGTACTAGCTCAATAATTTAGTAACTAATTTTGCAGCTTTATAAGATACAAAAAAATAAGAATTGTCATTCCGGCCGAAGTGCCGGAATCTCTAC
>JAKLDK010000074.1 GCA_022703565.1 Candidatus Omnitrophota bacterium
AGTTAGCCGGGGAAACCAACCCTGAAACTGCCGAATCAACTACCATCCGCGGGCAGTATGGCCGGTTAACAACGGCAGGTTTGTTTGAAAATGTTCTTCATTGCTCATCTAGTGTAGAGGATGCTTATAGGGAAATAAAACTTTGGTTTAATCCTGATGAAATTGTCGAAGATATTTATCCTACTGATATTATTGAAGTTAAGGTGAAAAAGACAGTTTGGAAGTAATTCTGCAGCCTATTAGCGGAAGAACTCTCCTACAATAAAATTGACAAATCACTTCATATAAGTATAATAAGACAAATAATTTTATTTATATTAAGATTCGTAAACCGGAGGGCGATAATGAATAAAATGACCGTAAAAGATGTTGATTTAAAGGGTAAGAAAGTCATTGTACGCGTTGATTACAATGTCCCCTTGGATGATAAATTAAATATAACTGATGATATCCGCATTAAAGCCTCTTTACCAACCTTAGAATATATTTTAAAGCAAAAACCTAAAAAATTGATTTTAATGAGCCATTTAGGCCGTCCGGAAGGGCAAGTTGTTGAGACTATGAGGCTTGTTCCGGCTGCTAAGAGGCTGGAAAAGCTTTTAGGCCAGAAAGTTCTCATGTTAAATGATTGTATCGGTGATACAGTAAAACAAGCGATTGAGAAAAGTTCAGAAACAGTTATTATGTTGGAAAACTTACGTTTTTATAAAGATGAAACAAAGAACAATCCGGAATTCTCTAAGAAACTAGCTGAATTAGCTGAAATATATGTTAATGATGCTTTTGGTACAGCGCACCGCGCACATGCTTCAACCGAAGGTATTACTAAATATGTAAAAGGAGTGGCAGGGTTTCTTTTAGAAAAAGAAATTAATTATTTAGGAAAAGCCGTTACCAATCCTCAAAAACCATTTGTAGTTATTTTAGGCGGGGCGAAAGTATCCGATAAAATAATGTTAGTCGAGAATTTAATGAATAAAGCCGATTCAATTCTTATCGGCGGCGGAATGGCGTATACTTTTCTGAAGGCTATGGGGCAGAATATCGGAAGTTCAATTTTAGAGAAAGACAAGATTGATGTCGCTAAAGCAATTTTAGAAAAAGCAAAACAAAAAGGCGTAAATCTTGTTTTCCCGACGGATCATGTTGTTGTTCAAGGGATTGATAAGCCTGATACAAAAAAGACTGTTAAGGATATTGAAGAAGGCTGGCTGGCATTGGATATCGGGCCGGAATCTATTAAGAAATTTAAAGAAGTTTTGTCCAAGGCTAAAACGATTGTTTGGAATGGCCCTGTTGGCATGTTTGAGAAAGAAGCTTATGCTGCCGGAACCAAGGCTATTGCTGAGCATTTGGCGGGATTAAAAGATGCTACTACTATTATTGGCGGTGGCGATTCAGCCGCAGCAGTTGCTGAATTTGGTTTAGAGGATAAAATGACTCATATCTCAACTGGCGGTGGAGCTTCATTAGAGTTTCTAGAAGGACGCGAGCTTCCCGGTATAACAGCTTTGGTTAATAAAAAGTAGAAAGGCCTATAATGAGAAAACCGATAATTGCTGGGAATTGGAAATTAAATAATACTTCGAAAGAAGCTATTGAGCTTGTAACTTTATTAAAGAGAAATTTAAGCGATGTTAGCAAGGTCGATATTGTGGTTTGTCCTGTTTTTACGGTTTTAATGGATGTGAATGACGTTTTAGCCAATACAAATATTGGTTTGGGTGCGCAAAATTTATATTGGGAAGATAATGGGGCTTTTACCGGAGAAATTTCTGCTCCAATGATTAAAGATACCGGTGCGCAATATGTTATTATCGGCCATTCAGAGCGAAGGCAATTCTTTGGGGAGACCAACGAAACTGTTAATAAAAAGATTAAAGCGGCGTTAAAACACGGATTAATTCCGATTGTTTGCGTGGGCGAAGTTTTGGCTGAACGTGAATCAGGAAAAACATTTGATGTTATTAAAGAACAATGCCAGGGATGTTTCCAGGGATTTAGCGAAGAAGAAATGAAGGGCATGGTTGTTGCTTATGAACCGGTTTGGGCCATTGGTACTGGAAAAACCGCGACTCCACAACAAGCCCAGGAAGTTCATAAGTTTATCCGCGACTTATTGGCCAAGATGTATACTCGAGAAATTGCCGATGTTATTCGCATCCAATACGGCGGAAGTGTTAAGGCAGATAATATTAAAGATCTAATGTCCCAAGCTGATATCGACGGAGCTTTAGTTGGCGGGGCTAGTTTAAAAAGCGATTCATTTGTAAAAATTGTTAAATTTTATGAATAAAGGAAAAGGGGTTTAAGATGATAGGATTTATTATAGTTTTACATGTTATTATTTGTATTTTGTTGGCAATCATTATCTTGATGCAGTCCGGCCGTGGCGGTGGATTAACTGAGGCGTTTTCTTCAGCTGAGACTGTTTTTGGTTCGAAAACCAATGAAGTCTTGATTAAAGGCACAACAGTTTTTGCGCTTCTTTTTTTGGTAACATCGTTATCTTTAGCGATTGTTTCATCGAAAAAAGGCAAATCAATTATTACGGAAGAGGTATTGTCTAAAATTGACCAAGAAGCTAAAACAGCAGCAAAAGAACATGCTGCCCAGGCTGGAGTTGCTGCGACGGTTAATATGCCAGAGTCAGTGCCTGCCGGGGAAGTGGATGAGGCTCAAAAGGCAGTGGCAACACCTCCCGCAGAAGCAAAATAAAGTCTTCATTTGATTTTTTTAATAATCTAAAATTGGCCTAGGGTTAATCATTTGAAGAATAAACTAACAATCAAGATTCTCTTTTCTTTTACCCTTCTTTTTCTTGTTTCCTCTTTCGTTTATTCTGCTGAAAATAAATATGGTGGCACGCTAGTTCTTTCAACCACATCTGACCCTCGTTCATTTAATGATATTATGGCGAAAGAAACATCGACCACCTTGGTAACCAGTTACATCTTTGAAGGCTTAACAACAACCAATGCTTATAATTTGAAAGTAGAGCCTAATTTAGCAAGCAAGTGGGAAGTTAGTGAAGACGGATTGGTTTGGAAATTTTATTTAAGAGATGATGTTTTGTGGAATGATGGGAAGAAATTTACTGCCGACGATGTTGTATTTACTTTTAATGATTTGATTTTTAATCCTGAGATTCCTAACTCAGCGCGGGATGTTTTTACGATAGAAGACAAACCGTTTTTGGTCGAGAAAATTGATGATTTGACCGTGCAGTTTACTCTACCGGTTAAATTTGCGCCTTTTTTGCGCGGAATGAATCAAGCAATTCTGCCAAAGCACAAATTAAAAGAAGCTGTTCTAAAAAAAGAATTTAATCATACTTGGGGTATTGATACTAACCCCAAAGAAATAGTTGGTACCGGCCCGTTTAAGTTAATTCAATATTTACCCGGGCAATATCTAACCTTTGAAAAGAATCCTTATTACTGGAAGAAAAGTTCTTCCGGCGATAAATTGCCTTACCTTGATAGAATAATCTATGTAATTGTCCAGAATGTTGATGTCGAGATATTGAAATTTTTAGAAGGAAGTATTGATGCATTTCAATTAAGAGGGATGGATTATCCGCTTTTAAAGCCATTGGAACAAAAAAAGAACTTTAAGATTTTTGATTTAGGGCCGGATTTGGGCAGTAATTTTATTTGTTTCAACCTGAACACCCGGAAAAATCCCGAGAATGGCAGCTTGTTTTTAGATGAGAAAAAATCGAAATGGTTTAATGATATTAAATTCCGCGAAGCCATTTCCTATGTTATTGACCGGGAGCAGATGATTAAGATTGTAAAAAATGGGTTGGGTTATCCGCAGTATTCGGCGATGAGCCCGGCGAGCGGGTTTTTTTATAATGATAATATTGTTAAAAGAGATTTCGATGTTAAAAAGGCTAAAGAAATATTAAAGCGCGCCGGTTATATTGACCGGAATAAAGATGGTTTTATCGAGGATAAAGCCGGAAATACTATTGAATTTAATTTATACACGAACGCGGATAATACCGAGCGGGCGGACATTGCTTCGATTATACGTAATGACTTTGAAAGTTTAGGAATGAAGGTTAATTTTCAGGGTTTGGAATTTAACACTTTAGTGAGCAAACTTAATTCTACCTATGATTGGGATACGATTATTTTAGGGCTTACCGGAGGTGTTGAACCGCATTTTGGTAAAAATGTTTGGATGTCCGACGGTCAATTGCATTTGTGGAATCCGAATCAAGAAACACCGGCAACAAAGTGGGAAGAGAGGGTGGACGGTATCTTTAATCAAGCCGTGCAGGAATTAAATGAAGATAAGAGAAAAGTTTTATATGATGAATATCAGATGATTATTTCAGAGGAGTTGCCTTTGATTTATACTGTTTTGAGTGCCCGGTTAACAGCGGTAAGAAATAAGTTTGGTAATTTAAACCCGACTAATTATGGTGGGGTTTTTCACAATATTGAAGAGATTTATATAAAAGAAGATAGCCATTAATATGCTTAAGTTTATTCTAAAAAGGATTTTAATCGGAATTCCAATGCTATTTGGAATAGCCTTTGTTACGTTCTTCCTGATCCAAATATCGCCGGGTAATTACTTGGACGTGATGCGTATGGACCCCCAGTATTCGAAAGAAACGATTGCTCAGCTCGAAGAACAGTTCCAATTAAACAAGCCAATGATAGTCCAGTATTTTGCCTGGATAAAGAATATTTTACAGCTTAACTTTGGGCATTCTTTCCATTTTCATATTCCGGTTATAAAAATAATCGGCTCCAGGCTATTTAATACATTTATTCTTTCCTTGGCCAGTTTCTTATTCACCTGGGCGGTAGCTATTCCTTTAGGGATATGGGCGGCAGTATATCGCAATAAATTCATTGACCGGATGGTTCAATTTATTTCCTATGTTTTTCTTTCCTTGCCTAGTTTTTTTATCGCGATGATACTTCTTTTTTGGGCGAGCCAGAGTGGATTTTTACCTTTAGGCGGAATGCACAGCCCGCAATATGAAACTTTAAGTTGGGGGGAGAAGGTTATTGACATCTTAAAGCATTTAGCTATCCCGACGATAGCGTTATCTATCGGTTCAATTGCGGCATTACAAAAGATTATGCGCGGTAATATGCTGGAGGTCTTAGGCCAGAAATATATTTTAGCAGCTCGAGCTAAAGGCTTGCCTGAAAGCCGGGTGATTTATTGCCATGCCTTAAGAAATGCGGTCAATCCGTTGATTACTTTATTGGGGTATGAATTCGCATCCTTATTAAGCGGCGCGGCTTTAATTGAGATTATTTGTAGTTGGCCGGGGCTGGGTTCTTTAATGTTAACCGCGGTACGTTCAAAGGATATTTATTTAGTTATGTCCAATGTTTTAATGGGCGGATTGTTATTTATAATCGGTAATTTAATCGCTGATATTCTTTTAGCTAAGGCCGATCCGAGAATTCGTTATGAATAATAAAGAAAAATATTTAAGTGAATTTCAAATCGCACTTAATAAATTTAAACGTAATAAGTTAGCTTCTTCTTGTTTTATGGTTATTATTTCTTTGTATTTAATTGCTATTTTTGCTGATTTCTTATCTCCGTATTTATATAAAAATGAAGACAGGGCTTATTCATATTGCCCTCCGACGATAGTTAAGGTGTTCGACAAGGGGAAGTTGGTAGCGCCATTTATCAACAGCCGAAAATTAACTTTTAATGAATATCAACAAAGAGTTTATATCGTTGATGCAGAAGAAAAATATAATGTTAAATTCTTTGTAAAAGGCGATAAATACAAGCTTTTAGGATTGTTCCCATGTTCCTATCATCTGTTTGGTGTTGATGCCAAAACAAGGATATTTATCCTGGGCTCGGATTCCCGCGGCCGGGATATATTTTCTAGGATTTTATATGGCAGCCGGGTATCTTTATCAATCGGCCTTATCGGTGTTTTAATTTCATTTGCCCTGGGGTTGTTAGTCGGGGGAATATCCGGGTATTACGGCGGAATGATTGATAATATTTTGATGCGGGTTTGTGAAATGTTTATGATGGTGCCGGGATTTTATTTGCTTTTAGCTTTAAGGTCGGCGGTGCCGAACAATTTTAATTCTCTGCAGGTTTATTTTGCCATTATTGTGATTTTATCTTTTATCGGGTGGGCTTCTTTAGCGAGAATAATTAGAGGGATGACTTTAACCTTGAGGGAAAGAGAATATATCTTGGCAGCTAAGGGTTTTGGCGTATCTGATTTTAGGATTATATTAAAACATATTTTACCGCACACGGTCTCATATTCTATTGCCGCGATCATGCTTTCAATTCCGGGGTATATTTTAGGTGAATCAGCTTTAAGTTTGATCGGGCTGGGGATTCAGGATCCGTTTGCCAGCTGGGGAAACTTATTGTCTGATGCGATGAGTATTGTGCGTATTAAATTTGCGCCGTGGATTCTTTGGCCGGCATTTTTTATTTTTATTACGGTGATTTGTTTTAATATCGTCGGTGACACATTAAGAGATTGTCTAGACCCCAGATTGAACGCTGAAAAAGGCAAATAAAATGAGCGATATTATACTATCAGTTAAAGAATTAGCACTCGCGGTTAAAAATGATGTCTCTGAACGATTTATTGTAAAATGGATTAATTTTGATGTGCCGCGATATTCGATGTTTTCTTTAGTCGGCGGTTCCGGAAGCGGAAAAACCACGGTGGGTTTAGCTATCCAGAAACTATTTTCACCCGGAGTATATCAAACGAGCGGAAACATTACGTTTGATAATCATAAGATTTCTGATTTTAAGAATGAGCGAATGCGCCAGATTAGAGGGAAACAAATCGGAATGATTTTCCAGGAACCGCTGGAGACATTTAATCCAGTATTTACAGTTGGCAGTCAAATTGAAGAAGTATTTAAAGCTCATACTGATTTAAATAGGGCCCAAAGAAAAATAAAGGCGTATGAGTTTATTAATCTGGTCGGGTTTGAAGAGCCGAAGAGAATTTATAACAGTTATCCTTTTGAATTAAGCGGCGGTATGAGGCAAAGGGCAATGATTGCTCAGGCGATTTGTTTAAATCCGAAGCTAATAATTGCGGATGAACCGACGAGCAATCTGGATGTAACGTTGCAAGCTAAGATAATGGAGCTTTTTGTCAAATTAAAACAAGAATTAGGGCTCACCATTATTCTAATTTCGCATGACCTCGGATTGATAAGCAAATTTTCTGATTATGTCGCGGTTATGAGAGAAGGAAGGATAGTGGAAACAGGCAGATGCGAAGATGTTTTGCATAATCCTAAACATGAATATTCCAAACGGTTGATGCAAGCAATTAAAATATAATATGATTTTAGAAATAAAAAAGATTAATAAATCCTTCCCGATAAAAAGCGGGAGTAATTCTTTAAAAATAGAAAAACAGCTTGCGGTAAACAACGTGAGCTTAGCGATTGCTCCGGGTGAGAATTTAGGCTTAGTCGGAGAATCCGGGTGCGGTAAAACTACTTTGGCTAGGATTGTAAGCAGATTAATTAAGCCGGATAGCGGGTCTATTTATTTTGAGGATAAGGATATTACTAATCTAAGCGGGAAAGCAATGTTAAGTTACCGCAAACAGATACAGCTGATTTTCCAGGATCCTTATTCCAGCCTCGACCCGCGGTATAATATCCGCAGTATCATAAAAGAAGCGATGGCCTTAAATGACAAATGTAAGAAGGAAAGTGACCGGGAAATAAAAATAATTAACCTTTTGAAGGCGGTAGATTTATCCGGCGATATACTTAACCGATATCCGCACGAATTTAGCGGCGGTGAACGCCAAAGAATAGCGATTGCCAGAGCGCTCATAGTTAATCCCAAGCTTTTAATATTAGACGAAGCAGTTTCCTCATTAGATGTTATTGTTCAACAGCAGATAATCGAGCTGTTACAGGAATTGCAAAAGAAATTTGAGTTAACATATTTGTTTATTTCGCATAATTTAAGAGTACTAAAGAAGGTTTGCCAAAGGGTTGCGGTTATGTACCGTGGCACGATTGTCGAGGCCGCGTCAATCGACGAGATATTTGCTAATCCGCTCCATCCTTATACCCAGGAGTTATTAAAAGCTGCTATTGATTATAAGGCGACTAATGATAAATATAACGTAAGGCTAGATGAGAGAACCGCCTTAATTGAAAAGAATAAAGGGCATTTTGTTTTAGAAGGAATTTAAACCAATGTCATTTCTTGATTTAGTTAAAAAAAGAAAAAGCTGCCGTAAATATCTGCCTAAAGAAGTTCCGCGGGATAAAATTGAGAGGTGTTTGGAGGCGGCGCGCCTTGCTCCGTCAGCTTGCAATTCCCAGCCATGGTATTTTATCGTAGTTGATAATCCGGAAATTAAGGCACAATTAGGGAAAGAAGCTTTTTCCGGAGCATATAATATGAATAGCTTTGCTAAAGAAGCCCCTGTTTTGGTTGTATTTATCCGTGAAATGTCAAAATATGCGGCTATTGCCGGAGGTTTTATACGCGGCTTACAATATAGCTTAGTTGACGAAGGTATCGCAATTGAGCATTTTATACTTCAAGCCGAAGAAGAAGGTTTAAGCAGTTGTTGGCTGGGGTGGTTTAACGAAAAGTCAGTTAAGAAAATATTAAAAATACCGCGAAAAAGAAAAATTGATACGATAATAAGCCTGGGGTATGCTCGGGATGTTGATGGGCAGGGAGAGTTGCAAAAGAATAGAAAAACAATAGAGCAAATAAGAGAATATCGTTAGAACGCTATGTTAGATAAATTGCTCATAAAGTTAGATAGAATATCTTGGTTGGCCGCATTTATCGTCCTTTTAAGTTGTGTCATTATTTATGCTGATGTAAGAATTAATAATTCTGATTTATGGTTCCATTTAAGAAGTGGGCAGTATCTTCTCGAGAATAAGTCAATGCCTGCGACGGATATATTTTCTTTTACGGTTAATAATCGCGAGTGGATTAATCACGAATGGCTTTTCCAGGTTGTAATTTATTTGATTTATCATTCTTTCAAATGCTTCACCCCCCTTAGGTATACTGTATTTTACTTCAACTTGCGCAACTCTATTCCCAACTTTAAGAACAAAATCAACAACA
>JAKLDK010000075.1 GCA_022703565.1 Candidatus Omnitrophota bacterium
GCGATCGGCTGATGCAATCTTATAAGATTGATATTGATGTATATCAAGAGCAGCAAGTTAATATTGCTCCGGCGCCAGTTGTAACTGAAGCGGTTGATGGTATAACTGCTTTAGCTGAACAAGTTGGAGAAGTTCTATTAGCGTTACCAGCGCCGGAAGAAGCCGTTATTCCTGTGCCGGTACCGGAAGTGGCTGAAGAAATTAATGAGGCCGAGCTAATTGCTGAAATTGAAAAATTGAGAAAAAGATGCGAATCATTCGGCAGTGTTAATTTAGTCGCGATTGAAGAATTTGAAGAATTAAAACAAAGGTTTGAATTCTTGACTAAACAACAGAGCGACCTTTTTGAAGCTAAGTCGCAATTAATGAGCACGATTAATAAAATTAATCGTTCCACCCGTCAGATGTTCTTAGATACCTTTACTAAGGTAAGCGAAGAATTTAGAATTTACTTTAGAATGTTATTCGGCGGAGGAGAAGCTCAATTAATTCTTTTGGATCAAGAAAATGTATTAGAATCCGGAATCGATATTATTGCCCGTCCTCCGGGAAAGAAGTTGCAAAATATCAGTTTATTATCCGGTGGTGAGAAAACTTTAACCGCGATAGCTTTGGTCTTCGGAGTTTTTAAGGTTAAGCCATCGCCATTCTGCGTTTTAGATGAAATTGACGCGGCCTTAGATGAGTCTAACGTCGGAAGATTCAGCTATCTATTGAGAGATTTTTCTAAGATTGCCCAGTTTATAGTTATTACCCATAATAAGAAAACTATTGCTGAGGCGGATGTTATGTATGGAATTACTATGCCGGAAACTGGAATTTCTCGTGTAGTTTCAGTCAAAATATCGGATAAGAAAAAGACGGAAGAAGCGCCCAAAGATAATACACCGGAAAAAACGCAAGAAAAAACACAAGAATTGGTAGAAGCTTAGAAGTCGCGATAAATGCAGGTACGGTTTTTACCGCTAAATTTAGCAATATACATTGCTTTATCTGATTTTTTGATTAATTCTTCCTTATTCTTCGTATCATCGGGAAAAGAAGAGATGCCGATACTTACAGTGACTCGTATATCTTGATTTTCTACAAACTTTGGTAAGGCATGGTTCTCGATTCGCATTCTGATACGTTCAGCAATTGCAAAAGCTTGGTCACGATTTATTTGGGGTAAGATGATTGAGAATTCCTCTCCGCCATAACGACAAGGGAAGTCAATTTCACGGGCAGAATCTTTTAGGATATGGGCGATTTCCTTTAACACTACATCGCCGTTTTGATGCCCGTAATTGTCATTAAACCTTTTAAAATTATCAATATCAATCAAAACTAAGCTGGTTGGATAATTTTGGCTGATTGATTTTTCCAGCTCTTTGGATAATTGGCTTTGAAAATAACCATGATTCCACAATCCTGTAATTGAATCGGTATTACTTTTTTGCATAACCACTTCATAAAGACGAGAGTTTTCAATTGCCAATCCGGCTTGGTTAGCTAACATCATGAATATTTTTAAATCTTCTTCAGAAATTGTTTTTTTGGTATAAAGATTATCGGCAATAATAAGCCCGTTAACCTTATCCTTTGCTCGTAAAGGCATAATAATAAGTTCAGAGGTATGAAACCTTTGCAAAAAAGTATCATTAGCATATTGTTGAATATTTTCACTGTCAATATGCATTGCTGTGCCTTGATGATAAGCGGTAGCTAAAAGCGAATTATTGCTATGATCTAAAGGAATTCTGATATCTTTTATAGAACGGAAAAGGGCTGATTCAAAAGCGTTTGGGTTGATATTTTCTTGTTTAATTAAATCATCCAGGTGTTTTTTCGATTCGGCAATATATGACCAGATAATTTTAGCGTGTTCTCCGGACTCTGGCCCGATAGCAATCTTTGGTTCTAAGCATCTTTCTATGTTATTTTGTAAAAAAAGAATAGCCCGGTTGAAACCTAAACCAGTATGGGAAGTTACACCGGTTAGAATTATATAGAGGATGTGATTTAACTCTAAAGTGGTACGCATAGCGTTACTGACCTCATAAAGTATGGAGAGGTCTCTACGTGTACGTTCCAGTTCTTCTCTTAATTCATCGTTTTGAAATGATAGGTCGTTTTCCATGTTATTTTAGTTATAAATTGATTATTGGATTAATATGTACGTGAAAAACATATCACCTATTTACCAAATTGTCAAGATTTTGCTTAGGATGCCCATGTTTTTACGAGGATGCAAACTGTTAATTGGCAATGATTTACACATAACTTTCGTTAAAAATCATGAAGAAAGCGCTTCCTTGACATCATTTTAGTGACGTGTTATACTTTAGCATTCTTGAGGGAGAATAATTATAAATAATAATATGCATAGCTTTAATTGGGTCGATATTATCCTTATTTGTGTTTTTTTAAGAGGCATATATGTTGCCCAAAAAAGTGGTTTGTTGGCGGAGATTTTTAAGTTAATTGGAGTATTCTTTGCCGCGCTATTATCATGCCATTATTACGAAAGATTCGGTATATTCTTGCATAAAAAAATAGCTCTCCCGGAAGCAACTGGCGAAGTTTTATCATTCTCGCTGTTGGCAATTATAATTATTTTAGTCTTTGCTTTAATTCGTGAAGCTTGGTTAGTTATCCTGAAGCTTGAAGTTAAAAACTTTGTTAATGAATGGGTTAGTTTGGCGGCAAGTATTTTACATTGCGTTTTATTAAGCGGTTTGGTTGTTATTGCGCTTATCGTCGGTGGCAATAAATTTGTTTCTGATAGCGCAAAATTTTCTTTTACCGGAGGATTTTTTAAAGACACGGTTATAACTGTTTACCGCGGTTGCTATGAAGGGGTCCTTAAAACATTATTTCCCGAGGAGCCGGTAAATAGTAAGTTATTGCGATTGGCCAATAAGCCGCTTAACAGAGATGAAGATTAGTTTTTAAAACTATAATATTGTATAGTCTCTGGAGATAAAAATGAGTTTGATCCCTGAAGATTTAGTTTCTCAGGTTATTGATAGAAATGATATTGTCGAGGTAATCGGTTCTTATGTCCCTTTGAAAAAAGCCGGAAGGAATTTTAAGACCGCATGTCCTTTTCATAACGAAAAAACGCCGTCATTTGTTGTTAATCCCGATAAACAGATTTTTCATTGTTTTGGTTGTCACGTCGGTGGAAATGTTGTTTCGTTTGTTATGATGCAAGAAAAATTTGAATTTCCCGAGGCGATTCGGATGTTGGCTCAAAGGGTTAATATCCGTATCCCAGAAAAAACAAGGGAAGATGTTCAATCGACTAATTTTCGGCAGTCAATCTTTAATGTTAATGAAGCGGCTTTGAAATATTATCACAAGAATTTGATCTCTGACAACAGCCCGTCGGCTAAAAAGGCGCGGGAATATTTAAAAGAACGCCACGTGAATTTAGAGATGGTTAAAGCTTTTAATTTAGGGTTGGCTACTGACAGTTGGGACGGATTGATAAATGAATTCAATAGGCACAAAATTAATTTGAGCTTATTGGATAAGGCCGGATTGATTATTTCGCGCGAGAATAGCCAGGGGTTTTATGACCGTTTTCGAAATCGGATTATTTTCCCGATAATTGATACCCGGGGGAATTGCCGGGCTTTTGGCGCGAGGACGCAGGAAGACGATAAGGACAAAGGCGCAAAATATATTAATTCGCCCGAGACGCCGGTTTATACCAAGGGCCATCATTTGTATGGTTTTCATTTCGCCAAGGATACGATTAGCAAAGAAGATTTTGTGGTTGTAGTCGAAGGATATATGGATTGTATAATGGCGCATCAGGTTGGTGTTAAGAATATTGTTGCCTCTTTAGGGACAGCTTTAACAATTGAGCAGATTCGTTTATTACGTCGGTATACCAAAAATGTTGTAATGTTATTTGATATGGATCAAGCCGGAGTTATGGCAACTGTCCGCAGTTTGGACTTACTTATTGAAGAAGGAATGACGGTTAGAGTCGCAAGTTTGGAAGAAGGTTTTGACCCGGATTCGTTTATTGTTAAATATGGCAAGGATGAATTTATAAAAAGAATTTCTGGCTCAAAATTGCTCTTTGATTTTAAAATGGATTTCTTAATGAAGTCTTATGACCCGAAAGATACCGAAGGCAAGGCAAAAATAGCGGCGGAGATGTTAGTCACGATAAATCAGTTTAATAACGAAGTTATTAAAACCGAATATATTCATAAATTATCAGGCCGTTTGAATGTGCAAGAACAAGCGCTTTTGGCCGAGCTAAAGAAAATTGAAACGCAAACTCCCAATGATTTTAGGGAAAGGCGTGAGCTGACTCAATCATCAGCTTCGGAACAGCCGCGGGCGGTTGAATTTGACATTCTAAGGTTGCTTTTAGAGGAAGAATCGTTTATAAAGTCGACTAGAGAGCATATCAATCCGGATGATTTTAAAGACGAGAGGATACGGTCGATTATTACACGGATGTTTGAGCTTTCGGACCAAGGGAAAAAAGTTGATATCAAGAATTTGATAAAAGATTTTAGCGATCAGAATATCAATAGTTTTATTACAAAATTATTAACTGAAGAGACAAGAGTTTTTGGCGATAAAGATAAATTGCATAAGGATTATATAAACCGGATTAAACAGGATAAAGCTAAGTCGCGTAGGCGGGAATTATTGCAAGAAATGCATGAGGCCGAAACGTGTGGGGATCAAAAGAAATTAAATAACCTAAGGGAAGAATTTAACCAGTTGATTAAACAGGGATAACTTATGGGAGAAAAAATGAAACAACCTGCAAAGAAACCTGATATCTCGCAAGATATCGAGAAGCTAATTGTTACAGGTAAGAAAAAGGGGTTTCTAACTTATGATGAAGTTAATGAAACCTTATCTGATTCTCTCGAGACACCGGAGGAAATCGATAAAGTTTTTGATATTTTAGACGGAAAAGACATCAAGGTTATTGATTCTGAAGATGAAGACGAAAGTTCTGAGCATAAAGACTCAGAGTCCAAAGAAGAGGAAACTCGTGAGCAGGAAATAAGAAGAGTCCGGGAGGAATCGAAGGAAGATGATGTCTATTCGGATAAATTTATTCCGTTAGATGATCCTGTTAAAATGTATTTAAAGCAAATGGGCTCGATTCCTTTGCTCTCGAGAGAAAAAGAAATTAGTTTAGCGAAACGTATTGAAGAAGCTGAAATAAGATTTGCCGAAGCTTTATTCTTGACATCTTTTGGCCGAAAGGAAGCTTTAAAAGCAATCGGCAAGATTATATCGGAAGATATAAATGTCGAAGATATTATTAAAGACGAGTTGGAAAGGCGTCCAAAGTTGTTGCGTGATTTAAAAAGAATAAAAAAGATCGTCGCGAAAACACGAGCGGGAACTGAGAAATCAGCGCAAATGTTAGCTCAGTTCAAGTTGGTTGCTTCTTTTAATGAGGGGATTGTCGCGAGAATTAATGAGACAATTGAGCGCATTGAAAGAATTGAGAAAATAT
This sequence comes from Candidatus Omnitrophota bacterium, assembly GCA_022703565.1. GTDB lineage: Bacteria > Omnitrophota > Gorgyraeia > Zapsychrales > Zapsychraceae > JADFZM01. The sequence continues at coordinate 5,489 of JAKLDK010000075.1, forward strand.
TGTCGGGAAAGAAAAAGGTTGATAATGCTAAATCCTTGAGGATGGAAAAGGCCAAGTTAATTAAAGAACTTGAACAGCCGATAAATGGGCTAAAAGAGCAACTAAGAATTATAAAAATCAGGCAAGCCAAATTTAACAAAGCCAAGAAATTATTGGTTGAGGCTAATTTACGCTTGGTTGTTAGTATTGCCAAGAAATATATAAATCGCGGGTTATCATTTCTCGATTTGATTCAAGAAGGAAACATGGGATTAATCCGGGCGGTGGAGAAGTTCGAGTATAAGCGCGGTTATAAATTCTCGACGTATGCAACCTGGTGGATTCGGCAGGCTATCACTCGTTCGATTGCTGATCAAGCTCGGACAATAAGGATTCCGGTCCACATGACCGAAACAATCAATAAAATTATCCGCGTTTCCCGTTTGTTTGTACAAGAATGCGGCCGCGAACCAACAGCCCAGGAGATTTCAGCGCAAATGAGAATGGGCGTCGGAAAAGTTAAGGAAATACTAAAGATTTCACAAGTTCCGATTTCATTGCAAACTCCCATCGGAGATGAAGGCGATACACATTTCGGAGATTTTATCGAAGATAAAAAAGCTGTTTCTCCGGCTAATGCGACTTTGCAGTCGATGTTAAAAGACGAAATCACCAGCGTTTTAAATACGCTTGATGACCGGGAAAGAAAGATTCTGGAATTAAGATTCGGAATTTATGACGGCACCACCAGGACTCTTGAAGAAGTCGGAAGCGAATTTAGCGTTACTCGAGAGCGGGTACGCCAGATAGAATCAAAAGCCTTAAGGAAGTTGCGACACCCAACACGATCTCGTCGGGTAAAACAATTCTTAGATATGGCAACAAAAGGCGATGAAATGATCTAATCGCCCAATGCCGAATGTTAAAAAAGGCCTGTTCGTAATTGAATAGGCCTTTTTTAACATTGTTGTTTTTGTCTCAGCATTTGTTTAGTATAATAAAACTGCATATGAAAAACTTTAAATTAATTGTTATCATTTTATCTTTAATTCTTACTGCTAATTGTTTTGCGCAAGACTTTAAGCTTGACGACCAAACAAAAGAATTCTGCAATGAAATTATGACTGGTATCTTTAACGATATCTTAAATGAAAAAGGCCAATTTAAAGAGCTTGCCGGTTTTTCTTCTGACGCATTAAAAAAGAATGACAATGGCATATTGTCAATTGACTATGAGTTAAAAGATGGGAACGATGCACCTTTTAAATTCTTATTAACAATAGCAAATATTAGCGATGACAGTTATGTAAAGCCAGGGTATAAAAATCTTAATTATAGTTTCCCGCTGCTTAGCCTCAAGTTTACTGGCCACCAAAATATTTTGTTAAATAAAGATGATTTTGATATCCAAAAGTATATACAGAAATATGGCATTAAACTTTGGGAATACCAGCAAGAAGTTATTCCTTACAAAATGGAACTAAAGCCATTAAAGGAAGTTTTTAAGGTAGGTGAGAAGATTGAGTTTATTGTAACCTTAACAAATAAAACCAGCCATAATATTGTTTTAAAGGAGCTTAACAGCAATACGGTATTCTTTTTGTTTGACGGGGTTGCTTTAGGGGCTGAAAGTTTTGACAAATCCGCAGTAAGTAAATCAAAAGATATAGTAGTAAAAAGTGGCGAATCTATCAGTAAACCGTTTGCTTCTGATGCTTATACGGGAGCTAGGGAATTTGAAATTTCTGGCTCTTATGCATTAACCTACAAGGGAATCCGTCCTACGGCTAAAGCAAAAGTTACAGTCATTCCATAAAAATCCTCTTTTTTATCCTATTAATTAAATATATATAATTATATTGAGGCTTATATTAAATAAGTTGAAAAGAATTATCTCATATGCTATGCTTAGTGGCAAAATTTGCAGAATTTTATCTGATTTTTGGGCCCATAGCTCAGTCGGTTAGAGCAGTTGACTCATAATCAATTGGTCCGGGGTTCGAGTCCCTGTGGGCCCAGTAAAACAAAAGGTTTTGTTCTTATTAATTTTAAAAGGCGGGATAAAAGACGGGCTCTCTCGTCGATGCATTCTGATTTTTAAAGGGGCACATAGTTCAGCTGGTTAGAATGCTGCCCTCACATGGCAGAGGTCGAAGGTTCGAGTCCTTCTGTGCCCATTTGAAAAAAAATGAAATCTGCAAGAAAAGGATAATATGGTGCCAAATACAACTTTAACAGAACAGATTAAAAAATTGGTTGAGTTACAGAAATTTGATAAAGAAATATTTGTCTTGAAGAAGGAATTGGAAGAAAAACCGGTCATTTTAAAGAAAATTCAAGACGAATTTGAAGGTACCAAACAAAAGCTTCATGAGTTGGAGGAGAAATTAAAGAAAGTTTTAGTTAAAAGGAGAGATTTTGAGTTAGATTTAAAAGCTAAGGAAGAGCAGATAACTAAAACTAATTCGCAGTTATCGTTGATTAAAACTAATAAAGAATATTCAGCTAAATTAAGCGAGATTGAGAATATCAAGGCTGATAAATCAATAATAGAAGAAAAAATATTATTATCTTTTGATGAGGCTGATGCGGTCAATGTCGAGGTTGATAAAGAAAAACAAAATGTAGCGGAGATTGAGAAGCTTTATTTGTCGGAGAAAAAGAAAATTGAAGACCGGATTAAAGAAATTCAATTGAGATTAAGCGAATTAACTAAGAGCCGAGATGAAATTGCCCCGTCTATTGATAAAGAACATTTGGTTTTATATGAGCGTATAATGAAGCATAAAGAAGGATTAGGAATTGTTCCGGTCAAAGGGACGTTTTGCTCAGGTTGTTTCATGAATGTCACACAACAGATGTTTAATCTTCTTAAGATGAGTGAACAGCTTGTTAGGTGTGAAACTTGCTCTAGAATTTTGTATGTTGAGGATGAAAATTGACAAAGGTGCTTGAAATATACATTGATGGCGCCTCAAAAGGCAATCCCGGCGAAGCTGGTATTGGAGTTGTGATTATTGAAGACGGGAAGAAGATTAGTGAAATAGCAAGGGCCATTGGCCAGGCAACAAATAATGTAGCTGAATATTCAGCCTTGATTTGTGCTTTAGAAGAAGCGGCCAAATTAAAAGCCGGTAAATTGAAATTTTATACTGATAGCGAATTAGTTTACTATCAGATGGTCGGAAGTTATAAGGTTAAGAATGAAAAATTGCAGGAACTTTTTGACCGGGCTAATGAATTAGCAAAGAATTTTGAGCATGTAGAAATTAAACATATACCCAGGGAACAAAATAAAGACGCTGATAAATTAGCGTCGCAAGCTCTTTTAAAAAAGCAAGCCAAGGTAGTTACCCCGCTTTTTCACAAAAGCAGGGAGGAAAGTCCGAGCTCCAAAGGATAATGCAGCCCGATAACTCGGGCCATCTCGATTAATTTCGAGATAGGATTAGAGCCACAGTGACGATATCCTAGCATTCGTGCTTAGGAGGTGAAAC
>JAKLDK010000076.1 GCA_022703565.1 Candidatus Omnitrophota bacterium
ATTCATGTTTATGACATATTTCTAAAATCATTCCTAAGAAGTCACAAGTCTTGGCTTTAAGCTTAACATTGTTTTTAGAAATAAATTTCAGGAGATTGCCGGGGAGAAAATCATCTTTGATAAATTCTTTTACCTTTTCAACGTCATCTTTCGCTAAACACTTGTTCAAAACATCCATGGCCTTACTATTATTATCGGAAGAAAACGTAGTTCCCTTAACAATCAAAGGATTATAGCCATCGGCTTGAATTAAGCTTAGGAAACTTACGATGCTGGTTTCTTTAACATCTTTATTAAACCAAATATCATTACGCCTGTTCTGGTTAACATCACGATAATTTCCATTGCCTTGCGAGTAAAATGTCGGCGCAACCGTAAAATGGTTATAATCACGTTCTAAATCACCGTGTTTACGGCTATAAACATTAAAAGGCACAAAGCCTTCTGTTGTTTTCACTGAAATCGGCAACCCACCCCGTAAAACATTATCCAAAAAAGTATACCCGCAATAAGCATTGAATTCTTTTGAAGAGCTATTAGTAAATGTGAAGCTCTTAATCTCGTCGATAATCTCTTTATTGCGCAATGATTTCTTATTGATAAAATCATCCTGGCGAATTTTATGCGCAATCTCATTAACCTGCTCGACGGTATTGGCATAACCTAAAATAGAGACGATCTCAATCTTTCCTTTTGGTTTTATTTTCTTTTTTAAATAACTCATCGCGCATGGAGTTCGATTGGCAGAATATTGCTTATCCGGTATTTTAAAGTTATCATTCAAGAAATTAACCGGAGAAACATAATCGGTCGAATCGTCAAAAATACAGCTTGTTTCAATAATCGGCTCAAGTAAATCCTTAGTCGCGTTGTCGATGCTAACAAAGAAATTACCTTCTTTAATATGCTTGACCTCCGGTACGTCAGAAACTTCGACGTTCAAATGATAATACGGCGCTTTTTTGTCAACATTCTTAACATTTATCCAAGCCTCGACTGTCCGCGATAAATGTTTGTTTAGCCAGTCATTTAGCCCGTAACAAACGACTACCGGCATACCGTCAGCAACTTCCAATGTCTTTTCTTTATTCGAAAGATTTTCTATTGTAACTTTTCTCACCAAAGCCGCGAAAGATTCTTCCGGCATAGTAAAATAATTAACATCTATTTTCAGGCCTAAATCTTTATTTTCCTCGGAGATTGTCAAACCATGAGCCGAAATATCCATAATTTGAGTCTTGCCATAATCGGTCCCGGGCAAATAACCTTGAAACGGTTCCCAATAATTATTTTTGTTATTTTGTTTAACTTTTATAAAAGTCCGGAAACCCTGTAAAGAAGTTACACGATAAGATTTGTTGGCTGGATGAAATTCCATAATCGCTTTATCCTTTGATTCAACTCCAAAACTGGATATGCATTGGCCGCGATTCACATAAAAAACCCACATTGGAATACCAAAAAGCCCGGCGATACCAGGGAAAAAACTACTAAATGGCTTGGCCCGATTATAGTCCCTAATAACAAAGTTTCCATCTTTATCGAACGAATATAATTTGTTTGTTTTCTTTTGCTTAGCTGTAGGCATTTGAAACTAAAACCCCCTATTCCATTTAAAAAGGTTTTCTGTTTTTACGAAGAAGGTTATAAAAACCCGATAATTTTATCCACAAATAATCATTCCGGATATCTTTATTACTGAACCTAACTCGATTCAAATTATAAACATCACGGTTGAAACGATCATATCCGCGGTTGGTAGCACACGCCCCCTTGTAGCCAGCTTCCTTAATAATTCTTTTTGTTTGATAGCTAAATCCGCCAATAGGATACGCGAAGTAATTAATTCGGGAGTTTAAACGTTGTTCAATAATCATTTTACTATTAATAATCTGGTCGCGCTGATCTTGATAACTTAAATCCGGCAAATAAATGTGGCTTCGGGTATGGCTTCCGATATCTATTCCGTTATCTCGCATCTCATCAATCTGTTCCCAAGTCAAAAAACCTTCTTTACCCACTAAATCCGGCGGGACAAAAATTATTGCCGGAAATTGATATTTTTTAAGCAAAGGATATGCATTTTTATAAATATTTTCGTGGCCGTCATCAAAAGTTATAACCACCGTTTTACTTTTTAGGCCTTTATTCTGCAAAATGTCATTTACCAACTCATCAAGAGTAATAACTTCATATCCGTGAGAAGCGATATATTGCAATTGCTTCTCAAAATTCTTAGGGCTAACCCAATTAGGCTCTGTGAGATTAGCATCTTCAACATTATGATACATAATTATGGGGGTAACATAGAGCTTAGGTCCAACGAAGAAATAAACAGCTGCGGCAAAAACCGCAATCAAAATTAATATTTTAAAAATGTTTTTAAATATCTTCATAAATATTATACTTTAGACAGCAATTCTTTAACTAAATCGCTTACGAGCTTATTGTCCGCTTTTCCGGCAACTTTGGGCATTATCACCTTCATAACTTTTCCCATATCTTTTATTGAAGCCGCCTGTGATTCTTTTATCGATTCTTCAACAATTTTCCTAACCTCCGCTTCTGGCATCTCTTGCGGCAAATATGATTTTAAAACATCAAGTTCTGCCTGTTCTTTGTCCATCAAGTCAATCCTGTTTCCTAATTTAAACTGCTCAATCGAATCCTGCCGTTGTTTAATTTGTTTCTTAATGACAATTACAACATCAGCATCTTCAAGCTTTTCAGTTTTCTTTTCAATATGGGAATACTTCAATTGGGACTTCAAGAAATTTAAAGTAGCCGACTTAACCTTATCCCGGCTCTTCATCGCCAAGATATAATCAGAATTAATTTTTTCTTCTAACAACATAAAAGCCTCCAATTTTATTAATATTAGTACTTAAGATATTTCTAATATAGTAATAGTTTTGTTATGAGATTTCAACCCCTTTGTTATTTCTACCTGCCTTTTCTTAACTTTAAAGAAATCCGCTAATATTTCAACTAAAGCTTTGTTCGCCTTGCCCTCGATAGCCGGAACAGTTAAATAAACCTTTAGCGAATCTCCTTCTTCTTTTACCAAATTTTTCTTAGCCTGTGTTATTACCTTTACATTATATCGCATATTAAACAAAAGATAGCGCCGACTGGTTATCTCTTAACCATTTCTTTGTATTTTTATAACCGGGAATAATTTTTTGAACATTTTGCCAAAATCTTAAAGAATGGTTAGGCAAAAGCAAATGATAAAGCTCGTGCACAACCACATAATCAATAACATCAATCGGCGCTAATATAATCTGCCAGTTAATATTTATTTTCTTGGTCCGATAATTACAATTTCCCCATAATCTCTTTTGCGTCTTTATTGCAATCTCCTTCGGGACGACTCCGATTATACGCGAAAAATGGAAAATCCGAGCAGGTATTATTTCCTTGGCCTGAAATTTGTACCACTTCTCAATCGCGCTTTTAATGTTATTCTCCTGAGTAATTTCTTGTTCTGGCGGCGGAACAGTTACATTTATTTTATCGTCCGATAACAAGACTTTGCAGCGTTTTAACTTATCATGATTTATTTTAACTTCATATTTTTTCCCTAAGAATAATACTTCCTTTAAATAATTCTCGGAATCTTTATCCTTAAAGCTTATCTGGCTCTTAATCTGCGCAATTTTCCTATTAATCCAATTTATTTTCACCCGTAAAAAACGATAGATATCTTCTTCTCTCATTAGTAAAGGAGCATAAACTATTATTTGGGCTTTATCATTTATTTGAATAACGAGGCTACGCCGTCGGCTGGATAATTTGAGAGTAAAACAAATATTTCCATCTGCATAGGGAATAAGACCGGGTTTGGCAAGAATAAAATCAGACTTTTTTGTATACACGCTAATTCTTCAAATAAGGCTAAGGAGTACGTTTATGGTTCGAAAAAGTTTACGTCAATTTTTATTTTTCTGTTTTCGGCTTCCATTTTAACCGGCTCAACTTTAACTTCGTTAAATTTAGCTTCATCAACGATAACCGGTTTTCCGGCTTTCATGAAAAATCCATTATTACCAAGAAGTATTCTAGTCTTATCTCTTTCCTGTAAAGCAGCAATTCTTGCATCTCGAGCCTGCACTTTAAAATTATTAATTTTGCCTTTAACCAATTTCATTCTATCTTTGTATAGGGCAATCAGCATTCTGCTTTCTTCCATATTCTTCACATCACCGGCTAAATATTTTAATTTCGCCTGTAATTCACCTAACTCTCCAGTTAACTTTTCGTTCTCTTGGCTTAAAGAAGTAAGCTCGGTTTTAATCTGCTGGATTTGAGTATCTTTAAGTTGCATCTCATTTTTCAGGACAGAATTAGCTTCAGTTGATTTAGCTAACATTTGTTCGGTTTCCTGCAAAGCGGCTTTTGTTGTCTCTAAATCGCTGTTTACTGTTTGCAACAACTGTTGGCTTTCTTGATATAAATCCTTCGTTTCAGACAATTCAGCATTAACAGCAATCAACTGCACTTCTTTTTCCTTATTCATATCCATATAATTTTTTGTCAAAACCGATTGGTCTTTCGTGACAACTAACATTTTTTGATTTGTCTTTTGCAAATCTTTAAAAAGACTTTGGCTTTGCCAAAACATATAAAGCGCCAATATTAATGCCACAGCTGCCGCACCTACCACAGCTAAAACCTTTACGCGACGGATATTTGCAAATCTTAGAATACGCGATTGAACACGTTGACGAATGTTAGAAAGGTCTTTTTCGGAAGGATTAACAAATTCAACACCGCAAAGGGTACTGTTGGAAAACTTCTTTCTCTTAGACCAAACTATGCGGCCGGTTTGGGGAATATAATTATCGCCATTTAGAGAAGTTTCAAAATTCAAAAGACCATTCAAAGAATCAGGAGCTAAAACATTATCAGTCTCAATCAACATCCCAGAGATACTAATGTTCTTAACCTGTGCATTGCCTTTGGCTTCACTGTCTTTTATCTGCCAATTAATTTTTTCTTTTTCTTCTATGCGCATATTTGTTCTTGCTTCTACAATATAAGGAGAAAAAAGCTGGCTCATGTTGATAACCTCCTAATTTTTTTGTTATTTTAAAAACATCAATACAATATATGTGGCATGTTCCAATTATCACCACAATATCTAGTATATAATCTTAAAATCTGAAAAACAAGTTTTATTTCTTTATTAACTACTTTAATATTTTATCTAAAATACCGCCAATTAGCTTCTCTTCAATTGATGGCTCTTCAGTATTCTCTGACGGAGTTTCGTTTCCATCGGCCTTATTACTGTCTTCGTTTTGCGTTTCTATATCCAGAGCTTTAAAAATAACATTTTTTAATTCTTCTTTACCCTTCTCTTTAATAACCTTCTTGCCTATTTTTTCAATGTCAGGATAAGTAACAAATTCGCGAACATTTCCATTATAAGGCCTTAAGGGGATTTGAATTTGTTTATTTTCATTAGCTAAATAGCTGAATTCCTCAACCGCACTTATCATTGAAGCTGATATTTCCTGCGGTATAAATATTTCTGAGCTCAATGTTATATTTTGCTGCAAGTTCATTCTTCCCTGTGCTAGCAGGTTGAATCCTTCCGCTTTCACATCAATAGTATTTAACTCAATTACACTCTGCGCTAAGCTAGAAAGAACTTTTACTTCACTTATATCTGTGTCTTTTTTATAAAGCTTAGCTTTATATTGTTCCGGCAAATTATTTTCAATGCGCTCGCTCAAATTCGGTATTATTGAAATCTTGTCTAATACAATCTTCAAAATATTGATATCTTTAATTTTGCCCTCAATTATATCTAAAGTTATATCCGCTGTCATTAAATTTAATATGTCGGCACTTTTTAGGCTGCCAGAACCATCTATCTTCGCCGACAACTTGCCTTCCAGGTTAACTGGCAAAACATTTAAAGGGACAAGTTCCCGCAATAATATTTCTTGCAAATCACCGCGAAATGAATATTCCGGTTCCTTTAAATAGTTTTTTAAAGCCGCCCGGGCAACAATCTTACCGGAACCTAAAAACGCAAAGAAATCGTTTAACCTAAATTCGTTCTCATCTAAAGCAAATTTAGCTTCAATATTCTCAAACGAAATCGGAATTATTTTGGTAACAATATTTCCGTTCTTCAATTCTCCCGTAGCCAGCAATTTCATCTGCTCGCTCCCGCCTAAAACTATTTTTTCTATCCCAGCCGAAAAATTACCGTTTATTTTCTCCAATATATCCATTTTTCTTAAAAGAGGTATGGCCTCATAAATATATTTGATATTAATATCGTTTAAATTCGTGCCTATTTTCATTTGTTCGATCTCAAGAACATTGGCCGAAGATAACATCCCGAAACCTTGCAACGCAATATTCTGGATATCGCTAAAAGCTGAAGCATTTAGTGAAAAGTTGAATTTGTTGTTGTAGGAAAACTCCGGCACAATTAAATCGATATCCTTTAAAGACACCTTAAGCGGATTCTGGATATTGTCATCGACGAATATTACAAGACCATCTTTAATTGAAAATGATTTTACCGTTAACGTGGAAATTAAGTCGTTCTTGGGCTTATCTTTTATGTTATTATTGGAGCTTTTAGTTTGCTCAGGCTTCTTAAGCTTTTCCTGTAAGTTATCGTTAAGCTTTAAAACATTAATTTGGCTATCTCGCGCGCGAATTATATTGATCTTAGGCGCAATTAATTCTACTTTTTTAATGATAATTTTTCTGTCTTTTAGCAAAGCTAGTACATCGGCTTCCAGTACAATTGATTTTACATCCAATAAATTTTCCTGTCCGAAAAAAGGGTCATCAGCGATAGAAAAACCCTTAACTACAAAAGCAACACCCTTAGAAAAACTGAATTGGTAAGATATCTTTTCAATATCAACCTTACGGCCTAAATTAAGCGAAACCTGTTCAATAATCTGGCCTTTAAACTGATTAATATCGAGAGTCTTTATCAGTACAATTGCTGCAGTTATAGATAGCAGGAGCAACACGACAACAACGATTATAAAAATCTTTATAAATTTCATTAGGAAATATCGCCGATAATTATGACCCAAGCTCTATCGCATCAAGGCTTTCTTGAATCAAATCTTTTCTATCCTTTTTATTTGAACCTTTTGTAACATCATCTAATCCGATATTATTCTGAATATTTTCTTTACCATCTATTTTTTCAATAATTTCTCGCGACTTCTTATAATCCGGCCGGATATTATCTATTTCAACAAAAATTCGTTTTGCGTCATCAGCAAAACCTTGTTGATACAGCTTAACACCCTTTTCATAAAGAGAATTAATGCTATCATCCAACTCTTTTTGAATACCTTCTCTCTCTTTACTTAAATCTTCTTGTCTTTGCCGATATAATCTTTCCAACTCAACTTTAGTCTTAATGTCTAGATTATCCGTCGAAGTACTTTCTACTTTGCTGTTGGAGGCTTCTTTCCCCGGTAATTTAACAAATGAGGACTTCTTCTTTTTTAAAGCCTCAATATCTTTCAGGTAATCCTTTTCTTTATCCTGAACTGACACACTCATGGCTCTTTGCCGCTCCTGATTAAGGATCGCTTCCTGGCTTTGAATCCTATTTTCTAATTCCTGCAATTCTTTTTGCCTTTGATCATCAAGCATTTTTCTTTTCTTATTAAACTCGTTTTGCCGGCGCTGGGCGTTTTCTTGTTTTTGTTTTTGCTCGGCATCAATGCCTTTTAAATTCTTTTCTTTTTGGTTTTCAACCCGCTCTTTCATCCGGTCGAAAAATCTTCCGGACAAATTGTTTTTAGCCAAAACCTTATCATACTCATCAAGCTTTTTGTTGGAATGAGTATATTTCTTCGCCTTATAAAAAGTTAACGCTTCGTTATAAATTTTATCCAGATCCCTTTTAATTACCTTTTCTTGAGCTATATTATTCTGCTCTTGCCCTTTTTGCGGTAATGATTCTTTCTTTGATTTTTCCTTTTCTTCTTTTTCTTTGCTTAATTTATATTTGATATCTTCCAAGCGATCTTCTTTGCTTAATTGCTTTTCTTCCTGCTTAACATTTTTCGCCACAACCTGTTTCTCAACGGCGACAACATCTACTTTTTTATCAGCCGGATTAGTAGCCTCTTCCTTGGGAGCAGGACTGGCTTTCTTTTCTTCTATTTTTCCCGAAGCTTTAGTTGCTACCGGAGAAATATCTCCTCTATATTTGGCATATTCTTTTTGCTGTAACTTTCTAATCTTTGCTAGCTTAGCCGCTTCTTCTTTGTCCATCGCCTCATAGGACTTAAGCCTTTTTATCCTGTCCTTTTTAGCATCTTCTTCTTTTGCATCTGTTTTGGCCGACATTTCATTTTTTTCTGATTCATTAACATTCGGCTTTTCATCATTTACGGTTTCTTCCACTTGAGTTACTTCTTCGCTTAAAATCTCATTACCCTCTTTTTGAGAATACGACTGGCCACGATCAGCCAAAGCCCCACCGACTGATTGAGAATACATTAACTTATCTTCTTGCTTAAGCCCGGAAAGTAATTTGTTTTTCTCGCCCTGATAACGCCTAAATTCACTTTTTTGAACACCTTCAACTTTTTGCTGCCTAGTTTTAGCAACTATTAACTCGTCTTGCGACCTGCCCTTTTCTATTTTTTCTTTTCTTTTCTCCTCGATTCTGGCTATTTTTTCTTTTCTCGCAGCTTCTTTTTTAGCTAAGATTGCATTTTGCTTCTCAGTAATTATTCTTTGCTTCTTCTCTTTAGGCGTTTCAATTATTTGTTTTTCCGTTGATTCGGATAATTCATTATCCAAATATACGTCTTTATCATTTACCACTGGAGACTCTACACCACTTGCGATTTCCTGTTCTAACCGTTC
>JAKLDK010000077.1 GCA_022703565.1 Candidatus Omnitrophota bacterium
ATGACCTATGGCGGGGATTATGGCAGCCCGAGCGGTTATTATAGCTATTACCATGGCGGAACAATTGATATCTTAAACGGCAGCACCATTGAGGCTATAGTTGATAATCAGGTATACGGCGATGATGACTATGAATTTGGAGTCGAGATGTATGCCGGATACATCATAATTGATAATAGCGATATTAATGCATTGTCCGGAAATGGCGATGCTTGGATTGGCTTATTTGCCGACGGAAGTTATGAAAGTTTAAGCGGAAATGATGGTGAGTCTTACTACGACTACACTAATTACTATGGCGGCGACATAAATATTAGCAATAGTAATTTGACTGCTTCTGTTGATGGTGAAGGCGAAGCATTAATTGAAATCGAAAGCACAGTTCGTTATGGCGATAGAAAATCGACGGCATTGACTTTAGATTATGATGAATCTGCAATAACTATTTCAGGCGGGGATATAAATATTTCAGGTGATAGTAATATCCTTGCTGACGTAAATGGTTATGGGCATGCGCAGGTTGTATTATATTCAGGCTTAGATGAATTTTATACTGATGACATTGACATGGATGAAGTTTTTGATTTTGTCGATGGGTTTTTAAGTTCAGAGATGATCGGCGGGAATATTAATATTTCCGGAACTTCTTCTGTTACAGCTGAAAGCAATGCCGGAATCGGCACCTCATTGGTTGTAATGGCTGCTAATGGAGATATTAATACTGAGGCCGGAACATCGGTAGTTGCTACCGCGATGGGTTATAATAATCCAGCTTTTGTTCTAGGATTTGCCGGTGATTCAATAAATGCTCAAGGCTTGGTTCAGGCAACAAGCGATGAATTTGTCGGCGTAGTCGCTTTATTAGCTGAAGGTGATGTAACTGCCGCTAATGTTATTGCCCAAGGTAATTTTGATGGTATCGGAGCATTAGAATATTATATTGGCGATGAGTTTGGAATGTGGGTAGATATCGCAGCGCAGTATAATTATGATGGAGCCGCAATCTTGGGCTCGCTCGAAGGCGATGTTACCGTCGGAGATGTTGATACCGATTTATTCTTAGCCGTGGCTTTAGGCCTGGATGAAGGCGGCGGAAATATTTATGATATGTCTGGTAATATTTCTGCTAACTTTGCATATCTGTTAGCTCGCAATGATATCGGTACGGCCGAAAGTATGATAACAACTGATGTTGGCATATTAGCCGGCTATTCTTTTGAAGGCGACATTTATGTCAATCAGGTAACTGATAGATTGTTGGAATTAGGCTTGTTCTTGCCTATTTTTGGCGAAGGATATTATAACGATCCGATGACTACTATCGATGGCCCGGCATATGTTGAAGGCCCTGAACTTGCAATCGGAATGTCTTTGGCAGCTCGCGATGGTATTGTTCACGTCGAGAGCGAAGGCGATATGATTATTAATTCGGTTATTTCTGCTAACGGCGGTGTGTTTTTACAAAGCCGTAATGGCAGTATTTTTACCGGTACTGGTTGGGATCCCTACCTCTACGGAGGAGAGTTGCCTTGTGGGTTAGAACAATTCTTAATGCCGTTCCCATGGGGAGAAGGAGAGGGTGAAGGAGCAGGATATTTCTCTCCGATTATGTTGATAGATGGTAACAGTGAAATGAATGTTAATTTAATTGCTGCCGGATATTCTTATATCTCAACTCCAAACGGAACGATTGGTGTTGGTTATCCGGGAGATCAAGACCCGGCAAATAGCGGAGAAGTTTATGGTTATGTATCACCTGGAATCGAAGCTCCGTCGGGATTAGAGAATTCAATCGGGCTTGATTTAAGATTCGGTGTTCCTCCAGGATTTGTATTATATCAAGGAATGGATGGAATTGTTTGGCCTCCGGCAGTGCCAGGAGTTGTTCCGGGAGTTCCGACATCAATGATTAATCCATTATTTGTTTACGTTAATGTTATTGAAGGCGCGCACTCAGCTTTGCCGGCAGGATTCCCATTACCCGGTGATGCTTTAGCTGGATTAACATTACAAATAGGAAATAATGCACAGCCAAATACTCCGACAGGAATCGAGGCTTTGTTGGCTAATGTAATCAACGATGATTTAAGAGTTTATTATGAGCTTTTGCAAAATTATCGTTTAGCTTCATTTGAGCCAGCAACACCGACAAATTATTATGGGTATCATCCGTTATTAGAATCTGATTCATCAGCTTTTGATGATATCAATTTAGATGAAGGTGCTTATGAATTTATTGAGGACAATTTAAACCTCAAGAAAAAACCAGCACCGTATTACGGCGAATAATATTTAATAAATAGGGACAGGCACGATTTATTTAAATAGTGTCTGTCCCTATTTATTTGTATCTTGGCAGAAAGGTGTTTTTTTTATCTTTTCTGCCTATTTTTTTGTATTTTATCGATAAATTTTAGGTAAGGCTGTAAACAATTGAGGCGCAATATGTTACGGATAGGTTGCTTGTTGCGAAAATTTGCCTTATATATATAATATGTTATACTTTCTCAAGTTCCTAAAATGCTGAATTTTAGGGATCACGCCACGGATGAAGACCTATATCTTCTTCATGTTCATTAAGAATTCAAGAATTTCTTTGTTTAATGTTTTGTCATTACTATGGCAATTAAATGCATACTTTAAATTCCAAAAGGAGATTTTTAAGAAATGATTAACTTTATCGAATCCCACAAAAAAACCAACATTAACAAAATAATCTGCTCAGTAATTTTGATTGCGTTTATCTTTACAGGGATAGTCCCTCCGGGATATGCGCAAATGGCCGGGCAAACGTTATTGAATTTGCCTGTTCCGGGCGCGATGGTTCCCGCGAGCGCTGGCTATGTGCCAACGCTTATCAAGGGAATTACAATTCATCCCGAGAATCATTTAATGTTTGATTTTATTGTGGATACCGGCGATTCGGGAATTGATGGCAAAGAATTAACCGATGAATCGACAAAATTAATCAAGTATTTCTTAGCGTCATTAACTACGCCGGAAGATGAAATGTGGGTCAACTTATCTCCTTATGAAGAGAATAGAATTATTCCGGAAGGTTTTGGCGTAACAGAAATGGGACGGGATTTACTCGCCCAAGATTATATTCTAAAACAACTCACCTCAACATTAGTTTATCCGGAAGATGAATTAGGAAAGAAATTCTGGGATAGAGTATATGCTCAGACAGAAGAAAAATTCGGCACGACAGAAATCCCAATGAGCACCTTTAACAAAATCTGGATTGTTCCGGAAAAAGCCGCTGTTTATGAGCACGGCAATAGTGTTTTTGTTGTTGAAAGCCAT
Source organism: Candidatus Omnitrophota bacterium (assembly GCA_022703565.1). Classification (GTDB taxonomy): domain Bacteria; phylum Omnitrophota; class Gorgyraeia; order Zapsychrales; family Zapsychraceae; genus JADFZM01. The sequence continues at coordinate 3,307 of JAKLDK010000077.1, forward strand.
TTAAAGGTAATGCTTGAAGAAGATTATTTGGCATTAAATAAGAATTTAGGGGTCAAAGATTTTGGGCTTAAGGGGATAACCGAGGATAAAGCTCAAGAATACAGCGCTGTCACAACTCAAATCATTAAAGAGATATTGATTCCGGAAATTGAAAAAGAAGTAAATGAAGGAAAGAATTTCGCGTCGCTCCGTCAGATTTATAATTCTGTAATCTTAGCGAGCTGGTATAAAGAATCGTTAAAAGAAGGATTATTAGGGCAAGTTTACGTCGGTAAGAACAAAACATTTGGGATTGACATTAAAGACAAACAAGAGAAGCAAAAAATATACAACCAATATTTAGAAGCATTCAAAAAAGGCGTTTATAAATATATCAAAGAAGATTATGACCCCGCGACAAAAACAGTAATCCCCAGAAAATATTTCTCCGGCGGGAGCGCGATGGGAGATGTAAAAGTTGAAAAAAGAAGCGGTCGTGATATTGCTATGGCAGCTTCTCTCCCCAGAGGACGCGTCCTTGATGTTCAATCAAACATGGGGGAAGTCGGTAGTAGGGCTAATTTAAAGGGAGTCGAACAAATTGCTTCTTCCGCGGCACAAGCGGCACAACCAAAAGTTGATACATCTTTAATATCAAGCGAAACTCAGGAGAGAATTCGCAGGAATGCGCTAACCGAACAATATTTAAATTTATTAACTCCGAACGAGCTAATAGACTTAAGCGCCTTTCTGGAAAAAGTGCCTAGTTTGTCTTGGGATATTTCTGTGCATCAATTAGATGCGATGAAAGAACGTACTCAAGCGGCACTTGCTAGTATTAAAGAAAGATTGTTTGGGGCTGTTGGAGATGCTGTATCAGTAGATTATGCAATGACAGCCGGGCAGAAACAATCAAAAAAGACAATTGAATTTTCAGGGTTATCGGTTTATACAAATGCTTTGAAAGAGGCTATTCAGGCGGCAAAAAATGATTTTAGAGCGGAAAATATTGTTGGAAGTGTTTATGGCGACACAAAATCAATCGCATTAATGTTATTAATAAGTCTGTCGAGAGATAAGAGCAATATAAATGCTAGTTCTTCCGGCGATAAATATCCCGTACTTGTTAACCAAGTAGCTATGGATTTAGTTAATTATTTGAAGTCAAATGGCGTTCTTGATGTTCACATTGTAAGAGATCTTGCTTCCGCACAAGCTACTCATATTGCTTGGCAGAGAAAGGAAGAAGGCCAGGATAAAGAAACTGATAGAGAAGTTATTAGGCTTGCAAATCAGTGGAGTCGTAATTTAGAAAGAAGGATAGCAAGAGCAGCAGAACAGGCTGAAAAAGATTCAGCAATCTTGAGCAAAGAAGATATTTTCTTCTTAGGGTTAATGCCTTCATATTTTAGCTCTGCTTTAAATCCTTCCCAGAGATTATCCAGGATGACAGAGGTGTTAGAGATTTTACGATCTATATCTAAAAAAGCACCTGACAATGAGGCTGAGACTAGTCCCATGAAGGGAGAACCATCCTATGGGCAAAAAGTGAGAGAAGCGACTTATGGAGATTATAAGTTTATTATTTATGGGGATGGAAATTATTATGATAATTATTTGTTTGTGAATATGAGAACAGGGCAATTGTATTATTCATTGTCTAATTATAGAATTGATGAACATTCCTATTCGGCATTGTTGGGCCGTTTCTCGATACCATCTTATTTCCTATATTTCTTGGAAAAAGAGATAGAAGAGGAAAAGGTTATTGTTGGAAAAGAAGACACTAATGCAGGTAAGAAAGGTAAATTGCAGAAGATTTCCCCGAGAATAAAGGAGATAAGAGGACAGCTCTTGTCTTATTTCTTTGATATCTTAGGATATAAACACCTTAACTTTTCTAACAGAGATGCTATACGAGCTTTATTAGATGAATATTTAAGGATATTGAGAAGGCTTGATTCTTCTGGTGTAACAGGAAAGGCTGCTGAGATTCGTCTCAAAGCTAACCAGCATGGTGCAACGATTTATCCTCTTTTAGAAAGGGTTGGAATTGACCCAACGAATATCGGCCAGGTTGAAGGTGTAGAGGCTGAACTATTACAAATTGATGCGGCAATGCTGGCTTCCAAGGCGACAGTTGCAGTATCAGGATTGCCTGTTTATACGAATGTATTGCAAGATCTTATTCAGAGTGCAAGAAATATTTTCAGACAAGATAATATTTTAAGAATGGGTTCTGACCGAAGATCCATAGCTTTGACAAAATTAGTAAGTTTTCCTGAAAATAAAGCAAAAAGCTCAATTAATCCCGAAGGCGTTGAATATTCTGTTTTAGTCAACTGGTTCTTGACAGATTTAGTTAATTATTTAAAAGATAAAAACATGCTTGATGTTCATGTTGCCAGAGATCCGTCTTCGGCAAGGATTACTCATATTGTTTGGCAACAAAGAGATGAAGACTCACAAAAAAATGATGACAGGGAATTTCTTGGTTTTGCCAGGCAATGGCTTGATAATTTACAAAGAAGAATTGCCCGGGCAGAAGGGGATGAGCAAAAAATAGATACTTCGATACTTTCGAGTGAAATTCAAGAGCGTCTTCGTAATAACGATTTAACTACAGAGTACTTAAATACATTGACTCCGGCGGATTTAGCGCGTTTAAATGATTTTCTGGCAGAAGCGCCGCGTGAGTTATTTGACCTTACTGTAGTACAAATAAAAGAAATGAAGGAACGTACAAAAGCCGCTCTCGCTACTATAAAAGATAGATTTTTTGGAGCAAGAGTAGCAGCCGACGGAGCGATGCTGGGAGTCTTTAAAGAGTTAAAAGGAAAAATAAATCCAACTTCAATTAAGGTTAAGAAATATTATGATAAAAGGCTTGGTGAAGCAAAAGAAGTGAGAGATTCTGCGGAATTTCTAAGGCTTTTGCAAGAGCAAGGAGATCAAATAACGATACTAAAGGCTGAAATGCAGACAACCGCAGGTGAAAGCATCTATTTATCTTATTACCAAAATATTGGTCAAGGTGTTGATTTGACATGGTATAAGGGATGGAATAAGGGATGGCCTAAAAAAGACCCTATAGAAGAAGATTTTATCGGATGGAATATTGAAAAATTGTTAGAAGCTCTTATTGCTGTAGAACAAAGAGTTATACCGGATTTATCGCAGAATCCTATTATTGCACAAGTTATTCAGAATACTCATGCTGCCGACGGTGCGATGCTGGCAAGTTATTTTATGGGGATGAGCCGTGATCAGCTACGCAATCTTCGCGAGGAGCTGAAAGCTTTTGGTGATCCGACCGACGATACGGGAATAATTGAGAGCAATGGTGTTCCGGTGAGCAGAGTTCTAACTTTTAAGGGAGGGAAATATAGAGTAGTTTTATCAAGTAAAGCCTATGAGAAAGCGTTTCCTGTTATTACAAGGTACACAGTTCTTGGTGTTGAATTTTTCCGTGAAGGAAGAAAAATTGGCGAAGAAACTTATTCCGATAACAGTAGAGAGTTAATAGGTAATCCTTGGGGAACATTGTTGAAATATTTGGAAAAGAGCGCAGATGCATCTATTGAGGCAAAGACTAGAACACCAAGGGGTGAGACCACATATAACAGTTATGGCCTTAGTGGGCATGAAGACCCCTACTATACTGACGGTGCGATGCTGGGAGAAGCAGATGTTAAAAGGTTGCCCAATGTTGTTCAGAATAATATTAGTTCTGGGGTGATTACTGATGAAGCGTCGTTTAAGGCGATGAAATTGTTGCTTGATATTGGCGAAGAAAACTTAATGGCAGGATGGGATAATCCGGGAACAAATGATGAAAAGAAAACATCTTTTCTCGAACAAATCTTATTTTTAGATTCAAAATATCCAGGAGGGCTAGTTCAATACAAAGCAAATGCTAAAAAACTTCTTGCAGATTCTAAGGCAAGAAGAAATCCTTTTGCAGGCTTTAAAGCACAAGTTCCGATTGGGACACAATTAACCGAAATAAATGATCGTTTCCATGAGATGGAAGCAAAAGGTCTAGTCGCTGTTAATAAAACAGCTTTCGCATTAGTTGCTGGAGGGATGGGGGAAAGGCTAGGTTATCGCACTGGTATAAAAGTTGAAATACCTTTAGATTTAGCTACCGGAAGAAGTTATATGCAGCATTATATTGAGAGTATACTTGCTTTACAAAATAAATCTAATGAGATAAATGGTGAGACAAAAGAGATCCCGCTATTTATAATGACTTCGGATGAAACGCATGCGCTAACAGTAGCATTCTTAGAGCAAAATAATTATTTTGGGATGAATGGGTTAACCGTGAATCCGACGAGAGAACAAGTGGCGCAAGGAGAAGTTAAACAAATTATTATTATGAAACAAGATGCTGTAGCAACCTTGGCTGATAATGATGCAGCATTTGTTCTCAAATCGGGCAATCCTTATTTACTTGAAGTTAAACCGCATAATCATGGCGATATTCTGGTTCTTATGAATAACTCCGGAGTAGTCAACTCTTGGGCAAAGCAAGGTAGGACACATACCGTCTTCTTTCAGGATACTAACGGGCAGGTTTTTAATGCTGTTTTAGCCGGGTTAGGCAATTCAATAGAAAGTAATCTAGATATGAATTTTTTAACCGTTAGCCGTGATGTTGGCGAGGCTGCTGGTGCAATTATGCAAATGGTCAATGAAGAAACAAAGAAGAGTTGGACGGGTAATGTTGAATACAATCAAGTTGGATTAGTTTTGCCGGAAGGAGATCAAGCTGACCCGGCTACTGGAAAATCACCTTTTCCCGGAAATTTAAATGTTTTTATCTTGGAGAATAATGCTTTTGATGAAGTTCTTACTCAAACTGGCGGAGTTGTTGGTGAGTTTGTAAATCCGAAATATGCCGTAGATATCAAAGCTGATCCAAAAGATAGAGAAGCTTTTACTGCGCCAACTCGCTTAGAGTCAATGATGCAAGATGTTGCTCAGGCTTTTGACGGGGATAAAGTAGGTTTTACTAATTTTGCGAAGAGAGATGTTTTTTCTCCTGTTAAAAATGGTTATATAGAAGCTTTGAAGAAGGTTGTAAAAAGAAATTATCCTGATTCAATGGCGACCGGAGAGAATGACCTATATAAATACGGGCGCAAGTTAATGTCTTTAGCCGGGGTACAAGTAAATGTAGAAGGATCTATAAGAAATACCCAAGGCATTCCTTATCAAGAAGGGGCAAGAATTGTTTTTTCTCCTAGCTTTGCTCAAACCGTTAATGAATTTATACAAAAAGTTAACGGAGGTAAGATATCAGATAAATCCGTTGTTATTATCGACGGGGAAAATGTTGTATTAAAAGATATTGATGTTGATGGAACATTAGTGGTTAAGACTACAAAGGGAAGATCGTTAGAAATAGATGGTTTAGTTGTGAAAAATGATGGATGGGAATATGCTGATTTAACTAAAGATGAAATGGAAGACACAAGTATTCCGGAATATTTAAGGATGCGGGGATATAAAGTTGTAAAGAATGGAGAAACAGTTATAGACTTAAGCCTTTTCCCGGCAGGAAAATATAAAATTGGAGCCG
>JAKLDK010000078.1 GCA_022703565.1 Candidatus Omnitrophota bacterium
ATGCCCCGGCCGAAACTTTCCGCAAAGAACATTATTAAAGCCTTCAACGTCGACGTAAGTTTTATGTGAATTCGGATACATCTCTTCGGCCGACGGATAAAAGATTATATCAACTTTTGCTTTCTTTGCCAACATTTCATCGTGTTTTATTTGACGGGGGTATTTCCTGAAGTCTTCGTTCTTTCCAAACTGCGTGGGGTTGACAAAGATGCTTAAGACAGAAATATCATTATCCAGTCGGCATTTATCCATCAAAGAGACATGCCCGAGGTGTAATGCGCCCATTGTTGGGACAAAACCAATAGCCTTCCCGTCCAGTCTGTATGAATTTAATATTTTATGCAGTTGTTTTTTTGATCTAATTATTTTCACAATTAAAACCCTTGTTAATTTCTTTTAAGGGGCGCAGCACAAAATCTCTTTCCAGCATTCGAGGATGCGGGATAATCAATTCCGAAGTGTTAATTTTAATATTGTCGTACAATAATATGTCTAGATCGATTGTGCGGGGGCCGTTGAGAACGGTTTTTTTTCGGCCTAATGATTTTTCGATTGATTTCAGTTGATTAAGCAATTCGTGTGGCGGAAGCGCTGTTTCTATTTCAATTGCGGCATTTAAAAACTTACCTTGTGCTGGCCCTCCAACAGGCTCGGTCTCGATTACAGACGAAATTTTATTAATTCTTATCCCTGACTTTTCGACCAGTGATAAGGCGGTATTAATATTTTCTTGCCGGTTCCCTAAATTCGAACCGATTCCGATATAAACAATAGCCATTCTTATAGGATTTTTCTTAATCTCTCGACTGCTTCGTTTATTCTTTCCCGCGAAACTGTTAAGGTCATCCGGAGATATCCTTCGCCGTTCTCTCCAAAGCCATTTCCCGGCGTAACAACTATGTCAGCTTTATCCAAGAAAGCTTTTGATGCTTCCATTGAATTGTTGAAGCCCTTAGGAATTTTGGCCCAGACGTAAAAAGTAGCTTTGGGCGGCTCGATTTTCCAGCCGACGCTTCTTAACCCGTTAATTAAATAATCACGTCGGTTTTGGAAGGTTTGACGCATTTCCTCAATTAATTCTTCGTTGGTTTTCAAGGCCGCGATTCCAGCAACTTGGATGGCTTGAAATATTCCGGAATCACAATTTGTTTTAACCTTAGCCAAGGCTGCTATTAAAGTTGGATTTCCGCAAGCCCAACCGATACGCCATCCTGTCATGTAGTATGTTTTTGAAAGAGAATGAAATTCAATAGCGATTTCTTTTGCTCCTTCAATCTCCAATATGCTTAATGGCTTCTGTCCGTCATAATAAACTTCGGAATAAGCCATGTCGGATAAAATAATGATGTTTTTCTCTCGGCATAAGTTTACTAGTTCAGTGTAAAATTCTTTTGTGGCGACTGCGGCTGTCGGATTGTTCGGATAGTTGATTACAATCATCTTAATATCTTTATAATCAGCGATCTTTCTTATATCTGGCAGCCAGTTGCTTCCGGCTTTAATTGGCACACTAATAACTTTTCCGCCGGCAAATTGAATTGTCGGGCGGTAAGCCGGATAAGCCGGGTCGGTTAACAAAACTTTATCTTTTGGATTAATTACGCCTAAAGGGAAATGGGCAATACCTTCTTTTGATCCAATTAAAGGATAGACTTCGCTTGTTGGGTCAAGCTCAACATTGAATCTATTTTTAAACCAAATTGTGATTTCTTTCCTTAATTCTGGCATGCCGCTGTCAAAGGCGTAATGATGATTGTTTGGATTACGAGCGGCGTCACATAACGCATCGATTATATGTTTGTGTGTCGGTAAGTCCGGATCGCCGACTCCTAAATTTATAACATCGCGGCCTTGATCCAGGGCTTCTCTTTTGGCTTTATCAATTTCAACAAATAAATATGGCGGTAATTCTTTTAATCGGTCGGAAAACTCAATATTGACTGGCATTAAAAAACCTTTCTATTAAGAATTTAAAAGTTATTTTAACCCTAAAACATCCTGCATGTTGTAAAGCCCGTTTTTCTTGGTACTTAAAAATTTTGCGGCAACAAGTGACCCTTTTACAAAGATATCTCTGGATTTTGCATGATGGGTAATTGTAATAATATCTTCATTGCCTTCAAATGTTACTGTATGGTCTCCCACTATTTCACCTTCGCGGATAGATTTAATATCAGCAACCTTTTTCTTAGATGCGTCTTCAATTATTTGGGCTAATGACTTGGCTGTTCCCGAAGGAGCATCTTTTTTGTGAATATGGTGTGCTTCAGTTATATTCGCGGTGTAATCTTTCCCTGTTTTGGTTGCTGCAATTTCTGTGAGCTTGAAAACTAAGTTAACTCCGACGGACATGTTAGATGAGTAAACAATCGGAATAGTTTGCGAGGCCTCGATAATTTTGTAACGATCCTCATCTTTAAGGCCGGTTGTCCCGATTACCATTTTAACTTGATGCACAATGCACGCATCTAAAGCCTCCATTGTAGCTTCGGGTGTTGTAAATTCAATTAAGACGTCACAACCGCGGATGTTATTTATATCATCCGAGACTTTTACATGCCCAACTTTTTCTCCGATATTAGCCTGTCCTTCTTGTTCTAAGAGGGCTGTGATTATAAAATCTTTGTCCATGGAAGCAAATTCGGTTATTCTCTGCCCCATTCTTCCTTTACAGCCGCTAATTGCTAATTTAATCATTTTATTTCTCCGCTAATATTTTTTAAATTAATCCGTAATCTTTTAAAGCTTTTTTAAGTTTATCGACGTTTCCTTCTTCCATCTCGCTAAGCGGTAATCGCACTTCTCCGGATGATAAGCCCATAAGCTCCATAGCTTTTTTGAGCGGAATCGGGTTGGTCTCTAAAAACATTGCTTTTATAAGCGGCAGCATTTTAAAGTGAATCTTTCTGGCCTCTTCAATCTTACCTTTTAAGAAAAGCTCAACCATTTTGGCTGTATCCGCCGGGATAATATTTGCTACAACCGAGATAACGCCCGATCCGCCGATACTCATTAAAGGCAATGTTAAAGCATCATCGCCGGAAAGAAGTACAAAATCTTTTGGTGTCGCGATTCTAACTGCTTGCATTTGATCGAGCGAGCCCGAAGCTTCTTTAACTCCGACGATATTCTTGCAATCATGCGCTAATTTTGCGACAGTCGAGGTTTCGATATTTACGCCAGTTCTGCTGGCAATATTGTACAGAATTATCGGGATATCCACGCTGTCAGCAATAGCTTTAAAATGCAGGTATAACCCTTTTTGTGTCGGGCGATTATAATAGGGGCTAACAATCAATGCCCCGTCAGCGCCAGCATCACAGGCGTGTTTGGTCAGCTCGATTGCTTCGGCAGTTGAATTTGAGCCTGTTCCGGCAATAACCGGTATCCGGCCTTTAACAGTCTCGATACAGGCTTCGATAACTTTTATGTGTTCTTCAGTCGTGAGCGTTGGAGATTCTCCGGTTGTCCCGCACGGAACAATTCCGCTCGTTCCGTTTTTAATCTGAAATTCTATCAGGTCTTCGAAGGTTTTATAATCAACCCTTCCTTTTTTGAAAGGTGTTACTATTGCAACGATAGAACCTTTAAACATAAAATTCTCCTTTAGCGATAAATTTTGCACTGCCATTTAGCCAAACATTATTTACGCTCCCAGCTTTAATATCAAAAGTAACTTTTAATATTTCTCCGCTGCGAGTTTTTACTCTTATCTTGGCACATTCTTTATTGGTAACCGTCGGATTAAAATTCCGATATGCAACAAAAGCCGCGGCAACAGAACCTGTCCCGCAAGCTTTAGTCTCATCTTCAACTCCGCGCTCGTAGGTCCTTATTGCGACAAGGTCAGATGAAATCTTCTCGATAAAATTAACATTTGTGCCTTTTGGGCTAAATATTTTATGATAACGGATTAGCTTTCCTAATTTTAATACGTCGGTATTCTCTAAATTTTTAACGAAAATAACCGTATGCGGTACACCGGTATTAATAAATGAAGCCTTGATACTCTTTCCTGCGACCGGAATAGAGATGTTTTCTTTGTAATCTCTTGGGTTACTTAGCTTAACTGTCGCAATTTCGCCTTGCGCTTCGGCCATGATAATTCCGGCTAAAGTTTCCATAGAAAACAGCTTTTTACTTGGCTTTTTGTTCTTAACAATATAAGCGGCCATGCAACGGGCACCGTTTCCGCACATCTCAGCTTCGCTCCCGTCGGTATTGATAATGCGCATCCTGTAATCGGCTTTCTTTGATTTATCAAAAACCATAAGCCCGTCCGCGCCGATACCGCTGGTGCGGTCGCATACTTTTTTGGCTAAATTATTGTAATTTGTGTTTTTTATGGCGTCGATGATTATAAAGTCATTCCCAGCCCCGGCCATTTTTGTAAAGTTTATTTTATTCATTTTAGAAAATTCGGGATATTTTCTCCCGCGATTAATTGTTTAAATGATTCTCTTTCTTTAACAATTGACATTTGGTTGCCTTTTACCATTATTTCGGCTACTTTTCCTCGGACGTTATAATTACTCGACATAACATATCCGTATGCGCCTGCGTCCATAATAGCAATCAAATCACCTCTTTTTAATTCTGGCAGCATGCGGCCATGGGCAAAAAAGTCTCCGCTTTCGCAGATTGGTCCGACCACATCAACTTTTATTCTTTTGTTTCTGGTTGATTTTAAAGGAATAATTTCATGATACGCGTCGTACAAAGATGGCCGCACCAAATCATTCATGCCCGCATCAACAATTACAAATTTTTTAACTCCGTTATCTTTGACAAATATTACTTTAGTAACGAAAATACCGGCTGTCGCTGAAATGTACCGACCCGGTTCAATTATAATTTTTAAGCCAACTTTCTTTAATATCGGCAGCAATCTTTGGGCATAATCTTTTGGTTGCGGAACTTTTTCTCCAGTATATGAGATTCCGATTCCGCCTCCGAGATTTAAATATTCTAATTTTCCGCCAGCAGCTCTAACCTCCTCAATAAAAGAAGATACTTTGCTTAGAGCTTTAACATAAGGTTCAACGGTTGTTATTTGCGAGCCGATATGTATATGTAAGCCTTTAATCTTAACCGAAGAATATTTGCTTGAACTTTTTATCATCCTTAAAGCTGTTTTAAGGTCGATTCCGAACTTCTTTTGCAAAGTGCCGGTTGTTATTTTGTCGTGTGTTGCCGCGCTAACATCCGGGTTAATTCGCAAAGCTGCTTGCACGGTTTTGTTTAACTTTTTCGCTAAGCGATTAATCTCTACAAGCTCCGGCTCGGACTCGACGTTAAAGAATAAAATGCCGTTTTTGATGGCTAAAATAATTTCTTCATCAGTTTTCCCGACAGAAGCAAAAACTATTTTTCTAGGGTCAGCTTGGGCGAGTAAAGCTTTTTGCAATTCACCGCCAGAGACGATATCAAAACCTGCACCTTCCTTTGCCAGCGCCTTAATAACCGCCATATTATCATTTGATTTCATGGCAAAGCAAACCAAGGGATTTATCGGGCTGAAAGCCTTTTTTATTTCGTTAAAGTTAGTAACCAATTTATGATAGCTGTATAGGTAAAAAGGCGTGCCAACGCGACTAGCAATTGTTGAGACTTTTAATCCTTCGCAATACAGTTCTTTATTTGTAAATCTAAAATCAGCCATTTAAAATGCTCTTCCATTTCTTTAATTGTTTTTCAACCAATGCCGGGTTGGTTGACCCGTAAGATTTTTTAATTTTAACAGAAGATTCAGGGTTTAGAAGTTTTTTTACGTCTAAATCGAATTCTTTCGCGTAACTTTTTAATTGGTTAACGGATAAATTATTTATCGAGTTCCCTTCATCCAAACATTCCTTTACAATTTTCCCGACAATGTCATGGGCTTTGCGGTACGAAACACCTTTTTTGATTAAGTATTCCATAATATCAACAGTAAAGAATGTTTCGTCTTTTACCCGGGCATCGATCGATTTCTTGTTTACCTTCAAGCTTTCAAAAAGCTTGGACATTAAAACCAGGATTTCCTTTATTTTATCGACTGATTCAAACAAGGGTAGTTTATCAAGCTGTAAATCGCGATTGTAAGTCATCGGTAAACCTTTAAGCAAAACTAATATTTCGTTAAGATTGCTGTAAAGTTTTGCGGTTTCACCCCGGATAAGCTCGACAATGTCCGGATTCTTTTTATGCGGCATAATTGATGAGCCGGTGCATAATGACCAGTCAATGTCTACATACCGAAATTCGGCCGTCGCCCAAATTATAATGTCTTCGGCAATACGGGATATATGCATGGCAATTATAGCCATATCCGCTAGAGCCTCGACGATAAAATCGCGGTCGCTTACCGAATCAATACTGTTTTCCGTCGGCTTATAAAATCCCAGCGATTCGGCGGTTAACTCTCTTTTTATCGGCAAAGATGTCCCGGATAAAGCACCGCTTCCCAGGGGCGATTCATCGGTTCTTAAAATACAATCAAGCAAGCGCCCCTTGTCGCGTTCAAACATCTCGACATAAGCCAGCATAAAATGTGCCAGTAAAACTACCTGTGCTGCTTGCAAATGCGTGTAAGCCGGAATAACGGTCTGTTTATTATCATAAGCGAACCGGACAATTGATCTTTGCAATGCGTTAATATGGCTGATAATGTTAGCCAATTCTTCCTTACAGTACATTTTCATTTCAGTCACGATTAAATCGTTTCTTGAGCGGGCAGTATGCAATTTATCGGCCGGCTCGCCAATTATTTTTTTAAGTGCTTGCTGGATGTTGGTATGCACATCTTCGGCTTTGGAATCAAATTTAAAAGCCCCTTTTTGTATTTTGCCGGCAATTGTTTTAAGGCCTTTTATGATTTCGTTGCCGTCTTTTTTGTTTATAATTCCTGACTTTATAAGCATTTGGGTATGCGCTATTCCCGTCTGGCAGTCGTATTTTGCCAGTCTTTTATCGTAAGATAAACTAAAACTGAATTTATCGGCTAATTCGTCGGTTCCTTTATTGAATCGTGCTCCCCAAAGTTTTTTCATTTGTTTTTCCTTATTTTTGGTACGGTGTTCCCCAAAGCTTTATAAAGCCTTCGGCTAGCTTTTGGTCGAATTTATCACCTTTGCCGTAAGTTGCCATTGATTCTTTATAACGTGAATATTTTGATTTTCTTCCGACAACAGTACAAGTGCCTTTGTATAATTTTAGCCTGATTGTCCCGGTAACTTGTTTCTGCACGCTATCAAAATATTTATCTAGCTGAATTTTTAAAGGAGTTTCCCATAGCCCGTAATAAACCATTTCCGCGTATTTATAAGATAATCCTTGTTTGTAATGCAATGTCTCCCGGTCTAGAACAAGAGTTTCTAACTCGTTATGGGCGGTATGCAAAATTGTTCCGGCCGGATTCTCGTAAATTTCCCGTGATTTAATTCCAACCAGGCGGTTCTCGACCATATCTACGCGCCCGACGCTGTTAAGCCCGCCAATTTTATTTAAAGTATGCAGCAATTCAACCGGCAAATATTTCTTCCCGTTAATTTTTGTCGGAATCCCTTTTTCAAACTCAAGCTCAATATAAGTCGGTTTATTCGGCGCATTTAGCGGGTTTTGGGTCAAGAAGTAAATTTCTTCCGGCGGTTCAACCCACGGATCCTCCAGCTTGCCGCATTCAATGCTGCGGCCAAATAAATTAATATCAACGCTATATGGGCTTTTCTTTGTAACATTGCAAGGTATTTTATGCTTAAGCGCGTAATCAATTTCTTCCTCGCGTGTTTTAAATTCCCATTCGCGTACCGGTGCGATTATCTCGAGCGTCGGATTTAATATCCGGGCCGTTACCTCAAAACGTACCTGGTCATTTCCTTTTCCGGTACAGCCGTGAGCGATTGCAATTGCATTTTCTTTTTGCGCGACCTGTACCTGGTATTTCGCGATTAAAGGCCGAGAAAGCGCGGTAGCCAAATAATATTTATTTTCGTAAACCGCACAAGCTTTAAGCGCGGGAAAAACGTATTCTTCGACGAATTCTTTTTGTAAATTTAAAGCATAGACCTTTGACGCCCCGGTTTTTAAAGCCCGTTTTTTTATTTCTTCAAAATCTTCGTTTTGCCCGACATCGGCAATAAACGCGACAACATCATAACCTTTATCTTTTAACCATTTAATCGCGCAGGAGGTATCTAACCCGCCGGAATATGCTAAAACTAGTTTTTTCATCGTCTCTCCTTAACTGTTCTTAAAAAGAAATATCATAATTGCTTTTTGAGTGTGCAATCTATTTTCGGCTTGGTCAAAAACAACCGAATTCTTGCTGTCCATAACCTCCGCGGCTACTTCTTGGCCGCGGTGCGCCGGTAAACAATGCATAAAGATAAAATCTGATTTTGCATTCTTGACCAAATCTTTGTTTATTTGATAACCTTGAAAATCCTGTAATCGTTTTTCGGTTTCAGCTTCTTGCCCCATACTTACCCAAACGTCAGTATAAATTACGTCGGCATTCTTAGCCGCCTCTTTAGGATCGTTAATGATGCTAATCTTTGATTGGGATTTTTTAGCGCATTCCAAAGCCTCATTGACAACGTCTTTGTTCGGTTCATAACCTTTCGGTGTCGCGATAGTCATATTCATACCCGTCTTCGCGCAGCCGATAAGTAATGAATGGCAAACATTGTTTCCGTCGCCGATATAAACAACA
>JAKLDK010000079.1 GCA_022703565.1 Candidatus Omnitrophota bacterium
TTATTCGCAGGCTGTAGTCTTATATAATTTTTTTCTTTATAAAATTTTTTTAAAGTAGCTTCATAGTTATCCACAAGGGCAACTACTTTTTGTCCATTCTCGGCAGTGTCTTGTTGTTTAACTAAAACCAAATCGCCGTCATTAATCCCTTTCTGGTTCATCGAATCGCCTTTGGCCTTCAGCAAGAAATATTTATACGGTGGCCGGGCTAATTTTGTACTAACCGGGATTCTGGCTTCAACGTTTTCCTCCGCTAAAATCGGAGTTCCGCAGGCAACAACGCCAACCAAGGGAACATCAACAGTCTGCGCCCTTGCGGTATCATCGTCTAAACTTTTAATAAATTGCAATGTACCGCCTTCTTTACGGCGGATAAAACCTTTTTTGATTAATTTATCTATTATTAAGGAAGCGGAACGCGGAGAACGATAACCCATTGAAGTCATAAGCTCACGGACTGAAGGAGAGCGTCCAAAACGCATTACAGAATTGCGGATTTCCCGAATGGCTTCTAACTCTTTACTCGTTACTTCCAATTTCATGTATACAGTATTATACAGAATGGATTATTTGTCAATATTTTTATTTCATTTATTAAAAAAACAGAGACATCTGGAGTTTATCAATCTTTAGACATTAAACATTTTCTGCAGTTGGATTATTTCTTCGCGGTAGGGAGTAACCGGCTCTTTGGCTAAATTAAGGTCTAAGACATTTTCTCCGGGGATAAAATTCTTAACGACATAGCGGTTTGAGCCATTAATTAAAGGCTTTATCTTCTCGATATCTTCCCGGGAAACAAGCTTAGGGGCAAGTGTCGTGCGGAATTCATGCTCGAGTTGTGAGGTTAAAATAATATTAATACTTCTTTTTATTTTTGCTTCAATATCCATGGCTCCGGTAACAAATTCATATTTATCCATCGGGGCCTTGATATCCATCGCGACATAATCAACCAATCCCAAATGAATTATCTCACGTAATACTTCCGGGTTACTGCCATTGGTATCTAATTTTAACAAAAAGCCCATATCCCTGATTTGCTGCATAAAATCAATCAAATCGTTTTGTAGCGTGGGTTCTCCGCCGGTAACCACAACTCCTTGCAACTTCCCACGACGTTCTTGTAAGAAAGCTAAAACTTCACTTTCAGGGATAGGGGCTTGCATCTTTTCGGGTAAAACTAATTCAGAATTATGACAGTACGGGCAACGGAAATTGCATCCTTGGGTAAAAATAACAGCGGATAATTTACCAGGGAAATCAATTAACGAGAATTTTAAAAGCCCGCCTATTTTCATTTATTGGCAACTCCGGCAATCTGTTTTTACTTCGATATCATTAATCTTATAAGTCTTACGATTTAAAAATTCCTGCTGTTTACCTTTATTCCATTGCTTAACCGGCCTTAAATATCCGACCACACGCGAATATACTTCGCATTCGCTCGAACAGGTTTGGCAATTATGGTGTTCACCGGCGATAAATCCGCAATTCGGGCAAACACTAAATGTCGGCGTAATTGTAAAATAAGGCAAACGGTATTTATGGCAAATGGTTTTGATAAGTTCTTTTAAGCTCTTAACGCAGGTAATTTTTTCGCCGACAAATCCGTGAATAACCGTTCCTCCGGTATACTTAATCTGTAAATCATCTTGATGGTCTAAAACCTCAAAGATGTCACTCGTATGATTTACCGGCAGATGAGTTGAATTGGTATAAAAAGGTTCCTTGCCTTCCCGGAATTGTTTTTCATTGGCGCAGATAATATCATCATGCACGCTTTTATCAACTTGCGCTAAGCGGTATGATACGCCTTCCGCCGGTGTAGCTTCCAAATTATAAATGCTTCCAGTTTCTGCTTGGAATTCAAGCAATTTATTACGCATAAAATCCAACACACGCCCGGCCATGGCCTTGCCTTTTTCGGAGGCAATACTCTCGCCGATTAGATTTAAACAGGCTTCATTCATTCCAACTAATCCGATTGTCGCAAAATGATTCTTCCAGAATTGGCCAAAACGTTCCTTAACTTTCCTTAAGAAAAACTTCATATAAGGATACAAATCCTCATCAGTAAATTTCTCTAAGATTTTTCTTTTGATTTCCAAACTTTCCTTGGCGATAATCATTTTATCTTCGATTCTCTTTAAGAAATCTTCTTCACTGGAAGACAAATAAGCCAAGCGCGGCATATTTAAAGTTACAACACCGATTGAACCGGTTAAAGGTGACGCTCCGAACAACCCGCCTCCCCGGCTTCTTAATTCACGGTTATCCAAACGCAGGCGGCAGCACATACTTCTGGCATCTTCCGGCGACATATCAGAATTAACGAAATTAGAGAAATAAGGAATGCCATATTTAGCAGTTACTTCCCAAAGCATATCTAAATTCTTATTTTCCCAATCAAAATCAGAAGTAATGTTATAAGTCGGAATGGGGAATGTAAATACACGGCCCTTGGCATCGCCTTCGACCATAACTTCCAAAAATGCGCGGTTAAACATATCCATTTCTTTTTGGAATTCGCCGTAAGTTTCTTTTTGCGGAACCCCGCCAATAATAACTGGCTGATCGGCAAAATGTTTAGGCGGCTGTAAATCCATAGTAATGTTTGTGAATGGAGTTTGGAAGCCAACGCGAGTCGGTACATTAATATTAAAAACAAATTCTTGTAAAGCTTGTTTTAATTCTTTGTAAGAAAGATTATCATAACGGATAAAGGGTGAAAGCAATGTGTCAAAATTGGAAAATGCCTGCGCTCCGGCAGCCTCGCCTTGCAGAGTATAGAAGAAATTAACAATTTGGCCTAAAGTACTTCTTAAATGCTTGGCCGGTTTTGATTCCATTTTCCCTTCCGCGCCCTTAAACCCGCTGGTTAACAAATCCTGCAAATCCCAACCAACGCAATAAACGCTTAACAAGCCTAAATCATGAATATGGAAATCCCCGTTATGGTGGGATTCTTTGATTCGCGGAGGATAAATTTTATTGAGCCAATAAACTTTGCTTAATTCTGACGAAATATATTGATTAAGCCCTTGAAGAGAAAATGACATGTTGCTATTTTCATTAACCTTCCAATCAATCTTTTCCAGATATTGGTCAACTAATTCGACATTGCTCCTGGAAGCAATTTCACGAATCTTGTTATGTTGATCACGGTAAATAATATAAGCTTTAGCTGTCTTTTTATAAGGAGAGGAAATTAATACTTCTTCAACAATATCCTGTATCTCTTCGACATCCGGATAACGGTCGGTAAAAATTTGCTGGGCAATATTGATAACGCGGATTGTTAAATTCTGAGCCGAGTCTTCATTAAACTCGCCAGTAGCTTCGCCAGCTTTTCGAATAGCATTAGCAATTTTACTGGGGTTAAAATCTTCTTGGGCATTGTTGCGTTTGACAATCTTGGTTAAGACCTGGCTCTTCTTCATTGATGTCTCCTCCCCCTAATTTGATGTATTCGTTGCTGGTTAAGGATGCATTTTTTATTTGCCATTTGGGTGGCTTTATTTATCATTATATGCACTATATCTTGTGTGTCAAGCATTTTTTTGCACTATATATGGTGTTTTTCAAAATTATATTGTCTCGTCGAATTTTTTATTTCTTCCATGTCTTAAAGATGTTTTCTCGTCGCTGATTGGCATTACTTCTTTCTTGTCTTTATCATATACAGATATTATAGGCAACCCTTTAAAGTAGCCACAAATCTTATCTAAACTATTGGCATGCAATGGCTTATAGCTATTCTCTCTTAAGGGAGTATTTATCTGAATTTGGTCAGGTTTTACCGTTTTTGCCAAATCAGAAATTTCTTTTGCATGCTCTTCATTCTCCTTGAAAAACATTATCTGCAGGCCCAACTTCCCTCGGTATGTTTTTCTAAATTCTTTAATTCCGTCGATAACATCAGCAAGCTTCACATCGCCATAAGTCCTGTTTATTTTTTCGAACGATTCCTGGTCAAAAGCATCAACTTTTAACAATACAAAATCGGCAAAAGACAAATCACGACGGACATCGGGATCGTTAATTAAGGATGAATTCGTTATAACCGCAACTTTTTCTTTTTTTATTTTTTTTATTTCTCGGATAATCTCCCCCAAGTTAAGAGCTAAAGTCGGCTCTCCTCGAGAAGAAAAGGTATAATAATCAAAATCTTTTGCCGGAAATAATTTTATTTCTTCGATAATATCTTGGGTTGGAACAAATATTTTCCTGGTGTTTGTTTTCTGGAAAGTTTCGCCTAACTGGCAATATAGGCAATCAAAATTGCAGACCTTATCTTTTTGCGAAATGGGGTCAATACCAACCGAAACGCCCAAACGCCACGAAAAAACCGGGCCAAATATATATTTAAATTCTTTATTATCCATTTACCAATAAAACATTTAAAAAGAAATATATTGATTTAAAATACTTCAAATGATAACTTCTTATCTAAGCAAAACGCATTATACAATTTTCTTTAAATACTGCAACTAAAATATAAATACTAAATATTATGCTAATAGTTATGAACGCGATTTTGGCTAGAAACGAACTTCACAAATTCTCCGACGCAGAGAGAGCAAAAATCCTGCAAAGATTTTTCAAAACCGGGCCCGGCGAATACGGCGAAGGCGATATATTTTTAGGAATAAAAGTCCCGCAAGTAAGGCAGGTTGCAAAAATGTTTTGGCAAATGCCTTTAAACGAGGTTTTGAAATTGTTGAAATCTAAATTTCACGAAGAACGCCTCTTGTCTTTATTCATTCTTAAAGAAAAATTTATTAAAGGCGATGATAAAACTAAAACAAAAATTCACAAAAGCTATCTTAAACACACCAGATACATCAATAACTGGGATTTTGTCGATCTTTCGGCGGAATATATTGTCGGAAACTATATCCTTGATAAAGACAAATCGATTTTGTTTAAGCTTGCAAAATCAAAAAACTTTTGGGAAAGAAGAATTGCCATTATTTCTACCTTTCATATGATCAAACAAAGACAATTTAAAGAAACATTGCAGATCGCGGAAATACTTTTGCAAGATGAAGAAGATTTGATCCATAAAGCCGTCGGATGGATGCTAAGGGAAATAGGCAAGCGCGATTTGAAGGTGGAAGAAGGTTTTCTTAAAAACCGCTACAAAAATATGCCACGAACTATGCTTAGATACGCAATTGAAAAATTCCCGGAAACAAAAAGACAGGCCTACTTAAAAAAATAGCCTCAAGCCACAGGCCACAAACCACATATAAAAACAATCAAATCCTTGTGACGTGTGACCAGTGACCTGCGGCAATATTTATTTATTCAATTCCCACAACCTTGGCGTCAAAATTCAAGGTTTTACCGGCTAAAGGATGATTAAAATTAACCATAATACCGGTATCTTTAATTTCACTAATGATTCCAGGAATCGTATTCCCGTCCGGAGAATTAAACTCAACCACCATTCCTACTTGCATTGGCGGTTCAGCCGGAAATTTATCTTTTGGAAATTCTTTAATCGCATCAGGAACCGAGTCGCCATAACCATCTTTTGGAGCAACAACAATCTTCTTTGATTCGCCGACTTTCATTCCCTCAATTTGCGATTCAAAACCTTTAATTAATTGGCCTTCACCCTGCACATAAGATAAAGGCTCTTTCCCTTCAGATGAATCTACCACTTTACCGTCGACAGTTAAAGTATATTCAACTTTTACCTTTTTACCTTTTTCTACCTTTGCGTCTGCAGCGTTTGAATTAGTTTGCAAAGATACAACCAAGACAAAACTAATTCCAGCGATCAAAACTTGATTAAACATCTTTTTCTCCCTTCATTTGGTTTCTATAATATTTCAGGCATTTATGACAAAGACCATTTTTCTCTACCCAATCAGGATGATTGCCTTTGATTTCATCAATGATATGCTTCTCGGTATGGTCAATATATGCAGTTAAATCGCGTTTTATTTGTTCCCCGCAAACAGGGCATTTATATGACATTATATAAACCTACTTCTTCGGACGATATAAAAGCTTCCAAGGATTTGTCTTCAAATCCAAGCTCATTTCTTCTAAATTAGATGAGACAGAATGCAAATCACCAACAATTTCATCAATTTTTGTCTGGTTTAATTTTAAACGCTCATCCACGTTACCGGTTATTGAACTAACATTGGCTAAGGTGGAATTTAAATTCGTCACAATATCGTCAATCTGCTGTTTGTTTTTATCCAATCTTTCTTCGATATTGATAGTTATACCATTAATATGTTTAGCGATTTCTTCGCCTTTTTCAATTAAATTCTCAAAATCCGGCGGCTCTTTCCCAACTAATAATGCCCCGGGCTTTAAGAATTCCCCGCTCACCTCTCCGGAAGTGAAATCAATGTATTTCTCACCCATAAATCCTAAATTCTTAATTGTTACTATAACACCTTCTCTTAATTTAGCTTCTTTTTTAAGCCAGATATTCAGTTCCATATTCGTTTGCTTGCCATCATCATTTATTTTCACCCCTTCAACCAAGCCCACTTCAAATCCATTAAACATAACCGGCGAATTGGTTTCAATGCCTTTAACATTCTTAAATATTGCCGTAACATTATAGCCTTCTTTTTTCATGTTAAAGACGCCAACTTTTATTGTCAGAAATGCCAAAATAATCATACAAAGAAAAACCATTAACCCGACCTTCATTTCATTATTCATTTTAACCATATTCTAGCTCCTATGTTATTTGAATGGGGCCTTCTAATTCGCCCTTAATAAATTGCTGCACAATCGGATTTTTAGAATTGCGTATTTCTTCTCTAGTGCCAATCTGCTCAACTTTTCCTTTAAAAACCATAGCAATTCTATCAGCAATACGAAAAACACTTTCCATATTATGCGTAACCACAATAGAGGTTAGTTTAAGTTTTCTAGTCAAATCTAGAATTAATTGATCCACAACCGCGCAAACAACCGGATCCAATCCAGCTGTCGGCTCGTCGTAAAACACCACTTCCGGATCCATCGCAATTGCCCGTGCTAAACCGGCCCTCTTCCTCATCCCGCCGGATAATTCACTCGGATAATACTTCTCAAATCCTTGCAGCCCGACCAAACTTAATTTCATTTTAGAAATAATATCGATAACCTTCGGCGATAATTTTGTATGCTCAACCAACGGCAAGCTCACATTTTCCTCAACATTTAAGAAATCCAATAAAGCAGATGATTGAAAACTCATGCCAAACCTTCGCTGAACCCGTTCCCTCTCGGCAACTGATAACTTAAGTAAATCCTGCCCGTTAAATAAAATCTTGCCGGAATCCGGGATTAAGGCCCCGGTCATATTCCTTAAAAGAGTACTTTTGCCATGGCCGGAGCCGCCCATGATAACAAATATTTCTCCCCGGTAAATATCAAAAGAAACATTATCCAGGACTTTTCTTCCGCCTAAGATTTTAGTAAGATTTTGAATCGATATGGCAATTTCTTTTTCTGGCATAATCACACTTACATATCGGAAAAGAAATATATTCCGGTTAAAATACAATCCGCAATTATTATTAAAATAAAACTAGTTACAACACTAATTGTTGTTGCCCGGCCGACCCCAACCGCTCCACCTTTGGTTTTTAAGCCCTGATAAGCACCAACCAGAGCAATAATCATGGCAAAAACAACGCTTTTGGAAAGCCCGGTATAAATATCTTTACGGCTTAAGAATTTCCAAGTAGTTTGCAAATAAAGGCCCGCATTAATTTTTAAACTAGTTGTACCCACAACATACCCGCCGAAGATTCCTGAAGCATCGCCGATAATGGTTAAACAGGGAAGCATAATAACCAAGGCTAAGAATTTTGGCGCAACTAAATAACGAACCGGGCTAATTGCCATTGTTTCCAAGGCTTCAATCTGTTCATTAACCTTCATTGAACCAATTTCTGCAGTAATAGCCGCGCCGATACGTCCGGCAATAACTAACGCAGTTAAAACCGGTCCTAGCTCCCGGCAAATTGAAATTGAAACTAAACTAGAAACATAAATGACCGCTCCCATTTTATCTAACTGCGGCGCAGCTTGCATCGCAAGTACAACTCCGGTAAAGAAAGTAACGAAGAAAACAATTATTATAGAATTGACACCCATAAAAACCATCTGGAAGAATAATGACTTGAAATTCACCGGCTTATCTTTGAAAGGACCGACAATCAGCCAGAAAACTGTCTCAAAAAACAAACGGATAAATTCCCGCGCAATCGTTATCCATTCAATTAACTTATGCCCTAATTGTTCAAAGTATTTTAACATTTTAAACAATAAACTTTTTAATTGTTGCTAATAACTCATCAATATTAACCGGTTTGGTCAAATAGGCATCCGCGCCCATTTCTTTGCCTATTTCAAAATCATCTTTTTGGTCACGCGAGGTAAGAAAAATTATCGGAATTTGCTTTTTGTTTTGCTGCGATTTTAACAAACGGCAGAAATTGTAGCCGTTTATTATAGGCATCATCACGTCTAAGATGATTAGGCTGGGGTTATCATCAATTGCAATCTGCAGGCCTTCGGAGGCTTCGGTAGACACAACCGTATTATAACCATTAGCCTGAAGCCGGCTCTCTAACATTTTCACCAAAACAGGGTCGTCATCAACAACTAAGATATTATTTTTCAATTGTTCTTT
>JAKLDK010000008.1 GCA_022703565.1 Candidatus Omnitrophota bacterium
ATTTCGGAAGATTGAAAGATAAATCCGCGCCTTTTACAGAGCGAAACTATCTTTTCCATTGCGTCGTTAGTAACTGGTTTTTGTTCGGACATAGTTTTTTTTATGTCATCCCTGCGCAGGCAGGGATCCCTACAAAATTAATTCTTTTAAAGATTCCCGCATTCGCGGGAATGACACTCTAAAAATCACTGCTAATGACAACATCAGCACATAAATATAGAGCTATATATATAAATTATACTAATTAAAAAATATTGAGTTTTTATTCTAACAAAAGAATAAGAAAATGCAAGCGTCTTTTTGGAGAGGGAATATAAAAAGGACAGGCGCGTGTCTCCTCAATCATTTCCCATCATTATTCTTTCATCTCAACAGCCAGCGCGTTATTTAAGAGCTCCTGGTTTAGAAAAATTCCTTCCTTTAAAACTTTTTCCTCGCTCTTCTCGCCCGGCAGGTAAAAAACGTCAGTCAAATAGCGGTCGTACTTATCATTTTTATATGTCTTAACAATTATAAAATCCGCGCCCTTGAGCCTTTTCTCGGCAAATTCACGGGCCTCAATTCCTTTTTTCGTCGACAATTCCGGCGCGTCAATGCCCCTTAAACGTACCTTCTGCCTCGAAAAACAGCTGAAACCAACGTCAATATTCAGCCAAAATGTATCCGCGTCTACTATCCTTTCAATAAACGCCTTATAAGTGTAGAGGCTTTTTTTGCCCGAGGAAGATTTGGCATAAGAGTAGGCGTCATTTTTCTTAAGCGAGTCAATAATATCGCCGGATTTAAGCCTTAAACCCTTTATCCCGGAGTGAATCAAAAATTTAAAGCCCAAATCAATTACCAGCTTTTCTTCACTTTTGGTAATATACTCCGGCTCCAAAACCTGGTAGGTAAAAAGCACGCCACGCTCATCGGATAATTTCACCGCCGGCTTATTGGCCGAGTTTTCCAATATTTTTTCCTTGCGCCTTTGGGATAAATAGTTCTCGAGGTCGACGGAATCCCAATTATTGCGCAAAGCTTTCTCTTCAACCTCTTGACGCTCTTTTTGGTCTTGGATTGTTATTAACCCGCGATAATGGTTCCATGTCAATTCCCGCCGATCGGCGGGAATTGGGTAAGCCCGGTAAAATCTAACCGTCCTTTGCAAAGTGGCCTTGTCCCGTTCGACATCTTTTTCCAGCCTTTCAAAAAGCCTTGCCCCGTAATGTGCCCGGCCTTGATTAAGGAGGATATTCTCGTGGATAAATTTGCCGATTTTCCAGTAACTCTCGGCGGTGCGGCGTTTGATAAGGGTTTCAGTTTCGGATATTTCACGCCTGATTTTCTCAACCAGCGCGTTATACCCGTCGGATTTATTTATTTTCTTTGGCATAAGCCTGTCATCCCTGATTATTTCTGTCATTCCTGCGCAGGCAGGAATCTCTCAATCAGTGTCTCCAGGGACATGTTCCATCAAATCAATCAGAACGTGTACCCCTTGAAAATCCGTCCACGTGATTACCACGCCCTGGATTCACCTATGATAATTTCTTTAAAATTATTCTCCAAATAGCCTTTAAATTCACGGTGCATCCACAAACACCTGGTTTTAATTCTATAATTTCTTCTTCAGCCTTATTCTCATTTTCTCTTATAGAAGCGCAATAATCTTCCAATTGAGGATCTAAAATTTCAAAAACCTTAAGGATTGCCGGTACATCTCTTTTTCTGATTAGCTCTAATAACTTTTTTGCTGTATTTTCAAACTTTTCAAACTTCAAAAGACGTATAATTTCTTGTTCTAATAGTTCAAAAGAATAAACTTGAACAGCTTTTTGATGTGCCACATTTTTAAAGACAACACCCTTAGCTAATTTGTTAAAATTTGGTTTTTCTTTTCTTATACGCTCTAATATTTTTTGACAAATTTCTGATTTCATCTTACCCTCATTTGCATTCTTTCCTCAAATCTATATCCCTATGTATTTTGTAAAATTCCAGAGACACAGGCTCAATTACTTAATGAGGTATATGTCCCCGAAACTCGCGCACACGCTCTATAGCATTTTCAAAATTTTAGCTACCATAACCGACAATATTATCGACAACAAATTTCCTATTAGATAAAGATTAATTTCCGCATTTTTTCTTTCTCGTATTTCCATATTCTTTTTTTCTTTTATTTCAGGACTATCATTTTCGCAAATCTCTAGTTCTTTAATCAAATCGACAAACGATTTTGGGCCGTTAGGAGACCACCTTCCAATTGCTTTAACGCCAAGCCATACTGCAATAAATTGAGGATGGCCTAAATAATAAGCACTTGCATATGTAAAACTTTCTAAATATCCTAGCAAAGCAATTGCTCTTTGATATGGTATATTGTCAGCCCCTTTGATTAAATATTTATTTCGTAAATATGAATAAAAATGTCGCACCAAAATATTTCCAATTATCAAAAGCGCAAAGCCAAGTAAATATCTTAAAAGTTCATTTGAATATAATATACACATGCTTTCTCTCCTTTTCTATTAGGGTCTTTGTGAACAATCCCGACTTTCGTTTAAGCCTGTCCCCGACGATATAATCAGGTACGCGTCCCCGGGATTCCGCCGATTATGTACGCGTCCCCGAGACTCTTCCGGGACTCTCCCGAACTACCCCGAACTAGTCCCCCAAACTATATGTAGTACTAAAGCTGTAAAAACACCAAATAAAATTGTTAATAAATTCCCGACAAGATAAAGATTAATTTCTGCTTTTTTTCTTTTTACTTTTTCCAATTCACTAATTCCTTCTTTACAATCAACAATGGATTTTGGCCCTTTTGGAGCCCACCTTCCAATAGCTCTAACTGTAAGCCATAGTACAATAAATTGAGGATGCCCTAAATAATAAGCAACGGCATAAGCCGAACTTTCAAAAAATGATAACCAACGTACAACTTCTTTATCCTGATAATCATTTTCTTTATCCTGACTATCCTTCTTTTGTTTAAATAGATCACGTAAAAATGAGAACCACCGTGCTTTCTGAGGAACTTCTTTTTCCACAAATTTATCATATAAATGTGTATGAAATTGAAATATTATTTCATTGCCAATTCCTAAAATTAAAAAACCTACCAGCCCTACCAGCATAGCTTTAATAAACAATAAAACCATGACGCCTCCTTCCTAATTTAACGACTGGGGACATGTATGGTACGTGTCACCAAGAACAATGTCTTAAAAAAGTTTAAAATAAGCCTAACAAAAACAGTTAAGACCAGGACAAAAATCAAATATTTTACTACGTTAACAGTTTTTAATAAACCAAGAATTTCCGCCAAGTTAATAGTTATAGTTTCTTTCATTTATTAATTTCCTTTTTTACAAAATATCTTTTAGTGCGCGTCCCAAAAATGTTTTTATGGAAATAGAAAACTTGAGAGAATCTTCCATCCCCCACTAGCCAGTTGAACAAAAGCAAGCACAGCACCTGCCGACATTGAAATTTCTAAAAGGTATACAAGTAATTTAGGAGGAGAATAAACAGAACTTATCGGGAATTCTTTTCTTTTGGCAAAATAACTATAGAAATTCTTATCGAGTTCAAAAATTTCACCAATATTCTCACCTGATAACCACACGCATTTAATTATAACTTCCTCTTTGCCGCCATTCATACTTTTTGGTTCTTTTGACAATATTTTGAAATTACCTTTCACCTTGTTCGTAACCAACCATATCATATCCACGGCCCGTGCCCCATTTTCCCTTTTCTCAAAAAGTAATTGTATGGCAAATGTAGTTCTGTCTTCTTTAAACCCAATAACAGGAATGTTCTCATTCCAGGTCAACAGTTTTGAATATGCATAATATCGAGAAACAACACCGTTAATTACTGAGTTTAGCTTAAAAACAAACTTTAAATATTTGAGTAAGAGCCTATGGGATAAAAACAATGTATCCAACACAACGTACGGATTTTGGCTGTTTAGCTCTTTGTTATGTGGTAAATTTCGCTGAGTGTTTATTATTCTTGCATAAGAAAGTGCTGGTTTCACAAAAACAAACCAAAAGATATTCGAAATTACACCTTGAATAGCTTTTGCTATCTTTAATAAAAGAAAGAAAAAAACACTAAATATTCTGCTTTCTATTTTCATTATTCACCCCTTATAAGGAATTTTCAGAGTACCATCCCCAGCTTTCCCCCCTACCCTCTACTCCCCGACAGTAATTCCCTCGTGCCGTTTTTGTCCTGGATATAAACCTCCGGCGGAAAATCAATTGATTTCGGAATCTGGCTTTTAATCAATTCATACAAACGCTTTTGTTGCATCGTGTCTTGGGGGTCAAAAATAGGGTTTACGCTTAAATCATGCAAAATCAAAACCCCGGGGTCATTACTGAATTCAAAATTCTTGATAAGCTCTTTTACTAACAAATCCAGATAAGTGGGCTTGTCCTTGAAAATTTCCATCGACGTTTTGAGGATGATTTTTCCCCAGTCGGACTCGCCTATTTTCTGCAAGATCCCGTAAACGCTCGAGTATCTGACCAAACGCTCCGCGCCGGGGGTTAATTTGCGTGAATGGTTAAGAATGGTTCCGGCGAGTTCGTTAGGATTAAATTTTTTTGTCTCCGAGTGGATATCGACGGTTAATAGGTCGAAAGTATAATTCCCCCGCGCGCCATTTGCCGCCTGAATAACGCTGCGGTTGATTAAATCTTCCAAGGCACTCCAGAGGATATCTTCGTCTTTACGGATAACGCTTAAAGCCAGAATCGAGCACGCCTGGCCTTCGTGAATAGCTTTGTATTTCCTAACCTTGCCGCTTTTAAATCCCTCGTAATGGATTTCATCAAACAAAGGCATCCTCAAGAAAAGGTTGGAATGCTGAATCCCGCCGGGAATTAAATCGAGCATATTTATAGGTCCTTTATATCAGTGGTCAGTGGTCAGTGATCAGTGGCCAGTGGTCAGCGGCCAGTCCTTTAGGGAAACACGATTGTCCCCAAGATTTTATTTCTTTTCCTCCGTAATAGGAGCAGCCATATCTCCGCCACTCATCATCATAGTGCCTTGCATCGTACCATGATGCACTTTTGGCATATCTCCCATCATTCCCATATCATCATCTTTCGCACAGCCGCAATCGCTTTTAATTTCAACTTCCTTAACAAGATTTAGGTCTTTGTCATATTTAACCAGCTTTTTTCCGGTTAATATAACAACACCGCCGTCGGATGTCGCGACCATATAAGGCTTATCCTTAGGCTTCATCATATTTGACATAGAATGCATCTTTTGCATCCCTTTTTCTTTCCACATCTTCATCCGCCCGGCCGCGTCAGGCTGGTTTCCTGTAATTTCCTGGTTCATCATTTTTGTTCCCATCATTTCCTGATTCATCATAATTTCATGGCTTCCCATCATTCCCTGCGCCAAAACTTTATAACCGGGAACGGCTAAAGCTAACAACACAAAAGCAAAAATTACTAAATACATTGTTTTCTTCATTTCTTCCTCCTTGGTTAAAAATAAAAGCACATTCAATTATGCGCCTCTTGAGGAGTAATTATATACCTAATGGTAAAAAATGCATCCAAAATAAATTGGCCAGGACACAAGATACAAGAATCAAACCGGAAGCATTTCATCCGGAGGCAACTTTCCTTTTTCCTTGAGATACATATTCCTTTTACAATGGTCAGTAAACGGGCCCTTGCAATAATCATTAATGAAACTTTTGCAGGTAACATGCATTATTTCTTTATACTTAATTAAAAATCCGCATTTTTTTAAATGTTTACACTCAATGTCCATTTAATTCCGCCCTTTCATATGGATTTTTTGGGACATGATAGTATCGTGTCCCCCTACCCATACTTATAAAAGTAATACTAATAAAAGAAATGTAAATAGTTTAAGGACACTATAAACTAGCTTTTTTCCACAATTATGCGAAAAAAATTAAGAAAATAGTGAGAATTTGGTAAATGAGAGGTCTTTTGCGGATCTTTTGGGACATGATAGTATCGTGTCCCACATATTTATCTTTGCAACTTTAATTCATTTCATAAAGAAACAGGCTGGCACCACGCTTTTCAACAGCGGTAATCTGCTTGCCGTGCTGATCAAACAATTTTAGCGCTTCTTCTTTTGTGTCATTGGGCAGATGCGAAAAGAATATCCAAATCCGCCCCGGAGTTAAGATTTCTTTAGGCAAAGTACTGATTGAATAATACCTTTTATAGGGCTTTGGCGCTAGAATATTTACAAAACCATAATCTTCCCGATACAAGTCATACTGATAATCCATAGCTAAACATTTCGTGCCGCCGCAATTTCTTACCTGGTCAAGAAAGCGGCCGGTTTTTAGAACTTTGCCACCTTCTCCATTGGCAAAAGGATAATCATATAAATGCATCCGATCTTTAACTAAAAAATAATCCAGATAATAATTAAAGGTAAACGTGGCTGAATCATTGATAAAAATATAATCCCGGGAAGAATAGTTTTCCGCAAAATATTGCATCACCTCCCGGTTATCTTCATAACACCGGTCACTTTTGATTTGGCCTAACACCGTCGTAACCGGATGAAACAAAATAACGAGCACAATAATAAGCCCGATTATTTTCGCGCGGGGCAAAATATCCGTTAAGAATGAAATCCCCTCAAACAGCAAAACAATAATTCCCGGCACTAGAAAGAAAATGAGCCGCCCAGTAAACGGATATTTTCCCAGGCAAGCGGCAGTTAAAGTCAATCCGATTGAAAGGATAAAAATAGACGCAATCTCTTTATCTTTCTTAAATAATCTTATAGAACCCAGAATTGACAAAATAAAACCAAATAACGGATAAGCCAACCCTAACGGATTTTGAAACATCTGGAGTATTTCATTCTTTAGCCATACAAATATTTCATAATAATTTCCAACGGGGAGGAAATGCGTAGCCCACATTCCGGTCAATTTCTTGTTCGTAACCATTCCCTTTAACGCCAATAAATATACCGCATAACCAAAAGATATAAAGATTATAAAAGCATACAAAAGCCAGATTATTTTTTTCATATCTTTCTTATAAAAATATGCAAAGAAATACACCGTAAATACCGCTCCGGAGATAAAAACACTGCTGTTGGAAAGGAACAATAAAACAGCGCACATAAAACCCCAGGCAACAACTCTTAAATATTTAATATCCTTTCGTTTAAGATAATCTGCCGAATAAAGGATAATCAAAGCCACCATTAAATCCGTTGAATATTGTTTAAATTCAATAGCGTAGCGGATTGCCGTATCGTTAAAAACAAAAAACAATAACCCCCAAAAAACCATTCTTTTATCCAGATATTTCTTGAGAAGTGCAAGAAAGAGAAATAAAGAAATTATTGAGGCAATAAACGGGATAAAACGTAATGATAATTCATGGTTGCCGAGTAGGGTTAAAACAAATTTAGACAAAAGAGAAAACAACATCGGCGGGCGGGAAAATCCTTCAAAAAACGGCTTATAAAAATAAACTTCGCTGAATGATTTTGCCATTATTTCAATCGCGACCCAAGATTCATCCAGCCAAAGCGAACACGCATCTAAATAATGTTTCGTGCGGATAAATATTCCGGTAAGAATCAACAATAGGCACATCTTATCCGAGGATAAGGCTAAGAGAATTGTATCGATTTTTTCAGAAAGTTTTTTTAACATATCTGTCATCCCTGCGAAGGCAGGGATCCATAACATACTATTAATTCTTTTTTAGATTCCCGCATTCGCGGGAATGACAATACTAGATCCCCATATTCACGGGAATGGCATTAATGTTTACCTGGGACACGATACTATCATGTCCCCTATGGTGTCCCCTTAAGCTTGGCTCTTCCACCGACGGTGCATCCATCCGCCCCACTCGTAAGGATACTCACGGACATATTTTTCAATGACAGCTGTAATCTTCTGGATGTTAACCTTTATTTCTTCAGCCTGGTCTTCTTTTTCTTCGTAATTAATCGGCTCTTCAATCACAATTTTATGGTGGGTATCATTTTCGCGGATAATAAACATCGGTATTATGGGAGCGCCGGTCCTCCGATGAAAGACAGCCGGCCCCGTCGCTGTTGCTGCTGCTTTCTTAAAGAAATCAACAAAGATCCGCCCATCGCCGCCGAAATTCTGGTCGAGCATAATAAAAAGAAGCTCATTATTTCGAAGCGCCCGGAACGATTTTTCAATACACTGCCTCTGCGGAAGGGCATAAATCGTGCATAAACCTTTTTCATTACGGAAATCCGTTATATATTGCTCAAAAGCACTGTCGCGCATCCGCCTCATAATAACATTGGTTTTATATCCTTCCATAACCAGCCTAAAATACATTAGAAGGAATATTCCGAAATGCGCGCTTACGATAATCGCTCCCTTGCCTTGCGCCAAAACTTTATCTAAATTCTCTTTGCCTTCAATCCGGATTTTACTTTTAGTTTCATCCTCCCGGTCGGCAAAATAGATCATATCAATCATTCCCCGCCCAAAGTTATCAAAACATTTGCGGGCAATTTCTTTTAATTCTTTTTCCGTCTTTTCACCGGCATAAGCATTACGCAAGCTCTCCATCGCTAATTTCTTTAAAGGAAAAAGAAAACAATGGCCTAAAAATATGAAAATGTCCTGGAACAATTTGTATACCGGGTAAGGCATTTTTCTGATAAAAAACCGGCAGAGGAACAATAGGCTGCGGGCCAGTGCCCTTTTAATTCTTTTCATTATATTTTCTTTAATTCCCTTTCATCCATTGTATAGCTATGTTTAGCGTCGGGAAATTTACCGGTTCTAACCTCACGGCTAAAACTATTTACTGCCTGATTTATTTGAGCGGATAAGTTTACGTATTGTTTTACAAACCGGGGATGGAACCGGTCAAATAGCCCTAAGAAATCCTGGCTAACCAAGACCTGCCCGTCGCAATATTTGCCCGCGCCAATACCGATTGTAGGAATTCTTAATTCTTTGGTAATAATTTTGGCAACTTCACCAGGAATACATTCTAAAACAATAGCGAAACAACCCTCATCCTCAAACATCTTCGCCTGAGCTATTATTTTCTTAGCTTCAATTGCGCTACTTCCCCTAACTTTGAATTTCTTGACAGTCTGCGGTGTTAATCCGACGTGCCCCATAACTTTTATTTTAGCTTTAACGAGCTTGCCAGTAACTTTAGCACAATCTTTAAACCATTCTATTTTGACGGCGTCACAATTTGCTTCTCTGATAAACCTTTTGGCATTCTTTACTGATTCATTTGGTTTGGTTTGATAAGCACTGTAAGGCATATCCGCGACAACAAGCGCATTTTTAACCGCCCGGCTTACAGCCTTGGCGTGATGCAACATCTCCGGCATCCCGACTTTTTTCGTTGCATCCAAACCCAAAGCCACATTAGCCAGAGAATCTCCGATTAAAACAATATCGGCCTGCGCCTCGTCTAAAATTCGGGCGAAAGGATAATCATAAGCGGTAAGCATAACAATTTTCTTGTTTGCTTTCTTCATCCGCAGAATCTTAGTAACTGTATTTCTCATAATCTTTGATATCTTTTCCTGTTGTCATTGCGAGCCATAACTTTTATGGCGTGGCAATCTATTAAAAGATTGCTTCGTCGCATCACTCCTCGTAATGACACGTTTTATTTCTTTTGCGCCTTCAAATAATTATCAATCTTATCCGCAATGTCTTTGCCCGCTCCGAGCGTGCGGATTAAAGGCTGGGCATTGGTGACAACATTCCCGGCGGCAAAAACTCCGTTTAATGACGTCATTCCCGTATCGGCATCAACCATAATCGAGCCGTCTTCGTCGAGCTCAATTGAGGGATAGAATTTCTGGATATTCGAATTCGGCCGATGACCAACGGCAACTACAATAGTGTCAGCCTCAATTGTAAATTGCGAATCCGGAACTTCTTCCAATTGCCATTTGCCACTCTCATCTTGCTCGGTATAATCCAAGCGTACGCACTTTAAGCCTTTAACGAAATTTTTATTACTAGCTAAAACTTCAATCGGACGGGTTAAGGGCTCAAACTTTATTCCTTCTTCCTTAGCATAATCACGCTCAATTGTCTTTACCCGCATTTCATCTTCACTACGGCGGAAAATTAGCGTAACCTCCCGCCCTAATCTCACCGAGGCCCGGGCGCAATCAAGCGCGGTATTGCCGGAACCAATTATCGCGATTTTATTTCCTAAAGGAAAAGTGGGAATCTGCCGGGAGAAAATATTCGATTTCATCAAATTGACCCGCATTAAGAATTCTTCGCCGTAATAAACACCGGCTAAATTAACCCCCGGAATATCCAAGTATTTTGGGATTGCCGCGCCGGTTGCTATTAATATCGCCTTAAAATCATTTTGTAACAAGTCGTCAAATGAAAGTGTTTGGCCGAAGAAACAATTAGGGACAATTTCCAAGCCTTCAATTTTGATGTCATTAATATCGCTGTCTAAAACCCTTTTCGGGATACGGAATTCCGGCACCCCGTAACGTAAAACTCCGCCGGGCTTCTCCAAAGATTCAAAAACCGTAACCCGGTAACCTTTCTTAATCAAAGCCCAAGCCGAATATAATCCACACGGGCCAGAACCAATAATCGCAATTTTCTTGCTATCTTTTGAAATGGGAAGGCGCGTGACTTTATCTTTTCCGAAATCACCGGCAAAACGCTCCAAAGCCCGGATATTAATAGGCGCATTTTCTTTATTTAAAATACAGGCCTTTTCGCACGGCGCAGAACAAATCCGTCCGCAAATACTAGCCAAACAATTACTCTCCCGGATTTTGCTATAAGCTTCATTAACACTGCCTTCACGCAAATAGCGGATAAACCCCGGAATATTTATGCCCAAAGGGCAAGCCTTCATGCATTCCGGATTAGCACATTGAGGGCAACGCCTAGCTTCGTCGGACGCTAATCTTTTAGAAAACCCCAGAGATACTTCGCTAAAGGTCCTGATTCTTTTTTCTGCGGGTTGGGTTGTAATTTGTGGCTGTGGCATTCGTCTAACTCCTCTAACGCTTGGGTACGCATTTTAAATTCTTTAAAATCTACTTTATGCCCGTCAAATTCCGGGCCTTCAATACAGGCATGCTTCATTTCTCCGCCCACCTTAACCCGGCAAGAGCCGCACATCCCCATGCAATCAACCATAACCGGGTTCAACTGAACGAATGTTTTTATTTTCTTTTCTTTTGTAACGGAACACACCGCTTCCATCATCTCGACCGAACCGATAGCATAAACCAAATTCACTTCCTGCTCATTGATAATTTTCTTAAAGATATCCGTCGCTAAACCTTTTCTTTCATAAGAACCGTCTTCGGTTGCGACAAATATCTTATTGCAACAAATCCGCATTTGCGATTCGAGCATTAATTTACGCTTTGATTTTGCGCCGATAATCCCGATTACTTTACTTCCCTCTTTACTATACGCCCGGGCAATGGGAAGAATCTGCGCAATTCCGACGCCGGTTGCGATGCAGATAACATTTCCTTTCTTCTCAATTCTAGCCGGGCTTCCTAAAGGGCCAACAATTGAATAGATAGATTCATTTATAGGAAGGCTTCCTAATTTGCCGGTAGTCTGGCCTTTTTCATGAAAGATAAATGATATCGTCCCGCGGGACGTATCCGTATCAACAATGGTTAAGGGAATTTTCTCGTCGCCTTCTTCCGGGCAGACTGCCACAAATTGCCCCGGTTTAGCTTTTCTTGCGATATCTTTTGCCTGGACATCAATCCTTTTTATGCCTTCCGATAATATTTGCCGGTTTACTATTTCAAACATAATTCTTCTTTCTATTTTAAAACATTCTAAACCAAATTACGCTTAGTGTCTATTTGAACTTAAAAATAGGGACAGATGTTCATGCTCAGTAATTAGGTAACTCTTTTGTGTAAAAATTAAGAAAACAAAATTAATGTCATTCCTGCGAATGCAGGAATCCATGTTGTTTTAATCAACATATTTGCATAGCGTTATGGATTCCGGCACTTCGGCCGGAATGACAGCTCTTTATACGATAATTTCTTAACTACTAATTTTTAATTACCGAATTATTGAGATAGTACAACAGACACCATTTATAATCTGTCATTGCGAGCATCGCTTCTTGCTTTTAGCGCGGCAATCTTTACTAAAGAGATCGCCACGTCACTTCGCCCCTCGCAGAAGCTCGGGAATACACGCTGTCCTTCTGATTGGACAGCGCTTCGTTCCTCGCGATGACATAAACTTTGTCACTGACGACAACATACTGCTAATTCTGGATATTAAAAATTGCTGTTGTATCAAAACTATTTTCCACCGTGTTAACTTTGGCCCCGAAAGCCTTTATACTACCCAAGGCATCAAATACCGGGTTAATAACCTCGTCGATATAAATCCGCCTTTGTTCAGATGTTATCGGCATGGCTTTATTTTCATATTCTCTTATATCCTTATCAATGCCATCTCTTTGTTCGATTAAAGCCGCTACTTCTTTTTCCCTACTAGCAATACCTTCGGCATTAACCGCTAGCCGCGCTTTAAGTTCATCCGTCGGCAATCCTTGCGCGATTAAGCCCTCTTCTTCTTTTTTAAAATCAGCTTCTTTTTGCCTTAAGCCTTCAATATCCTCTTTGGCTTGAGCAATAGTATCAGTCATATCACTAACTCTTTTCTGCGAGCCGGAAATAAAAGCCCTGCGCTCTTTCTCTTTTTTATCGGCCAAATCATTCGACCATCCGACAATTTTCTTAAAACGTTCCAATAAAAGATCTAATTTAACATATTGCGTTAAACGGTTTTTGGCCGAAAGCCCGTCGTCAACGCTCTTAAAGAAAGCTTCCTCTTTCAACCCGGGAGATTTCTTGTTTAAAACATCCAATGATTTCTTTAACAAATCCAAATCGGCCGATAAAACAAAGTATTTGCCAATATAGGCATACGCCGGTTTTAAATCCTGTGAAACAGGTATCGACACATAATTTATTTCCGTGCCGGAATATTCTTCTTTTTGCAATACTACCATAGGATTATTTGTTAACTTTGCTAAAACCTTATTGAAAACTTCTTTATTATTTATCTCCGCAAACAAGGCTAATTTCGGCAGAGGAAAATCTCCGGTTAAATCAACATCTAAAAGATAACCGCCAAACTCATCGCCCAAGGACGGAATTAATTCTTTTTCTATACTCAATCCCAGAATTGATTCAATAGCCTGCATTTGAGCAAAAGAGGCTTGGGCTTTATCTTCCGGTAAATTGGAAAGCTCACCATTCATTTTTTCCCAATAATATTTTGGGTCAAGGCAATTCATCCACATATATCCCAAAGCCTCGGACGGAATCATAGCTAAAGATTCATTGTCGCTCTCTTCACACAAATAAAACGCGGCAACATCTTTATTCAGCTCTTCTTTCTGAAAGGAAATGGAATATTTTATCCTGGCCTTTTCATTTATTGCTGCGGAAAGGTTAAACGAGGTTAGGCCTTTAAAACTATCGAAAACAACATTCCATTCATCTGCATTACCGGAGGGAAGTTTACCGGCTATCAGTTCGTCAACAGCATATAAAACTTTAAAAATATTCACATAACTTTCCACATTCGCGCCTGGCAAATATCTTTTGCTCGCCTCATTATAATTTTTATCATAGGTGAGCGCGATATCTTTATGGTTATAAACATCAATGCTTCTTTTGACCGTCTTATCGCCCAGACCGAAAATAAGCAAATCTTTTATCCGGACGTAGGAAATAAATAAATTGGTCCCTTGGATTTGAATACTATTGATTATCTGCTTTTCATATTCCTCTTTCTTTATCTCGACATTCTTACTCTTGGCAAAAGTGCCGGCAAATAATTCCGCGACCTTAGCCTCCGGTTTAATCCTGGTCACAATTAAAACATTGCTGGCAACATCGTTTAAAACGTTGATTAAATCAATCGGATTCATCGCCGTAATATCAATATAATCCAATTTGACCGGATAAACGCTTACCGCGATCTCTTGGCTTAGAAAATTATCAAAAATTAATTGTGAGTCCGGGCTGGACATTTGCTCAAATATTTGTTTGAGTAGCTGCTGCGGAATAATCAAATTCTTATTTATTGCTGTAATCTTATCATAATTTATCGAATGCAAAACTGCCCAAAATTTCGAGCTCTTGAGATAATCAACCGCTTCCTTCACGTTATTCATCTTGATAAAAACTAAAGGCTGTTCGGGAATAATTTCTTCCACTTTTAACGGCTGGTCAATAACTTTAAGATAGGCAAATATTCCGGTGGCAATCAAGATAACCGCGACAATGGCAATTAATGCTTTCTTCATTCTTTTCCTCCCTTTCGTTTAAACGCAATTCATTTTAAAAACATGGGCGGCATTTTCATTAAATTTATTTAAAGCAAAATCCGAATCCACATTCTTTAATTCACAATATAATTTCAGCGTCCGCCAAACATCTTTAGGCTCGGCGGTAAATCCACCAGCAGCGTCCTTGGTTTTATAGAAAACCGGGGAATCAGTTTCAATCAAAGTATTTTCTAAAGGCGCGTATTTTATTGCTTTTTGCGCTTCTGGGCTGTATTCCAACGAAGGCGTCGCGGAAATAAAAAATCCCTTACCGATAATTTTCTTCAAAGTCTCAACCGGCCCGCTATACCAATGAAAAACACAATTTTTTATCCCTACTTTATCCGCAATATCAAAACAATCTTCCCACGCCCCGCGAGAATGTATCGCCGCCGGCAAATTCAATTCTTTCGCTAATTCAATTAAACGTATAAAAACTTTTCTTTGCTCTTCTTTTTTATCCTCGTTCTTTTTAACCCAATTGTACCAGTAGTCCAATCCGATCTCGCCTATCGCGCTCAACTCATTTTTATTCTCCCGAATCAAATTAACACAAGCATCGAGTTCAATCAAATGGGCTTTTGACGGATGTATCCCGCACGCCACAAATATTTTGGAATTACTAAATTTCTTTTTGATTTCAAGATTATCTTTTGACGACTGCAAATCTTCGCTGACCGCTAATATCGCCGCAACGTTTTCTTGCGCGGCAGAATCCAAGACTCTTGCTAAATCTTTGGTATGATCCAAATGCGCGTGAGTATCAATTATTCTTTTCACTTTGGCTTTCTAAAATAAATGTTACCGGGCCATCATTGGTTAAACTTACATCCATCATCGCCGCGAATTTTCCCGTCTCAACTTTAAAACCCTTACCTCTCAAATTATCCACAAAATAATTATAAAGCTCTTCGGCTTTTTGGGGATCCGCTGATGCGTCAAAACTCGGACGGCGGCCTTTATCGCAATTACCATGCAAAGTAAACTGAGAAACAATTAAGAAATCACCCTTTCCTTCAGCAATTGACAAGTTCATTTTCCCGGCATTATCTTCAAAGATTCTAAGCTGCGATATTTTCTCGGCCAAATAATCAGCATCGCTCTTTAAATCTGCTTTCCCGACGCTCAAAAGCACAAGCATCCCTTTCCCAATTTGGCCCGTAATTTGGGAATTGACTTCGACTTTTGCCTGGCTAACTCTTTGGATAACTATTTTCATTGATTTTATTATATTAAGATTTATATGATTATATTTATTGATATCTACAAGGTCAACTGAAATAAAAAAGGGCAACCATTGTATGGTTGCCCCTCTTTATTCTTATCTTGCGGAACTAAGCTAAGAAATCCTCAACCCTTCTTCTTTGCTTTCTTTATGTCCGGTATCTTTCGCTACCGGCTTTGTAACTTTCTTCAAAGGTTGTATGCTTTTTTTAGTAACTGGCTGACCATGTTTAACAGCTGCCGTCTTATCACTTGTTCCAGTATTGCTTGTCTTAAATTGCGAAACAAGGTTACGAAGAACTTCGGCCTGCGAAGACATTTCTTCAGCAGATGCCGCCAATTCTTCCGACGACGAAGCATTAGATTCGGTAATTGATGTATTTTGTTCCATTGCCGCCGCTTGTTCTTGGGTGACATTTGAAACATTTTGCAGTTGGTCAGCAATCTTTTTAATGTTTTCAATAATCTCTTTGGTTATTTGTCCGGCCTCTTTTGAAACATCAACTCCACCTTCAACCTGCTTTAAATTATCTTTAATCATCGCTTGAATTTCTTTGGCAGATGATGCGCTGCGTTCGGCTAATTGACGAACCTCATCAGCAACAACCGCGAAACCTTTCCCATGTTCACCGGCCCGCGCTGCTTCAATTGCCGCGTTTAAAGCCAATAAATTAGTTTGGTCAGCAATATCAGTAATGAGGGCCACTGCGTCAGCCATTTGCTTGGAACCTTTTTCAATTGAGGTCATGGCTTCAATAGTCCCGTCCATTGACTGTTCGGCTTTTTGCGCGCCTTTTGAGACATCCTGGGCAATCATATTCGCGCTTCTTACGTTCTCGGCATTGGATTGTACCGACGATGAAAGCTCTTCAAATGAAGCTGATTGTTGCTGCGCTCCATCAGCAATTTGCTGTGAACTCGACGATACTTCTTCGGTAGCCGCCATTAATTGCTCAGCTCCGCTGCTAATTTGAGAAATCATTTCTGATATTTTGTTAGAGAAAATATCCATGGTTTTAGACATAACGCCTATTTCATCGCCGCGATTCATGTTTAAGCGATGGGTAAGATCGCCTTGCGACATAGCTTCCATAACCTTAACGCTTTGAACCAAAGGAGTGGTAATGGAATTTGCAAAACTCACAGAAATAATTAAGCTGATAACCAGAATAATTACCGTAACAATTACTATAACATTGCGAATTCTTAATAAAGGCCCGGTGAAATCAGCTAAGTAGCTACCTGAACCAATTATCCAATCTTTCGGCTCATAATAATTATAGGCTGCTACTTTAGGCTTACCTTCCCAATCATATTTTATATAACCTTTTTTATTCTTAGCCATTTCCTTAAAGAAATCGTACTGGGCTAAACTCTTGCCTTCATTCGTCGGATGAGCAACCAGAGTACCATCACTCTTGGCAACATACATATATCCGGTTTGACCAACTTTTTCTGATTTTAACTGCTGCTTAAACTCGTTTATTTTCTTTTCCTCCAGAGCCATATCAACTAAATCATCATAATAAGCAGAAACGCCTACAACCCATTTATGATTCGGGATATGAAGTATCGCCGCAATCTTATCCCGGGCAACTTTTTCTCCGGTATTAAGCCAAGGATATATGTCAAAGTCAACCGCGCCTTCAGATTTTAAAGCTTTGGCCTTCTTTATAATATCCTGAATGAAAAACCTACCACTCGCATCTTTTGCTTCCCATAAATTCTTCCCGTCGCTAGCCCTATCTTTGCTAACGACATATTTACCTTCATAGTCCAGCACAAAAATATACCCTGTCTTGCCTACGACAAGCTTAGCAATTTTATTTTTCAGCGGCTCTAAATCTTCCTGATTCCATGAAGTAATTAACTGATCAACAATCTTGGCTTGTTGTTCGACAATTATTTTAGCTTGCTCTCGAGACTTGGACAGGTCATCAGCAACTCCTGATAATTTCTCGGTAACAAGCCGTACATAACTTCCTACTTGTGTTTCTAATGTTTCTTGTATTTGGCCATAAATCGCTTTTTGTGCCACATTGTAAGTATTTAACCCCAGAATCAGAATGGAAACGACTAGAAGAGAAATCATGATGAGTAACAGCTTGAACTTAATTTTCATATCTCTAAAATTCATACGCCCCCCTTTTTTGAATTTTTAAGAAAAAAAATAATGAAAGTTTTTGTTAAATCCAAGTTAAGTATAATAATTTTAAGCCCCTTAATTATAACCAAGAAGAACAATATTTTAAAGAGTTATTTTGTTATATTTATCTTTTTTTGAAAAATTTTATCATATTTGACAACCTACAATATTTATGTTACAAAAGCCCAT
Source organism: Candidatus Omnitrophota bacterium (assembly GCA_022703565.1). Lineage (GTDB taxonomy): Bacteria > Omnitrophota > Gorgyraeia > Zapsychrales > Zapsychraceae > JADFZM01. The sequence continues at coordinate 17,932 of JAKLDK010000008.1, forward strand.
TATGGAATTAAAGGAAATCCTTAAAGAGAACAACTTTTCCAGTGAAAGTATAGAGGCGATTACTTCTTCCGGAATAACCGAGCTTTATCCGCCACAAGTAGAAGCTGTCCAAAAAGGTTTATTAAAAAGCAAAAACATCTTAATGTCTGTGCCAACTGCCGCCGGAAAAACGCTCATGGCAGAATTATGCATGCTCAAATCAATATTGCAGGACAATGGCCGTTGCCTTTATATCGCACCTTTAAAAGCCCTGGCGTCTGAAAAATACGAGGATTTTAAGCGCAAATACGATTCTTTGGGAATAAATATCGGCATTTCCGTAGGAGATTATGATTATCTGGACAAGAATTTACAAAATTATCAGATTTTGATTGCCACCGCCGAAAAAGTCGATTCCCTCCTTAGATCCAAAGCCACCTGGCTAATTAATTCGCTAACTGTAGTTGTATTAGATGAAATACATTTTATCAATGACAATGGCCGCGGGCCGGTTTTGGAAATTTTAACCGCCAGGATAAAGCAACTGAATCCTAAAATCCAAATTTTGGCTTTAAGCGCAACGGTTAAAAACGCGCTGCAAGTCGCCGGATGGCTAGAAGCCGAATGTGTACAAAGTAATTGGCGGCCGATTCCTCTAAAAGAAGGCGTTTATTATAACCAAAGAATTCAATTTAATAATTACCCGAATAAAATTATTTCCGAAGAAGCGCCTGATGATTTAAACCAACTTGCACTTGATACATTGCGCGGCCGCGGGCAGATTTTAATATTTGTTAATTCCCGGCGGAGCGCCCAAGCAGTTGCCCGGGAAGTTTGCTCCTCTTCCGCTAAAATATTAACGCCAGATGAAAAAAAAGAATTAATGGCAATCGCCAAAGAAATCGTCGGAAGCAAAAGCGATGCGACAAAAATATGCCAGAAATTGTCCGACTGCATTATCCATGGGGTGGCCTTCCATCATGCCGGATTAAAACCGCACCAGAGAGAATTAGTCGAAAGAAATTTTAAAAAGAATTTGATCAAAATAATTTCCTGCACGCCAACACTTGCTGCCGGAGTCAATTTACCAGCCCGGCGGGCAATCATCCGCGATGTCAAAAGATTCGAAGCCGGAACAGGCGCAGCTTATATACCGGTCTCAGAATATAAACAGTGCGCCGGACGAGCCGGACGGCCGCAATATGATGATTACGGCGAAGCAGTTATAATGGCTAAAACCCTTTCTGAAGCCGAAACTTTAATGGATAAATTTATCCTGGCCGATACAGAACCGATTTATTCAAAATTAGCCAGCGAATCAGCGCTACGCATGCATATCTTAGCCTCAATTGCCGGTGGTTACGTTCAAGATATTAAAGGTATGCTTGAATTCTTCTCCCATACTTTCTTGCATTATCAGAAAATGACCGGAAACCTCTCGGAACTTATTGAAGGGATATTTGAATTCTTACACCGGGAAAATTTTATCGATAAAAGTGAATCACGATTTTTTGCGACACCATTAGGCAATTTAACAAGCCGCCTTTATATTGATCCTTTTTCAGCAATAATAATCCGTAACGGATTAAAACTTATTGCGGATAAACAAATTATATCTCTTCCCGGAGTAATACACTTAATAAGCTGCTGCCCGGATACCCCGTTAATCATGAATAGCAATAAGAAAGCGGCTGAAGAAGCGCAGAAATTTATTAGTGAAAATGAAAGAAACTTTATTTTAACACCCAAGAATTGCGAAATATTGGACGATTATTTCTTCTATTTATCCACAATCAAAACTACTTGGCTTATAACGACTTGGGTCGAAGAAGAAAAAGAAGATTTTCTTTGTGAGCTTTTTAATATCGGGCCTGGCGATATTTACCGCCACGTTGAAAGTTTTGAAAGGCTATTATTCGCCGCGGAAAGAATCGCGCACCTAATGCACTTTAGAAGCCTCACTTTCGGGCTGGATAATATTAAAAGGCGTGTCCGCTACGGCATCAAAGAAGAACTGCTGGAATTAGTCAGCTTAAGAAATGTCGGACGGGTTCGCGCTAGAATTTTATTCGATAACGGCTATAAGAAATTGTCTGACCTTAAGAACCTATCTGAGGACAAATTATCCGGCATAAACAGTATTGGTAAAACCCTTGCCCGCAGCATAATTGCACAGCTTAATAAGGAAAAATAAAACAATACAGATATTTATAGATATTTGTATATTTAGCTGTTTCGTTTTATAGTATTTTAGCTCTGGAAAATCTTTCCTCCTCGGTGAAAACGTTTTCTTGTGCAGCCTTCCGCCATATTGTTTTCACTTCCTTAAATGTTATATTTTACGTGGTACCCGGTTATAACATTCAAAAGGTTTCAGCTATGTCATCTAAATTACTACATGCAATATTCACTTCTAGAGCAGGGCAAAGAAGTGCTTTTTCTTTATCCCGAATGAATGAAATCACTAAAAGGAGAACACTATGCGTTTAACATCTTCTGCTAGGTTTATTCTATTTTTCATCTTGTCATTTTGTTTTATAACCATAAATATCCCCAGCACATTAGCTGATTCAGAGCCTCAAACTGACAAAGAAGTAACACAGCTGGCACGGTTAAACTTCAAACTTCCTTTTGGAGCTAAAAATATCTGTACCGATGCTGACAAAGATTCTTTTTATAAAGAAGGAAAAAACTGCGGAACCCAGGATTGCGATGATAACAACGCAAAGATTAACCCCAAAACTGATGAAGTTTGCTATAACGATATTGACGAAGATTGCGATGGCACACTGGATAATAATTGCCCTTCCTGCGATAGCGATGAAGACGGTTTAAAAAAGATTGCCTGCGGCGGAAATGATATAGATGATACAAGTAAATCGATGGAAATAACTTCTTTAGCAGTTGCTATCCCTGCAATTTCTTCGGTATCAGAAAATATTCTTAGTAACGGACAAAACATTACTATTAGTGGTAACAATTTTGGGACAAAAGTTGCCGTTAATGGACAGGTCGGCCCGCCTGTTTTATGGGATGATTTTGAAGATGGAACAGCTGGACAATTAGTCCAACCCAGCGCAACAAAGTGGGACCGAGTGCGAAGTGATAATCCTTCCGGCCCAAGGTATTCTTCTGGTGCCATAGATGGATCCATGGGAGTTAGAACCGGCTCAGGTATAGTAAACGGCGTTACAGGCGGAACAACTAGGACTTTAATGGAAGATGACGAATATCGTAATTTGTACCTGGACTATTACATTAGAGCCGTTAAAGGCACAGGCCTTAAACAAAGATCAAATAAACAAGTAATGATTTGGAGCGCAAATGCTGGCGTTAGCGAAGACGGGCCCAATACTTTTTGGTGGCAAATTACCCAAGGCGGAGAAGAGCCTCCCTTCGCTCTTTCACAATACCCCTGCGGAAACGACCCTTATTCAATTAGCTATGGAAATGGCTGGGGTGTTGATGAGTTTACAACTGCGCGCCATGTTCAAATAGAATACCGCCAAGCTTCAAATATCCCCGGAGCACCGGACGAATTTGGTATTGCCCGTATGTGGTACGACGGTGTTCTCGTTACTAATGACAATTCTTTCGGAAGCCCTTCCTGCGATCCGGATAGAAATTATTTGGATAATTTGTTTATTGGGCATTATCAGGACGTTGATTCCGCAGTTTCACCAATATATATGTGGATAAGCTGCCCTGGACACGAACGCTGTGATGAATGTCCAGCCGGAGCTTCGGGATGTTCAGTAGATAATCCAGATTGGTTACCGGCTCGGCAGGATGAATTCTTCTACGATAGAATCTATATCGACAAATCAATTGCCCGCGTAGAAATTGGCAACGCGCCTACTTATGCGACTTCAACCCGTCGTGAAGTTCAAGTTCCCAAAACTTGGGGAGATTCAATCGAAATTACAACAAACCAAGGAGGATTTGCATCTAATCAAACAGTTTATCTATATGTAATTGATTCTAGCGGCAATGTCAATGAGACTGGGTTTCCTGTTGTTTTTTCAACAGAGGCAATTACTGTTTGCGGTAACGGAATATGTGATTCCGAAGAAACTGAACTTTCTTGCCCGCAAGATTGCGATATTTGTCCTGCCGGAGAAATAGCTTCAAGTTGTTATTGTGGCAATAATTCTTACAATAGCGGATACTGTTGCAATAATGAATGGAACCCTTCTGACTGCGATAAAGATTGGATTAAAGCTTATGAGCAAAGTTTTGAATCATTAGGTAACGGTGGATTTAGCACTGTTCAACAAATAGTAGAACAAGACCCTGTCCTCTATTCACCGATTGGATTATCCAGTTCATATGCTATTGAAAATGGCGCACTAAAAGATAATCTAGGAAATAGCGACGATAAAAGAAACCATCGCTTGCAAATTAAACTAGACACGATCGGAGTAGAACCGCGAGGTGAATTCTATCTGCAAGCTGATGTTAAAATTGACCCGCAAAATACTTGGTGCTGCTTAGAAGGGCCTTACTGCCAATATCCCGTTGGCGAGTGTACTTTTGGCCAAAACGGCATAAAGACATCTTATGCCTTTGGAAATAATGGTACCTCCTGGGTTCCGAATTTTAACACCTCAGGGGTTTCCGATTTTTATCAAGGCATGCTTTTTGATAATCGCAGTGGAGCATCAGGATACAGGGGTGATTTCTCGGGAGAAATTTTCCGACAATTAAATGACGGGAATTACCATAAATGGACATGGTATTTCAAGCATAATACCTCAACCAATGGGAATTGGAATAATGACGGTATTTTTATTTGGTATATCGACGGCAATAAAGCAGCTGAATTTTATAATGTACCTTTCACAACCAACACCTATGACGGTTCTTTTATAGATATAGATAAGCCTATCACTTATTACGGCGGCGGAGCATTATTAGCGAATGACTGGTATTTTTATGTAGACAATTTAAAAGTTTTCCGGCCAGATTCTGACTCTTCAACCATTGACCCTTATTGTTCCGATTCTCTTTGTAACGGTGATGAAACTTGCGATTCTTGTTCGACAGATTGTGGATATTGCACGCCTTGCGCCGAAAGCACAGCAATAACACAATTTTGCGAATGCGGCGGTTTGAATTATGATAGCGGTTATTGTTGCAACGATATTCATCAAACAACTCCATGCGTGAATGAAACTCAATGCAACTTAACCCAAGCTTTATGGAACGGAATCAATTCAGTTCAAACAGTTGATGAAAGGTCATTAGTCACGCTTGAGGTCCAAGGGAATAACTGCGATGGAGAAACTGTATCCTTTCAAATATTTGAAATTGACAGCGCAACTGATTGGGATTTAATAAACCCAACTTATCCCCCAATAGATATAACATTCTCCGGTAATACTGCTTTTGCTTATTGGGTAACTGAATATTTCCCTGATACAGACGGGCCGGACAATGGCCCAGAATTTATATTCCAGGCAACATTAGTTAGCGATCCCTCGAAGAAAGTAAACGTAAATTCAGATTTAGCCAGATTAAATATTGCCGATGTTGTTGAACCGTTTTGCGGCGACAATATTTGCAACAATAATGAAACATATGCAATTTGCCCGCAGGATTGTATTGATCCCGCAACGATTGAGTGGGATCCAAAATACGATCTTTCTTGCGATGGCGTTGTGAACTTATCTGATGTTGCTATTTTCTCTGAACACTATTATCAATCTTCCGGTAACGACCAAACATATTTCTGCGCCGATTTCAATCAAGATGGGGTCGTGAATGATGACGATAAAGATTTGTTTAAAAACCAATTAGGCACAATGGGAGCGATTCAATGTTGCCCGCAGATGCAAGGTGATTTTTGCGGCAACAATGCTTGCGATGAAGAAGAAACCTTTGAATCTTGCCCGCAAGACTGTGAAGACCCGACGCCTTGTATCGACGCAGATAACGATGGCTACGGTGTAAATTGCGATTTAGGCAATGATTGCAATGACGCTAATCCAAATATCAATCCGGCAGCAAATGAAATCTGCGGCAATGATATCGACGAGGATTGCTCGGGTGACGCAGCCCCTTGCCCGGCAACAATAAATCTGATACAAAATAGCTGGAATTTTTCAAGCGTCTCATGGGACGGAGATGCAATAGGAGAAAATCCCTGGTCTCCTCGTGAAAATTTTGTTTTCACCTCCGGACAAGCCGACCCATTTGGTACAAATAAAGCTTTTAAGATTGCCTTAGCCAATAGTTCCCGAGGATGGCAACAACGCGATTCAACTCCTGATATCGTCCTAAATCACGATACTGTTACAGCATCGGTTTATGTAAAATACGGTAATACTTCTAACTTTATATTCGGCCTTACCCAGACTGATGTTTCATATACCGTCGGTGAGTTTGAGCAGACATTCGTTTTTGGTACCGATGGAGTTCCAACATGGTCAAATGCAAACGCACATCCACAAGACGGCCATTCGGTAACCAGCGTCGGAAATGGCTGGTATAGGCTATCTTTAACATATAACTTGACCAACAGAGGAATTAAAGGCCATCCTTTTAAAGCAAGAATAACACCCGTCGGCTCTTCTTCCGCTGCCGGCGACCATACTTACGTAACTGGTTTTCAATTAGAATCAGGAGTAAATGCTACAAATTACGCTGAAACAAACAATTGATTATAGTATGCAGCTTAACCCGGCTTAACAGCTTTCTTGAGATTATTTTATTCTGAGGATAGAGCTAAGTTATTTCTTAAATCTTTCAGAACAATATATTTGTTAATCCCTTGTTATAATCTTTCTATACAATAGATACGGGGTCCTTATTTATCTAAGAGATATTCTTCTCTTATTCTTTCTAAACTCTTAAAGATATTCTTTTTTATCGCCGGATTTTCTTTTTTCAGGCTGGCAATTAATTTCTTTAACATTGTTCTTTTGGAAGTTTCGCTCCGGGGGCATTTATAATTATCAATTTTAGATATTTTAAGTTCTTTTGCTAACTTTATTATTTCATCTTCTTCCACATAAGCCAGCGGGCGGATAATAGTAACCTTGCCTTTAAATAATTCTTGGCAAGGCTTCATTGCTCCAATCTCCCCACGGTAAAATAAATTAATAAGGATTGTTTCAATAATATCGTCCAAATGGTGGCCGAAAGCTATTTTATTAAAACCCAGCCGGCCGGCTAATTGAAAAAGGGCCTTTCGCCTATTCCAGGAGCACCAAAAACAATTCAGATTATCCATACCCTTGTTCTTTAATATATCAATCTTCTCGACCAGAAATGGAATTCTTTGTTTCTTCAAGTATTTTATAACTTTTGCGGTCGGAAAACTAGGAATCCCCATATCGATGTGCACTGCCAATAACTCAATATCAATCGGAATAAATGTTTGGCGGTATTTTAAAAGGCTTAAAAGTGAAAGGCTGTCCTTCCCGCCGGAGACAGCAACAATAATTTTATCCTTATCGGCTAACATTTTATAATCCGCGACAGCCATCCCAACTCTTCTCGAGACCGAACGCATCAAATTACTTACTTGTTTTTTCTTTTCTTTATCCTTCATAAATATTCCGCCGACTTTATTCTTTTTTCCAAATGATAAACCAGAAAATTATTCAGTACATATTTTAATTCTTTCTTAATTGTTAAAGGCAACCCCAGCCTTAAGGCCTGCTCAAAAGTACTGCGTTCAATATGGAGCATCGTCGATACCGTGCCGTTTGAAATAATTGCAAAGTCTTTTCCAATCGTCGGACAATTAGCGCAAACGAGGCCGCCGGAAGCGAGCGAGAACCTTACTCTGCCCACAACCTGTTTTTGGCATTTAACGCAAGAATCAATATGCGGTCGGAATCCGGACAAGCCTAATATCTTAATTTGGAATATATGTACGAGCTTATCAATATCTTTCGCGCTTTCCAAATGCTTTAAATATTCCTTCATCAGGATATATATTTTCTCATTTGGTTCTTGCGAGGGCATGATAATATCAACTAATTCAAGAATATAATTCGCGGCTAAACTCTTTTTATAATCCTCGCGGATTGGAAAATAATACTGCTTTAAATCGCATTGGCTAATCAGATGCAAATCCGAACGGCTATATTCATAGTAGACAATTTCATTAATTGAAAACCTGTCAATATTACTGCCAAACTTCTTATGGTCTTTTCTTATTCCTTTTAATACGCCTGATACCCGGCCATGGTGTTGGGTGAAAAAGGTGGCAATCCGGCTGGTTTCACGGTAATCAAAACTTTTTAAAACAATTCCCTCATCTTTTACAATCACGCAATAACCCCTTTGCTCTTAGATGAAATAAAGCGCAATAAAAACTCTTCTCTTTTTCGCATCAGAATTTTATCTTTCTTCCTTTTGTCATCATAGCCTAATAAATGCAATATCCCGTGAATTATATATAGGATTAATTCATTAGAAACCGAGGTGTTAAAAGTCTTCGCGTTTTCATTCACCGCATCCGTCGAGATTACGATCTCACCGACAATTCTGTTAGGACGCTTTTTCTGATAGGACAAGCATTCTTCGCTAAGGTCAAAAGAAATAACATCGGTTAGATAGGATTTATGAAGGAACTTTTTGTTAAGGGCTTTTATCCTCTTTCCGCAAACAAAAACAAAAGACAAATCAACCGACTTAATACGTTCTTTTCTTAATATTATCTTTATGATTTTTGTTAATTGGCGAGGATTAATTGCTATCTTTGTCTGGAGATTTTTTATTGCTATTTCCATTTTTCTTTTCCGGATATTTTACTCTGGCATGATAAATCGAGCTTAACACTTTTGTAAAAACCAAAGTAATTTTATTTATCTCCTTTAAGGTAAGGTTGCATTCATCCAACTGCCCGTCTATAAACTTATTGTTAACGATTTTCTTAACAGTTTCTTCTATTTTGGTCGGAGCATGCTCATCCAGCGAACGCACCGCGGCCTCAACCGAATCAGCCAATAAAGTAATTGCCGCTTCCCTGGTCTGCGGCTTTGGCCCGGGATAACGAAAGTCCGCATCTATTATCATATTCGGGTCTTGGTTTTCTTCTAAGGCCTTTTGGTAAAAATAATACATCAAGCTTGTTCCATGATGCTGCGGAATAAACTCAATTATCTTTTCGTTTAACCCGGCTTTCCTAGCTAAATCAATTCCTTCTTTGACATGGTTCTGAATTACTAACCTGCTCATCGACGGCTCAATATCATCATGCCGATTGCGATCCATACTTTGGTTTTCCGTAAAATATTCCGGTTTTACAATCTTACCGATATCATGATAATAAGCTCCAACGCGGGCCAAAAGAGCATTAGCCCCAATTGCATCGGCGGCACTCTCGGCCAATGTGCTTACAACCAAACTATGCTGATATGTACCCGGGGCTTCCAAAATCATCCTTTTTAAAAGCGGTTGATTAAAATCAGAAAGTTCAAGTAAGCTGTAATTAGTAATTACCCCAAAAAGATGCTCAAAAATCTTAGAAAATGGGGCAACTAAAAAAGCGCAGACAAAACCATTTACAAGTAACGGATATATTTTGCTTACAACAAACTGCTTATTCATAACGAACTGAAAGTTATTAGTTAAAAGGATTAAAGATAAAATGTTTATAGCGCTAACATAAAATCCAGAAAGGAGCAAATGGCTGCGGGTACGCGCTCCCCTGACAGAAAAGGCGCCCATCATGCCTCCCAAGAAAAAGATTATAATTATTTCGTATCCTTGCCCAATCATCATCCCGGCAAATAAACTGTTAATAAACGAAATTAAGAAAGATAATTCCAGGTCATTAAATAAAAGCATGGTCAGCATCGAGATACTAGCGACGGGAATAGCATAATAAGGAATGGTTGTATATTCAATAAGTGAATTAACCAAGAAAACATTTAAGGTAATCAACAAAGCCAGGTTAAGAAATATTTTCGGGTTAGTTTTCTGGCTATAATATAAATGGAAGGCTATAAAAACTATAATTAATGGAGCAATAAGAGAATAATGAGAGAAATAACAAAATGCCGTAACGCCTATTATCGAAAGGATTATAAATACTACGTTCGATTTGATAGCAGCAAAATTGTTTAGCTTATTTGTCCTTACCATAAGCCTCAATAATCCTCTGGACTAGTTCATGACGGACAACATCCGCACCCGTCAAATGCATGAACTTTATACCCTCGATACCCGTTAATATTCTCTCCGCATCGACTAAACCATTAGGGGTACCTTTGGGTAAATCACTTTGGGTAACGTCTCCGGTAATAACAGTCTTGGAATCAAATCCTAACCGGGTTAAAAACATTTTCATCTGGAAAGGAGTCGAGTTTTGGGCCTCATCTAAAACAACAAAGGCATCATTTAATGTCCGCCCACGCATAAAAGCTAGAGGTGCGACCTCAATTACCCCTTGTTCGGTTAATTCCTCAACCTTGTCCGCTTCCATCATGTCATATAAGGCATCATATAAGGGACGCAAATAAGGCAGGACTTTCTCAATCATATCGCCTGGAAGAAATCCTAAGTTTTCTCCGGCTTCAATTGCCGGCCGGGTAAGAATAATACGGCGGACAATTCCTTTCTTTAGAGCATTAACTGCCATGGCCATAGCCAGAAATGTTTTTCCTGTTCCCGCCGGGCCAACACCAAAAACAATATCATTTTTCTTGATAGCTTCCACATATTCCAACTGGCCCTTGGTTTTGGGAGTGACTAAATGCCCCTTTACCGCAACCTCAATACTTTCTTTAGCTAATTGCTTAAAATCAATTCCGCCTTCTTCCGGCTTGGCTATTTTTAAAGCGTAAATAATATCTCTTTGTTTCACGTCAGAACCGCTTTCAACCAATCCTTTTAAATAATCAAAGAGTTCAGTTGATTTACTGACGTCGCCGGGCTCACCCAATATTTTTAAGCCCTTATTTTGCCTAATAATTTTGATTTTTAATTCTTTTTCAATAAGCTTGAGATTCTGGTCATACTTACCGAAAATTATCTGTAAATGTTTGTTATCTTGAAAATGGACAATGCCTTCTGACATATTTACCCTTTATTTAATTATTGTTGAGGAATTCTAATAGTAATTCCCGGCTTAATCCTATCCGGGTCTTTAATCGCTTCTTTATTTGCCTCGTAAATCTTCATCCATTTCCCATAAGAACCATAAAACTTCTTGGCAATCTTTTGCAAAGTATCATCTTTCTCGACGACATAATCAGTATAAGTTACTTCTTTATTCGTACTCGTAACAACATCGCCATCATCTATTCTGGGGATAACAACACCCGAAGAGCTTCTTTTGTTTGTTCGGGAGGTCGTAATTGTTTTTTCTTCCTTAACATTATAAGATTCGGTTGTAACTTCCGATGGCTGCAAATCATAATATTCATCCGGGAGCTCTTCAACTTTTTTGGTAACTTCAACAACATATACCTGCCGGGTTTTCTTTCTGTTTGTATCCTCATCTTTTCCTTCCCCGACAATATATCCGGCATTCCCATTTAAATCCTGGTCAACTCTTTCTTTATCTTGGACATAACTCTTTACCTCATATTTCTTAATAGCGCAACCGGACAGAAACATAACCGCCAAAATAAATGTTAATAACTTTAATAAATTTTTATTCATTCTCTTTCTCCTTTTTTAGAGTAATTATTCCTAGTTCGTGTAATTGTTTTTCATCAACATCCGACGGAGCTTCTGTCATTAAACAGTTCCCCTTTTGAGTCTTAGGAAAAGCTATTGTATCACGGATTGAATCAAGGCCGGATAATATTGCCGTTAACCTATCAATGCCATAAGCAACACCGGCATGAGGCGGCGCGCCATATTCAAAAGCCCTTAAAAGAAAACCGAAACGCTTTTCCGCTTCTTCTTTATTCAGCCCTATTATATCAAATATTTTCTGCTGCATATCTTTTTTATGAATACGTACTGAGCCGCTCCCTATTTCATTCCCGTTTAAGACCAAATCATAGGAGCGGGAAACCGCCTTATCGCATTCGCCAGACTCCAAATATTTCATATCGCCATCTCTTACTGAAGTAAAGGGATGGTGCTCACTATCCCAGCGCTTTTCTTCTGTATTATATTTAAACAAAGGAAAATCCACAACCCAAACAAAAGCAAATTCCTCTTTAGTCTCCGGCCTTAAGTCCGGCTTGTCACATTTATATTTCTCCATTGCCTCTTTATGCGTAATTCTCCGAAAAGGAGTTTTTAAGTCCATCCCTTTTACTTCCTTAAATAAGAATTTAAACATTCTTTCAGTTAAATCATAAACATCTTCTTCACTCACAAAAGACATCTCCATATCCAGCTGAGTAAATTCCGGCTGACGGTCAGCCCGTAAATCCTCGTCACGGAAACATTTAACAATCTGAAAATATTTATCCATTCCCGAAACCATTAATATCTGCTTGAATAATTGCGGCGATTGCGGAAGAGCATAAAACTTACCCGGGCTCAATCGTGAAGGTACAAGAAAATCGCGCGCTCCTTCGGGAGTTGATTTAGTTAAGACCGGGGTTTCCACCTCAATAAAACCTTCCTGGCTTAAGAATTTTCGAAAAGCAATACAAATATTATGCCGTAAAATAAGCGAATTTCTTAATTTACTACGGCGGATGTCCAAATATCGGTAAGTTAGACGTAAATCTTCCCCAGCTTCAATATTATCATCAATCTCAAATACCGGATTTAAAGCTGTATTTAAAATTTCTAATTTCTCAGCACATAATTCAATTTCGCCGGTAGCTAAATCCGGATTAACCATCTTGGGCGGCCGGGCAGAAACTTTGCCGGTTACCTTAACTACAAATTCCGGTCCTAATTTCTGGGCAATTTCATGAGTTTCTTTGCTTACCGACGGGATAAAAACCACCTGAGTCAAACCATAGCGGTCACGAATATCAATAAAAATTAATTTTCCATGATCTCGGCGGTTATGCACCCATCCGCACAAAGAAACTTCCTTATTTGCGTCTTCTTTTCTAAGCTCTCCGCAAGTATGACTCCTTAACATAAAACTCTACAGCCTTTCTCTTACTTTATTAAACAAATTATTAAAATCATTTCCAGCAATTGATATTTCAAATTGTTCTCCTTGGGCCATATCTTTCAGGACAACAACTTCTTTTTTTATTTCATCTTCTCCAATAATAACCGCTAATTTCGCATTACTTTTATTAGCTACACGCATCTGGCTTTTTAAGGAATTGCCTTGAAAATTCATATCAGAAGAAATGCCTTTGTTTCTTAGCGCAGTCAAAACCTCAAAAGATCTCCGGGTTACTTCTCCCTGCCCCAGAGAAATTATATACACTCCCAAATTAGATTCAATCTGTTTCTTTGTTTCATCTAAAGCTAGAATTATCCTTTCTATTCCCAACGAAAACCCAATTCCTTTAATATCGCGCTTACTCTCACCGCCAATAAACTCCGCTAATTTGTTATATCTTCCGCCGGCGCCAACCGCATCCTGGCTGCCTAAATTGGCGTTTGAGATTTCAAAAACAATTTCGTTATAATAATCCAGACCTCTGACCAAACGCGGGGATTCAATAAAATCAATTTTATTTTCACGTAAAATATTTTTTATAGCTTCGTAACGATTTTTGCTTTCTTCGGATAAATAGGCGCTATCGAGTTTGATGCCATCCACAACCGCGCGGCAGGATGGATTTTTACAATCCAATATTCTAAAAACATTGCGTTCAAAACGGTTTTGGCAATCTTCACATAAAGCGGTAACTTTATCTTTCAATTTTTCACGCAAATAATCAGATAATTTCTTTTTATCGTCTTCATTACCTAAACAATTTATTGCTAAACGGCAATTATCTAAACCAAACTCCTTCAAAAGTTTCATGCTTAAAACAATAACCTCAGCATCAATAAATAAACTTTCCGCGCTGGGCCCAATAACCTCAACGCCAATTTGGTTAAATTGCCTTAAACGCCCTTTTTGCGGGCGTTCCCCTCTGAACATCGGGCCGATATAAAATAATTTAGATAAATTTTCCTGTTTATCAATACTGTTCTCTAAATAAGCCCTAACAATCGACGCAGTCCCTTCCGGGCGAAGCGCAAAACCTTCTTCTTTACTGGAAACTAATTCCAACAATTGTTTATTTACAATATCGGAAGTTTGGCCTAAAGACCTTTTGAATAGACCGGTTTCCTCAAACAAAGGAGTGCGAATTTCTTTATAATTAAATTGGGAAAAGATTGCTCTAGCCTTTGATTCAATATTTTGCCAAATCAAACTTTCGCTTGGCAATATGTCTGCGGTTCCGCGTGGTACAGTATATATTTTAGTCATCTTCTGTTCTATAATCTTAAAGGCGGAGTAGCTTGTCTCCGCCTTATTGTCTTAAATATCTGCAGATTATATATTTATAAAAAGTATATCTTTAAAAAAGATATACCTGATATTGAACTATTTAATCTTGTGTTTCATTTCAAGGCCAGGCTTAAAAATTACAACTTTTCTTGGAGGCACAGGTACGCTGGCACCTGTTCTAGGATTTCTCCCGAATCTGGCTTTTCTTTCTTTTATTTTGAATACACCAAAATTACGAAGCTCCACTTTTTCACTACGAATCAAACTGTCAACAATAACGTCAAAAGTT
>JAKLDK010000080.1 GCA_022703565.1 Candidatus Omnitrophota bacterium
GTTTACCGGCTTTTGAATTAAAGGCAAAACGTGTTGTTGATTTAAGAACAAAATTATAATCCCATAAGGAGTCCATCATGGCCAAACAAATTAATGTATTCGTCGATAATAGAATCGGCAGGATAAAATCTATCTGTGAAGCATTATCTAAGGCAAATATAAATATCCGCGCGATGGCCGTACAAGACCGCGGCGAGTTCGGATTGGTTAAATTGGTTGTCAATAAACCCGACAAAGCTGTTATCGCTCTTCAAGAAAACGGCTTCGCCTGCAAACAAAAAGAAGTAATGGCGATTGTTATCGAAGATAAGCCGGGCGGGTTATTCAATTTACTTAAAATATTCCCGGAAGATAACGTTAACATCCTCGACGCTTATGGCTTTGCGGCTGAAACAATCAAAGGCTCAGTTTTCTTTATTGAAGTAAAAGATGCCGGACAGGTATCAAGCTTGCTTGAAGGGAAAGGATTTAAAATATTAACCGACCAGGAATTAATGGAAATATAAAAAGAGGTAGCAATATGGAAAATCTCGGGTTAAAAGATAGATTCGCGAAACATTTGGGCGCGGAAGTGATAGAAGAAAAAGCCGGTTACGCTAAAGTTAAATTACAGGTGCAAAAACATTTTTTAAACGGCCTTGAAATAGTTCACGGCGGAGTAATATTCTCTCTAGCCGATTATGCCTTTGCATTAGCCTCAAACGCGACCGGCGAAACTGGCGTCGCATTAAACGCCAACATTAATTATATTAAAGCCGGCCTACCTGCCGACACTTTATTTGCCGAAATAAAAGAAGTTTCCCGCAGCCGGCAAGTCGGCACTTATATCGGGACAGTAACAAATCAAGAAGGCAAGATTCTAGCCCAGTTTCAATCCTTGGCATTCTATAAGAATCCAAAAAAACAGCCTTGAAATAAACTTAATTTTTATAACCAAGTAAAAACCTTGCCATGAGAATAAAAATTACTGAAGAAACTTATTTATTAATTACTGTAATACGCTGGATTCTTTATGCTTCAATTATCGGTATTATCGTCGGACTATCTACGACGATATTCCTTAAATTACTAAACCAAAGCATATCGCTTGCTAGTAAATATGAATATTTCTTTCTATTTGTTCCGCTGGCTTTATTATCAAGTTATTTAATTATTAACAAATTAGCTCCCGATGCCAAAGGGCATGGGACAGAAAAGGTAATCGAGGCTATACATCAAAAGCAAGGAAATATCAAAGCCTCTGTTGTCCCGATAAAGCTTATTACAACAATAATAACCATCGCTTGTGGAGGGTCAGCCGGAAAAGAAGGGCCATGCGCACAAATTGGCGCAGGATTAGCTTCAACATTTGCTAATATTTTCAAATTTGATGAACATGACCGCAAGAAATTAGTCATTTGCGGGATAAGCGCCGGATTCGCTTCTGTTTTTGGCACACCAATAGCCGGAGCAATCTTTGGAGTAGAGGTAATTTTTGCTGGAGGAATACTATATGACGTGCTGTTGCCGTCTTTTGTTTCAGGGATAATCAGTTATCATGTAACCGACGCATTCGGCATAAAATATTTTTATCATCCATTGAATTATGTCCAGATTTTTTCTCATCTTTTTTTCATAAAAGTTTTACTTGCCGGTATATTTTTCGGCTTATGTTCTTTCATATTAATTGAACTGCTTAGGCTTGCAGAGAGAATTTCAAAGGAAATAAAGATAAGAGATATATTTAAGCCAATTTTTGGGGGATTATTATTAATTTTCCTGACGTTAATATTTTCGACAAAATACCTAGGACTAGGGCTTACAACTATTGAGGAAACTTTATTGGGTAAACCGGTTATTTGGTATGATTTCTTAATGAAATCAATATTTACCTCAATCACGCTTAGTTTTGGCGGAAGCGGAGGCATTATAACTCCAATATTTTTTGTAGGTAGTACTGCCGGAAATTTATTCGCACAGCTTTTTAACCTCAATCTTGCGACATTTTCAGCTTTAGGCCTGGTCGGTTTATTGGCCGGAGCAGCCAATACCCCGATTGCCGCCAGTATTATGGCAATAGAATTATTTGGGCCACAAATCGCACCTTATGCAGCGCTTTCATGTGTAATCAGCTTCCTAATTACCGGGCATAGAAGCGTATACCCTTCTCAAGTTTTAGCATTAAGAAAATCTAAATTTATCGATATTGAAACAGGGAAAGAGATGGAAAAGATAAATTTACAATTAAGCCATATGTCTCAGCCACGGATTATAAAAATAATGAAGAGATTTATAAATAGTTTTAACAAAAACAGGAGAGAATAATGACCAAATCAATCAAAGGGACTAAGACCGAGAAAAACCTTTTAGCCGCTTTTGCCGGAGAATCACAAGCCCGTAACCGCTATACTTATTTTGCAAGCGCCGCTAAAAAAGAAGGGTTTGAACAAATTTCCCACATATTCCTAGAAACAGCCGAGAACGAAAAAGAACATGCCAAAGTATTTTTCAAATACTTAGAAGGCGGAGAAGTTGAAATTACCGCCAGCTACCCGGCCGGAATAATCGGTAACACCGCAACTAATCTAAAGGCTGCTGCCGACGGTGAAAACTTAGAATGGACAACACTATATTCAAACTTTGCCAAGATAGCAAAAGATGAAGGGTTCCCGGAAGTCGCCCGGTCGTTCGAACAAATTGCCAAGGTAGAAAAATTCCACGAAGGGCGTTATCGCCAATTGGCAAAAGCAATTGAAAACAATGAAATCTTCAAGAAGAAATCGAAAGTAAAATGGCATTGCATTAATTGCGGATATGTTCACGAAGGAGAAGAGGCGCCAAAAGAATGCCCGGCGTGCAAACACCCGCAGGCATTTTATGAAGTTTTAGCTGAGAATTATTAATACTTTTCTTACATCATACTATGAGCAATAGATAGAAAAAGCAATGAACCTTAAACTTAATTTCATCTTCCGCGGATTAAAAAATAAGAATTACCGCTTATTTTTTATCGGGCAAAGCATTTCCTTAACCGGCACCTGGATGCAGCAGGTAGCACTTAGCTGGTTGGTTTATAATCTGACCAATTCCGCTTTATTCTTAGGTGTCGTTGGATTCTCCGCCCAGATTCCGTCATTCTTAGTCGCACCTTTTGCCGGAATAATTGCTGATAGATACAGCCGGCACAAAGCTTTAATCATCACCCAAATTTTAGCCTTGATTCAGGCGGCAATTTTAGCTTATCTGGTTCTAACCAATACAATTCAGATTTGGCACATCGTGGCATTAAGTGTTTTCTTAGGCCTGATTAACGCCTTTGACGCGCCGATACGCCAATCATTCACAATTGACATGCTGGATAATAAAGACGATTTAGGAAATGCTATTGCTTTAAATTCAGCGATGTTTAACTCCGCCCGGCTTATCGGGCCGTCAATCGCGGGGATTTTAATCGCACTCTTCGGCGAAGGGGTCTGTTTTCTAATCAACGCGGTATCTTATATTGCGGTTATTTATTCTTTATCCTTAATCAAAATTAACCATAAAACAAATAATACCGCTAAAACCAAAGTCTTTACTGAATTAAAAGAAGGGATAAAGTACGCTTTTAATTTCCGGCCAATCCGTCTGACTTTGTCTATACTCGCGATGATAAGTTTAATGGGAGTTTCCTCGCAAGTTCTAATGCCGATTTTCGCTAAAGATATTTTTAAAGGCGGCCCGCAAACATTGGGGATGCTGGTTTCCATGGCTGGAGTCGGCGCACTCATCGGAACATTTTATTTGGCCTCACAAAGAAAACTTAAAAATATTATTCGGATTATCGCCAACACGTCCACAATTTTTGGCATCGGATTAATATTATTTTCTTTTTCAAGCAATTTTTGGTTTTCGAACATCGTTATTCTCATCTGCGGATTCGGAATGATGGTGCAAATGGCCTCATGCAACACCTTATTACAATCAATTGTCGAAGACGATAAAAGAGGGAGGGTCATGAGCTTTTACACTATGGCTTTTATCGGGACAATTCCTTTCGGCAGTTTGCTCGCCGGAGGGTTAGCCCACAAGATCGGCGCACCTTTTACTATTTTTATAACCGGCTTGGGATGTTTAATCAGCGCATATTTTTTTACCCGGACATTACCGGCTTTGCATAAAGAAGTTTTACCGATTTTAAATAAAAAAGGGTTATAATATCTTTTAAAATAAGAAAGGAAACTTTTATGTTAAGAATATTTTTTTCTTTGGTTATAACTTTGTTTTTAGCCGGACAATCTTTGGCACAAGAATCGGCGCGTTCGTTACAAAAACTTACCAACCACGTTTATGCCTATGCCGGTATACAAAACGCTTACCCCTCGGAAAATAGCTTCGGAGCTAACAGCGGAGTTGTGATTGGCGAAAATGCTGTTATGGTAATTGACACACTCGTTTCCGCCAAAGAAGCCCAGAAATTACTGGCAGATATAAGGAAGATTACCGATAAACCAATAAAATATGTCGTAAATACCCACTATCATCTTGACCATGCCTGGGGTAACAATGTATTTGAGGAATTAGGTGCAGTAATAATTGCACATGAAAATTCCCGGTTGTCTACGCCTCAAAGTGATTACGCCTTAGCCCACGCGGAAGATTTCGGGCTGACTAAAGAAGAGATGGAAGGGACTGTTATCAAAGCCCCGACTGTAACATTTAAAAACGATTTACGCATAGATTTAGGCAATGTGGCAGTTGAATTGTCTTATCCCGGAGCGACACACACGAACGGAAGCATTATCGTTTATGTTATCGACGACCAGGTTCTTTTTACCGGCGATATTCTTTTTACTAAATATCATCCGTTTATAGCCGAAGGCGATATAACTAGCTGGATAAAGATACTTTATGATTTAGAAAAATCACATATACGCCTCATTGTCCCCGGACATGGGCCAGTCTCGGCCGCAAAAGACTTGAGGGACATGGCCGTGTATTTAAAAGAATTTGATACCAGAGCCAAAAAACTTTGCCGCGGGAAAACACTTTCGGATGCACCGGCAATTGCTGAAGAACTTTTAAAAGAACTTCCCGACCAAGGCCGTACCGAAATTCCGTATATGGTAGAATCAAACCTGCGCGCGAAATATCTTTTGCCGGCCAGTTCCAACAAGGCCGGAAAGAAATAAGGAAAGGACCTCCATCTTATTATGCCACAAATTGAAATTATTTTATTATGGGTCGCAGTATTGATATTCGTGAGCGTTGTCTCAAGCAAACTTTCGGATAGATTTGCCATTCCGGTTTTGTTATTGTTTTTAACAATTGGTATCCTGGCGGGTTCAGAGGGAATAGGTAAGATTTATTTCAACAATGCCCAGGCTGCAAAATCAATCGGCATCGTTGCTTTGATTTTCATTATCTTTTCCGGAGGATTTGACACAAATTGGAAAGAAACAAAACCGATTGTTGGGCCAGGAATTATCCTCTCAACGCTCGGAGTTTTGCTAACCGCGCTCATAACCGGATATTTTGCTATCTATATTTTAAAATTCTCTTTCCTCGAAGGTATGCTCTTAGGCTCAATTGTTTCCTCGACTGATGCCGCCGCAGTATTCACAATCCTTAGGTCAAAACGTATCGGCTTAAAAAAACCCTTACAGCCGCTATTAGAATTTGAATCCGGCAGTAATGACCCGATGGCTGTTTTCTTAACGGTGGGCTTTATCAGCCTTTTGACAATAAAAAACATGTCAATTACCGCATTGATTCCGCAGTTCATTCTCGATATGAGCATGGGCGGGGTTATCGGATATTTAATGGCAAGGTTTACTGTATTTTTCCTTAACCGGCTAAAATTAGAATATGAAGGGCTTTATCCGGTCATAATGATTTCACTCGTCTTATTAACATATGTAACCGCTGTTTTCTTAAAAGGAAACGGATTTCTGGCAGTATATATCGCGGGCTTAATGCTGGGACAGGCGGAATTTCCGAACAAGAAAATGATCATGAAATTCCATAATGGCCTTGCCTGGCTCATGCAGATTGCCATGTTCGTAACCTTAGGATTGCTTGTTTACCCGTCGCACATTGTTCCTTTGATAGGGAAAGGATTACTCCTTACGATTCTTTTAATGGTGATTGCCCGCCCGTTAAGCGTATTTTTTTGCTTATTGCCATTTAAAGTTAGTAACCGAAAGAAAGCAATGGTGGCTTGGGTCGGATTAAGAGGCTCGGTTCCGATTATTTTGGCGACATTTCCTTTCATGGCCGGAATTCCCCAGGCTGACACTATTTTTAATATTGTATTCTTTGTCGTTGTAGCATCAGTATTCATCCAAGGGGCATCTATTCCGATTGTTTCGAAAATATTAAAACTTGACGCTCCTTTGTCAAACAGGAAGAAATATCCGATTGAATTTGAAAAAGTCGAAGGAATCGACGCTGAATTAACCGATGTTATTGTCCCCTATAATTCATGGGCCGCCGGTAAAAAGATAATGGACTTAAAAACCCCGGAAAAATGCCTGATTATGCTTATTTCGCGGGGAGAAAAATTTATAATTCCGGCTGGGCCAACAGTAATAGAAGGCGGGGATGTCCTGCTTGTCCTGGCAAATGATACTGACCTTAAGTTATTGCAAGATTCGTTAACAAAACTCAACAATTAATTACTCTATTATTTGAAAGGATTAAATTTATGAAAAATAACATCAAACTTATCATGGCCGCAATTTACTGTTTATTGGTTTTAACAATTACGCCAACTAAAACAAGAGCTGAAGACGGTATAGCCAGATCAAAAGACGGGACACTTATTTCTTATTCAACCTACGGAAAGGGTAATACAACTTTGCTTTTTATCCACGGCTGGAGCTGTAACCGTTCTTTTTGGCGTGAACAAATTCCCACTTTCGAGAAAAAATACCGCGTCATCGCTATGGACTTGGCCGGACATGGCGATTCAGAGAAAAACAGAATCGTTTATTCCATGGAATCATTCGCCGAGGATGTTGCCGCTGTCGTTAAAACCGCTCAAGCAAAAAATGTTATTCTTATCGGCCATTCCTTGTCCGGAGCAATTATCCTTAAAGCTGCTGAAATGTATCCCGACAACATTATCGGCCTAATCGGAATTGACACAATGCAGAATTTTGATGAAGAATATACTCCCGAACAAGCCGAAGAGCTTATCAAGCCTTTTAAAGAAGATTTCAAGAAAGCAACCGACGGCTTTGTCAGAGCGATGTTTCTCGAGGATGCTAATCCCAAATTGGTTGATGAAATCGCAAGCACTATGTCCGGCGCATCAGATAAAGTCGGGATAAGCGCGTTTGAAGAAATGCTTAAAATGTCTTATGTAAAGAATCCGCCCAAAATCAATGTGCCGGTTTGGTGCCTTAACGCTGAAATTTGGCCAACTAAGCCGGAAGTTAACCGAAAATACCTGCCCGACTTTAACCTGCGGTTGATATCAGGTGTTGGGCATTTTTTAATGCTCGAGGCTCCGGATGAATTTAATAAAGAATTAGAAAAAATAATTCAGGAAATTGCGCCGGATAAAATTACAGAAAATAATGACAGCACCAAAATTAACAATGATACTAATGTAATTCCCGAAGAAAAAGAGATCCCGGCTGTTAACGGAGAAATAAAATGATTAAAAAATGCCAGAGATGCAAGGTCCCGCTGGAAGGATTCTTATACAAATTAATCGCCAAAAACATATTTGGCGTGCGCCCGTCGGAAAAAGAACCGGGCTTGTGCAATAAATGCGAAGACAAAAAACAAAATGCTTAAAATATTATATTTTGCACTACTAATTAGCGTTGTTGCTATTGCACCAAAGAATATACCGCTTTCACATTCGGATGAAAATCAATTCATTGAGCAAAAAGATATCCGCATGATAGGAAGGCTCAAAAAGGGCAATTCTCTTATTTTGTACCAAGGAAAGTCAGTTAGCGATTATACATTAGCCGGAGGTTGCAATGGTTATAGCAATATCTTTTCTTCTTCGGAAGATGTTTCAAAAAAGCTATTAAATAGCATCGGAGATCAAATCATGATTTCCGGGACGTTAAAAACCATTTTCTACCCTGCGATCATTAAAGAGAATCCCGAGGTTGATTGCCTGAAAAACCTTTCGCTTGGAGATTTCTCAACCCTCGAAGCAGATAAAACAGAACCTATCGAATTCTATAAAGCAACCGTGGACACAAAAGTAGATTGGAATGGCCCTTTAATTATTTACCTGCTCATAAATAATCCCCTAAACGAGGATATATCTTTTCGTATTTTATTTTATTCAAGACATGATATTTTCTCTAGGTTTGAGAAAACCATTTCATTGTCTGCGAGAGAAACAAAGGAAGAAATAATTAGCTTAGAAGTCAAGAACTCAAAATTTGCGCAAAAAGAGGGAACAGTAGTCAAAATTAACATTCAAGGATTTATGAAAAATTGCGTAATATTGTTTGATGATGAGATAGGCACTTATAATACCAACGGAGAATTAATTAAAAAATAGAACAACAAATACCAGCGGCTTAGCCTTAAGGCAAAAAGGAGCAACTATCAATGAAACAATGGTATGAATCATTATTTGAAAATTACGCGCGTAAATACGACAACGAACCTTTTGTTCAGGGGACTTTGGGCGAATGCGACTTTATTGAGC
>JAKLDK010000081.1 GCA_022703565.1 Candidatus Omnitrophota bacterium
GGAATAAAATATTATTTCGGACAAAATTTGAGCGAACGCGAATATGATCCGGCGGATTCAAACAAAACATTCCGCTGGATGTTAAATAGAGTGGAAGATTTGCATGGGAATTACATGACAATAAGTTATCTTTCCAACGGCAACAAGCTGTATCCCGCAAGAATTGATTACACCGGTAACAATCAAGGGTTAAGTACGTTTGCTAGTGTAGTATTTAATTATTTAGATCGTAACGACAAAAATTTTTCATATATTTCAAAATTTAAGATTGAAACCAACAAAATATTAGATAATATTGAAGTTTTTGCCGGTGCAAGCCTTCAAAGAAAATATGTTGTCGGTTATACGCCCAGCCAATCGACCCAGAAATCCCTTGTTACTTCAATTATGCAATACGGCGCTGATGATGAAACTACTCTTCCAGCAGTTACATTTACATATACCGACCAGGATCCCAAAGGATACGATTCAGTCGATTCCTCCGGTGTTCCTGATGAATCGCAATTTATTGAATTTAAAAATGGCCGCTATTCTGAGTTGGGCGTAAGACTTATGGATATTAATGCTGATGGCTATGATGACATTATTCGTAAATATCGGGTAAATGGACAAGATCCTTCAAACATTTCTAAAGTTTGGATAAATGATAAAAATTATCATTGGGTAGATGCTTATGAGTGGATACCGCCCGAAGGCCTTTTAAATTGGCTGCCTTTCTTGGATAGTTGGCCTGAAATTGACAGAGAATGGGGATATCGTTTCGGGGATGTTAATGCTGACGGGTGGGTCGATATTTCTTTGTATTTTGATAATAGCGGGTGCGGAACTGTAGGATATAACAAATCTTTTATTAATAAAAAAAGTATAAGTTGGGAAGACAACTCAACATGGGCCTTACCATTAGGATATAATGCGTTTATTAGAAATGAAGGATGCCCCGAATATAATTATAGTTATTTTATGGGTAGTGTGCTTGCTGATGTAAATGCGGATGGATATACTGACTTTGTAGTGTCTAAAAGTGGGAACCAAGCTCAGCATAGTGTTCGATTAAACAATCTAAGGAATGGGTCTGATCAACCTGGGTGGTCTGCAGATTCTTCCTTCTCGAACCCTCCGGACACTCAATATACCGATTTTGCTAATGGTGCTACTTTGGTCGATCTCAATGGTGACGGGTTGCAAGATATATTTTATAAAGAAACCAGCACAGTTAAAATCTATATGAATGTTGGAGATCGATGGATTGACGATACAAATTCTCCCTGGCTCTATCCTTCTTATGGCGATTTAACGGATAATACAACTCAGTTTATAGATGTTAATGGCGATGGTTTAGCAGACCTAGTTTATTCCGGAGGAGATTATGGGTATGAAAAGACTTTAATCAATACCGGAAATGGCTGGATTCTTGATGAAAATTGGGCATCAGCTCCCTGTGGAGATTTTGATAATTTAGCTAAGAAATCCTTAGAAGCAAATGGCGATGGATTGGTTGATTATATGTGCCATTACCGCGACAACCCACCACAGCTATATATAAGCAAAGGGAACCCGGCGGATTTAATCAAGCAAGTTAATAACGGCATCGGCGGGGTATCGACAATAAATTACGAAGCCTCGACCAGATATGAAAACACATTTTTGCCGTTTCCGGTGCAAACAGTCAAAGAAGTAACAATTAATAACAGCCGCGGAGACAGTTATACGACAAGATATGAATACAAAAACGGTTTATGGAATACCGATATACGCGAGTTTAGAGGATTCGGCGAGGTTAAGACAATTGACGCCGAAGAAAGTTACAGCGTAACCAAATTTCTGCAAGATGACATATATAAAGGAAGGATTGACGAGCAGGCAACATATGATGCCACGGGTAAGATTTACGCCAAAAGCAAAAGCACCTGGAATTACCAGGAAATCGCGCCCGGAGTTAACTTTGTTTATTTAGAACGCAGCGATAATTTCGCCTATAATTCTGACGGTGCAACAGGCGTACGCAGTGCGCAGCAATTCTTCTACGGGGAAACACCCCAAACGGGGAATTTAACCAAATCAATCAGTTTAGGTCAAGTTGAATTTGAAAACGATCCCAGCGGAAACTTGGTTGATATTCCCGGTGATTCGCGTACAGTTGAAAGCGAATATATTAAAAACGAATCATTATGGTTACTTGGAATTCCCAAGCACACAATAATCAAAGATAATGACGGGAATATCGTCCGGCAGAATTGGTTTTATTATGACAATCACGTCAACTTAGACGACGCGCCGGTAAAAGGATTATTAACCAAAAAAGTCGATTGGCTGACAGGCGATGTTAATAATGCCGCTAATCCGGTCACGCAATATGCTTATAACGCTTACGGGAATTTAACCTCAACAATTGACCCGCTCTCGCATACAACGACAATCGAATATGACAACACTTATCATATCTTCCCAGTCACAACGACAAACGCGCTTCTCCATACAGTTGAAAACGAATATTACGGGATAAATGAAACGCCCGAAACAGGATTTACCGGCCTTTGGGGGCAATTAAAAGCTACGACTGACCCGAACGATCAAAAAGGAAAGAAGGTATATGATAATTTCGGGCGAGCAACAAAAACTGTCTCGCCTCTGGATTCTTTGGATTATCCGACATCATTAATGGAATACAATTTTTATTCCGATTATGTGCAGATAAAATCCCGCGCCAGAATTGAAAATGGAGAAGAAGCGACAATTGAAGCAGTTGAGTTTTATGACGGACTTGGCCGGCTGATTCAAAAGAAATCCCGCGCGGAAACTCCGGGTCAATATATTGTATCCGGGCAGACAACTTATAACGAGCGGGGATTGCCAGAGCGTAAATATATCTCGCGCTTTACCAATAACAATTTAGATACAATGGATGATATTGACCCGGCGATTTATAGCGAGATAGTTTATGACGCTATCGGACGTGCAATTCGAAGCAATAATCCTGACGGAACATATTCAAATGCTATTACCGAGCCCGGAGTGTCAACAAGTTTTGATGAAAACGGCCATATGCAAAAGTCATACACTGACATTTACGGCCGGCTGGTTAAAAAAGAAGAATATGCCGGCGCTGACGGACGGGGCGCGCCAGCATATCCGGCAACGCCCGGCGGGCTGGTTGATAATTATTACACGCTTTATGCAACAACAAATTATGAATACGACAGCGAAGGCAACTTAAAGAAAGTCATCGATGCACACGGCAACATTACCGAGATATTTTATGATAATTTAGGCCGCAAGACTTCTATGGATGATCCCGACATGGGAATTTGGAGTTATGAATACGATAAAAACGGTAATTTATCGCGTCAAGTCGACAATAAATCGCAGGAAATAATCTTTACTTATGATGATTTAAACCGGCTGACGAACAAAACCGGAACAGACGCGCTTAATGTCAATTATACTTACGACGATGAAGCTATTGTTTATTCAAAAGGCCGGTTAACCAAGGCACAGTATACAACCGACAATACAAAGTTCGTTTATGATAAAATCGGTCGGGAAACGCAATCGGAAAAGAAAATCGACGCCAACACTTATTCTGTTGAACGCACCTATGATGCCTTAAGCCGCTTAAAAGACGTTACATTCCCCGATGCAGCAAAAGTGTATTACACCTACAACCAAGCCGGGCAGATAAATGCAGTTACAACAACTCCGGTTGAAGGAGGTAATTTTGATGAAAACGCGAAATTGCTTCTTCATTTTAACGGTATAGATGGGGCAACGACAACGGTGGATACTTCTCTATACAATCATTTGGTAAGCCTATCTGGAAATACGCAAATAGATACAAATATGGCCGAGCCGTGGGGCAGCCATAACGGGGCATTGCAGTTCGACGGTAATAATGATAGTTTATCGGCAAGCGATTCATCTGATTTTAATTTTGGGAACAGCCTTTGGACAATAGAAGGCTGGTGGAGATTTAATAATTTCGATCAACCTCGTCAGGCAATCTTTGAAGTAAGTAGCAACCAAACCAACTGGATGGGACTAAGGACATATCCTTATCAAGATCAAATAAAAATGATATTTTACATGGTTGTTGATGGTAATTATGTTACAGCGTTAGATATTAACAACGTGTCTTTATTATCAAGCACCTGGTATCACATTGCCGTAGTTAGGACAGGGACAGGCGCTCATGATTTAAAAATATTCATTAATGGAGTAGAGCAACCAATATTTGCCTGGTACGGTAATTATACGGCGTTAAATACAACAACGATTAAATTAGGAACAACCTTTGACGATAACGATTATGACTTAAACGGGTTTATTGATGAAGTGCGTGTTTCAAAAGGGATTGCCCGCTGGACGGAAAACTTTACGCCCCCATCAAGCGAATATCCTGACCCCCAAGAACCTGTAATTCCGGAAGAAAATGCGTTTATTCGTGACGTCGACTACAACGCGCAAGGGCAGATAACAAATATTGTTTACGGGAACGGGACAACAACTACCTACACCTATGATTCCTTAACTTTCCGCTTGAGCAATTTAAATACTAAAGATTCCGCAGAGAATAACATCCAGGACTTTGATTACACTTATGACAGCGCCGGTAATATTTTATCGATTACCGACGGTGTTCACACTGCGAGCCAAACATTCCAGTATGATGCCTTAAACCGCCTAACTTATTCCAATGCTCCGGGAAGTTACGGCACAAAGAATTATGAATATGACGAAATCGGCAACATCTTAGAAAAAGACGGTAAAACTTACACCTACAGTCAAATCAATGCCGGCCCGCACGCGGTAACGTCCATATCCGACGGGACAACCTTTGAATACGATGCTAACGGCAATACATCCAAAATGGTTAAAGACGGTGTTACAACCGATTACATTTATGACGCTGAAAACCGCTTGAAGGAAGTGAAAAAGAGTGACCGTTTAATCGCGCAGTATGCCTACGACGGCGATGGGGGGCGTGTTAAGAAAACAACATACAAATATTCGCCCACGCCTCCGGGCCCGACGTGTTTCTTGCCCGGTACGCTTGTTTTGTCCCGCTTGGCGGATGAATCCGCTTCGGGAGCTTTCGCCCTGGAGGGCTTGGATGGCCAATGGATTTATCGTCCTATTGAGCAAATTAAGATTGGCGACGAAGTACTTTCCTTCGACGAAAAATCCCAAAAGACTGTTTCATCAAGAGTAAGCGAAGTATTTAAGCACGATAACTTTAATGAGGATTATTTGGTTATAAATAATACCCTACGCGTTACCAAAAACCATTTGTTCTTTTCCGAAGGCGAGTGGCGCGCGGCGGAGAATCTTTCTTTAAAAACTAAACTTCTCGACCAAAACTTAAGGGAAACAACTATAAATTCGATAAGAACAGAAAGTGTTCAGTCATCAGTGACCAGTGATCAGCAAACAAATCTGACCACTGACCACCGACCACTGACCACTGTTTACAACCTCGAAGTCGAGAGTAATCACAATTATTTTGTAGTGATAAGTGATAAGTGGTCAGCGGTAAGCGAAAAAGACAAATCCCTTAGCACCAATCACTTACCACTTACCACTGCCGTCCTCGTCCACAACCGCAAAATACCTAACATGGAAGACGGCGGTAGCGGCGGCAACCAGGCGAAAGCACTTAACACTTATCACTTACCACTTAGCACTCTTTTAGGCCATGCTCGCGCCTTTGTCGACTCAATATTTACCGTCGAGGAAGCATTCGCGACAACAGTCGAGGTAACGGAAACCAAATACGTCGGTAATTTATACGAAACAACATCCGCGCCCGGAAGTAACACCAATCAAAAGTATGTTTACCTAGGCGATACGCGGGTAGCCTCAATCGCATCCGACGGAAAAGTGAGCTATTATCACACCGATCATTTAGGCGGGACAAATGTATTGACAGATGAAGGTGGTGTGGTAAAAGAATTAATAGAATACGAGCCTTTTGGTTCTTTCTCAGTGCATGAAAAGTATGGCAGTGACGGGGCAACGGCGATGTATTATTTTACCGGCAAGCCCTATGACGATGAAACGGGGCTATATTACTACGGCGCCCGATATTATAATCCCACCGTCGGAAGATTCCTGACGCCAGATACGATTGTCCAAAGTCCCGAAAATCCTCAAACACTTAATCGTTATACGTACTGTAATAATAATCCGGTTAATCTTATTGACCCGTCCGGACATTTTTGGTTTATTCCCGCAATAATCGCAGCAATCAAAGCAATATCTATAGGAAGTATGCTCTGGGGAGCGTTTGTCGGTTCCTTGGTCGGCGGAGCTGTGGCAGCAGCAACAGGTGGTAATATTGGACAAGGTTTCTTGACAGGAGCAATAGGAGGCGCGATTTTTGGAGGAGTAGGCGATTTAATATCTGAATTTGGATGGGGAGCAACTGCAAAGGTAGTTGCTCATACAATAGCAGGTGGATTATCTGGGGGAATAAGTGCAGTTGCCACAGGAGGAGATTTTGGTCGTGGTGCGGCAATTGGTGGATTCAGTGCAGGAGTAAGCAAATTCTTGGGAAACAAATTTCCCTCTCTGGAGGCAGGTTCGGGAGATAGTTGGGGTGATTTTGCGGGTGCACTTATAAAAAGAGCAGTTGTTGGTGCCGCAGTGGGAGGCGCTACGTCAGCAGCTTTTGGAGGAGACTTTGCATCAGGCGCAAGATTAGGTGCCATATCATCAGCAGTTGCTTTTGTGGCAAATGATGCAAGTCATAAGGGAGGATTTTTAAACAAGGAGTTTAAAGTCGTTGTTAACAATTTTTATAATTCTGCTAGAAATTTAGCATATGAAATATACGATAACATGAGTGAAAGTTTTGCTAAATCAAGAAATTGGTTTAGTAACAAGACAAAGGGTTGGAATTGGAAAACTATAGGGATTGGTGCAACTGAAGTGGCAGGGGGTTTTTCAGGGCTTGTCAGTGCTTCTGCTGTTTCTGCCGCAACTGCTGGTGTGGGGACAATCCCAGCAGGATGGGGTGCCTATAATAGTGTTCTTGCTATTGGGACAGGTTTTGCAGATATTGCAATGGGTATATATGGCAACCAGTCCAGTGTAGAATTAATTAATAATGCTTTATCAAATGATCCATTAGGTGCTAGATTGTATCAATTGACTCCACAGGGTTCGCAGTAGGTAATGATATTTATTAAATTGGTGTAATCAAAAGGAATCTGTATGATTTTTATAATGGTAACGAGATTTTTTTCATTTTCTCTTGATTATCTTTTAATTTCTTTTATTTCTAGGTCAACATTAGGCTTATTGATGTATTCGGTAGATTATTTGATAGTCCATATGGTTTCTGCTTTTATTTCAGTTGTTTATTTTGTAATGCTTTGGTATTTTTTTGATGGGAAAACATTTGGTTCCCTTCTTTTTAAAACAAAAGTTGTTTTATTGGAGGATAAGGGCAAGGTAAAGAAATATTTTATTAGAGCTTTTTGCCTTTTGCCATTTTTCTTCCCTTTTGGAGTAGTGTTGCTAATCATTTTATCTAACATAGTTTCATCTATATATCTGTTAAGAAGACCATTGTATAGAAAGAATTGTCAGTTTGTTTGGGATGTAGCAAGTGAAACTTATATTCAATTCCGAAAATAAGGAGAACTGGGGACGTTCCCCAATCCGAATATAAGGGTGTCCCCGCAGGACAATTAAAGGCGGCCGGTAGATTTTGCCTTTACTGCTACATCTTTAACCAATCTCAAAACATATTTTTATAGACCCAACAGATAATTTAACGCTTGAATTCAAAACAGATTCTTGTAAAATAACCCTACTAAATAACTCTTAATAATCAAGGAATGCGAAGGCCCCAGGCTATGAGTTTCCGGTTTCAAATAATGCGTTGGCAGGAAAGGTTAAAGGATATTCTTTTAAAAGGGAAAAGCATGCCTTTTAAATTGAATCAAAGCATTTCGTTTAAAATTGATTCCCGCTCATTAACCTACTTTGAACCTTTTACCGGAACTAATCCCGAAGCGGCAAAAGAGATAAATAATTTTATTGCCATCACTCAAGGGAAGAATTGCCTGTTAGATATCGGCGCTCATCATGGGTTATTTTCGCTTGTTTTTACCGCGAATGATTATCGAAAAAGCGCTTATGCTTTTGACCCCTCGCCGCAGGTGTTTGATTTTCTTAACTTTAATATCAAAATAAACCCAAAGAGTAATATCCGCGCGTATAAATCGGTTGTGAGTGACACCAATAAACCGGTAATAATGAAATACGAGTCGATAAACCAGCTATCGGCTGTTGGGGAAAAAGAAACAGTCAAAAAACATAAAAAGAATAAAATACTGGAAACAATTACCCTGGATCAATTTGTCAAAGAAAATAATATTGCTCCGGATGTCATAAAAATCGATACCGAAGGCTTTGAGTATCAGGTTTTAAAAGGAGGCTATGGTTACCTTAGCACCCACAGCCCTGTAATTTTTCTTGAAATTCACCCGCCCAAACTACTCAATCACGGGCTAGATATTCTTAAGCTAAAAAGACTTTTGGATGAGCTGGGTTATAGCCTATATGACCTGGATGGCAATTTAATTAAAGACCCGAC
>JAKLDK010000082.1 GCA_022703565.1 Candidatus Omnitrophota bacterium
ATATGGGAGCAGCCGGACTAACCAGTTCTTCTACAGAGATGAGTGCAAAGGGAGGTAATGGAGTAAAGCTTGTGCTGGACAACATACCTAAAAGAGCGGCGGATTTGACTCCTTATGAGATGCTGCTTTCTGAATCGCAGGAAAGAATGGTTATGTCGGTTAATCCAAAACATAAAGAGCGTTTGTTTGAAATTTGCGCCGGGGAAAATGTTGAGGCGGCGGTCTTAGGAGAATTTACTGATACAAAAAAGTTAGAGCTCTTTTATCAGGGAGCAAAAGTTTGTGATTTAGACATGGATTTCTTACACGACGGTACTCCGCGGGTAACAAAAAAAGCTGCCTGGAGTGCTCCGGCTATTAAAGAAAAGAAAATTTCTCAAAAGAAGGATCTAACTGAATCTTTGCGGAGGGTTTTAGGTCATTACAATGTCTGTTCGAAAGAATGGGTTATCCGCCAGTATGACCATGAGGTTCAAGCGATGAGCGTAATTAAGCCTTTGTCGGGTATAACTTGTGATGCTCCGTCGGATTGCGGTGTAATTGCCCCTAAATTGGGTTCAAATAAGGGAATTGCGGTTTCAAACGGAATAAATGCCCGTTATGGAATGATTGACCCTTATTGGATGGCCGCCTCATGCATTGATGAAGCGATTCGCCAGATAATATCCGTCGGGGGAGATGTTGAAAAAATTGCTATTCTCGATAATTTCTGCTGGGGAAATCCGGATAAGCCAGACCGGCTAGGATCTTTGGTCCGTTGTTCCGAAGGGTGCTATGATATGGCAGTTAAATACAAGGTTCCTTTTATTTCCGGAAAAGATAGCTTGTATAATGAATATGCCCAGAATAATAAATCAATTGCCATTCCCGGTACGATTTTAATCTCCGCGATGGGGATAATTGAGGATATCAATAAAGTTGTTACAATGGATTTAAAGAAAGCCGGTAATCTGATTTATTGTGTCGGAGAAACATTTAATGAAATGGGCGGTTCTATATATTACGATATTTTGGGACAGCTGGGGAGTGTTGTTCCGAAAACAAACCCGGAAAAAGCAGTTGAAATATTTGCGGCCTTATCAGGCGCGGTTAAAAACGGACTTATTTCTTCTATGCATGATTGTTCAGAAGGCGGGCTTGCCGTTGCTTTAGCTGAAATGTCTTTTGGCGGTGGTTTAGGAGTTAAGGTTAATCTGAACAATGTTATTTATAAAGATAAAACTAAACGAAATGATTATGTTTTGTTCTCTGAATCAAACTCGCGTTTTATCGTCGAAGTTAGTCCTAATAACAAGAATAAGTTTGAAAAGGCTTTGGGCCAATGTATTTTTAGCCAAATAGGTTCAGTAGAAAAAGGAAAAGACTTTGTAATATATGGTTTAAATAATAAGATATGTGTAAATGATAACTTTGATAACCTGAAAGAAGCCTGGCAAAAACCTTTAAGGTGGTAATATGGAAAAAAAGAAGGCTAGCTTAGAATTGTATAAGCGTAAAAAAACAATTGCTGATTTAAAAATCGAAGATCCTTGGCGAATTTTTCGTATTATGTCGGAATTTGTTAACGGCTTTGATGAATTAGCGCATTTAAAAAAAGCTGTAACGATTTTTGGTTCTGCTCGGACGAAACCGGGCCATCAGTATTACCAGATGGCTGAGGAAGTGGCGAAAGAATTTGGGAAAAACGGATATGCGATTATTACCGGCGGCGGTCCAGGAATTATGGAGGCGGGAAACAAAGGTGCAGGAGCGGCCGATGTTGAATCAGTCGGATTAAACATTGAGCTTCCTTTTGAACAAAAACCGAATGCCTATATTAATAACCTAATAGGATTTCATTATTTCTTTGTACGCAAGGTTATGTTTTTAAAATATGCCAAGGCTTTTATAATTCTGCCCGGCGGATACGGTACTTTTGATGAGCTTTTTGAATGTTTGACTTTGGTTCAAACCGAGAGGATGCCGCGGGTACCGATCGTTTTTTTGGGAAGTAAGTTCTGGGTGGGTTTAATTGATTGGCTAAAAGATACGGTTGCCAAAGAAGGAAATATTTCCGTTGAAGATTTAAAGCTTTTTCATGTTACGGATAACCCGCATGAGGTATTAAAAATTGTCAAAGCTTTTTATGCAAAAGGAAAGAAGAAGAAATAAATGGCTGGTAAGGTAAAAGTCATAGTTTTAAGGACAGCCGGCACCAATTGCGATTTAGAAACGGTTTTTGCTTTTAAAGCATTTGGAGCCGAGGTGGATAATGTCCATATTAATAAATTGCTGCATCAAGAAATTCACCTGGAAGACTACCACATTATGGCTATTCCCGGCGGTTTTACTTATGGGGATGATATTGAATCCGGCCGTATTTTGGCTAATGAAATTAATCTACATCTTAAAAAAGAGGTAGCGCAATTTATTGCTAAGAAGAAATTAATTATAGGAATTTGCAACGGGTTTCAGGTGTTGGTTAAGGCCGGAATCCTGCCCGGAAACGATAATGACGATAATATTCAGAATGCGACTCTGACTAATAATGATTCCGGTAAATTTGAGGACCGCTGGACTCATTTGCTAGTCGAAGGTAAAGGCCCTTGGTTTCAAGGGTTGAAAAAGGTTGTTTTCTTCCCGGTAGCTCATGCGGAAGGGAAATTTATTCCCAAAGATGAAAGTGTGCTAGCGAGTATTGAAAAAAATAATCAGATCGCTTTTAGATATTGCGACGAGGAGAATACTTTAGCCGGCTATCCGAATAATCCAAATGGTTCGATTAAGAATATTGCCGGTATAACTGATAAAACCGGGCTTATTTTAGGCTTAATGCCTCATCCGGAAAGGCATTTTCTGTTTACACAACATCCTTTTTGGACTAGGCTAGAAAAACACGAGACATATGGCGACGGAGCAAAAATATTTGAAAATGGTGTAGTTTATGCCAGAGAGAACTTATTATGAAAAAAAGTATTACATACAAATCCAGCGGAGTAGATATTCTTAAGGCGGAAAAGTTTATTCAGGCGATAAAGAAGGATATCGATAGCACTCTGTCCGGCGCGGTATTGAGGAAAACAAAGGCTTTTAGCAGCTTGTTTGCGGTTGATATGAAAAAATATAAAAAACCGGTCATTGTTTCTTCAACTGATGGCGTGGGAACAAAGCTCTTGCTAGCTAAAAGCTTAAACAAGCATGATACGGTTGGGATTGACTTGGTTGCGATGAGTGTTAATGACATCCTTTGCGTCGGTGCAAGGCCTTTATTTTTCTTGGATTATATCGCTTGCGGAAAATTAGATTTAAAAGTTTTAAAAGATGTGATAAAAGGTATCGCCGAAGGTTGCCGGCAGGCGGGTTGTAGTTTAATCGGCGGTGAAACAGCGGAAATGCCGGGAATGTATAAAAGCGATGATTATGATTTGGCCGGTTTTGCTGTCGGGGTTGTTGATAAAAACAAAATTATTGACGGGTCCGGTATCAAAAAAGGCGATATTTTGATTGGGTTACCTTCTAGCGGGCTTCATTCCAACGGTTTTTCATTGGCGAGAAAAGTTCTTTCTGCTGAACAACAGAAAAAATACAAAAAAGAATTATTGGTGCCGACGAAGATTTATATAAAAGAAGTTTTGCCTTTAGTCGAGAATTTCTCAATAAAAGGAATCGCCCATATTACCGGCGGGGCTTTTTATGAAAAATTGACTAAGATTCTACCGCAGCGGTTATGTTTTAAGGTGGATGTCGGTTCTTGGCCAGTACCAAATATATTTAAAATTATTCAAAAGGCGGGTAAAATAGAAGAAAAAGAAATGTTTAGGACTTTTAACATGGGTATTGGTTTAGTTTTGGTTGCGGAAAAGAAAGAGGCTGTAAAAATAAGCAGATAT
This sequence comes from Candidatus Omnitrophota bacterium, assembly GCA_022703565.1. GTDB lineage: Bacteria > Omnitrophota > Gorgyraeia > Zapsychrales > Zapsychraceae > JADFZM01. The sequence continues at coordinate 3,870 of JAKLDK010000082.1, forward strand.
TTAAATAGGTGGCAAATAAAGCATTATAAAATCGGGGAAGTTGTTTCCGATAATAAAAGGAAAGTAATTTTATGAAAGTTTTAGTAATCGGCTCAGGAGCCAGGGAACATGCCTTGGCCTGGAAAATAAAGCAAAGCCCTCTGGTTGATAAGGTATTTTGTGCCCCGGGTAACGGTGGCATTAGTGAAGTCGCCGAATGCGTAGATATTCCTGCCGACGATATAGAAAGCTTGTTAAAGTTTGCGATTGATAATGAAATCGGGTTAACTGTTGTGGGTCCGGAGGTTGCATTGGTTGAGGGCATAGTTGACAGCTTTGAAAAAGAAGGATTGAAAATATTTGGCCCAAGTAAAGTAGCGGCTAAGCTTGAGGGGAGCAAAGTATTTGCTAAGGAATTTATGTATGAATGCAATATCCCAACCGCGCCTTTTGAAACTTTTGATAATGTTAACGATGCTAAAGAATTTTTGAACCATGTTGAGTTCCCTTTGGTTGTAAAGGCTGACGGGTTAGCCGCCGGAAAAGGTGTTATTATCTGCAATGATATTAAAGAAGCGTTAAAAGCTTTAGATGAAATTATGGTTGAGCGTATTTTCTCTGAGGCGGGAAACAGTATTGTTATTGAAGAATGCTTAAAAGGAGAAGAGGCTTCAATATTAGCGGTAAGTGACGGAGAAAATTATATTGTTCTTGATTCATCGCAAGATCATAAAAGGATTTTTGATGACGATTTAGGCCCGAATACCGGCGGTATGGGCGCGTATTCTCCGACACCGATTATAAATGATACGATGATGTTAACCGTTGAAGAGCAAATAATAAAGCCTACCATTCAGGGGATGAGTAGCGACGGAACGCCTTTTAAGGGGGTTTTATATGTCGGGGTCATGCTTTGCGAAGATGGGCCATATGTCTTGGAATATAATGTCCGTTTCGGCGATCCGGAAACACAATCTATCTTGCCGCGGATGAAGAATGATTTGGTCGAGGTCATGCTGGCTAGTTGCGATGGAGGAATTGATAAGATAAAGCTTGAATGGGAAAATAAGGTTTGTGTTTGCGTTGTTATGAGCTCCGGAGGTTATCCGGGAAAATATCAAAAAGGCAAAGAAATTAATGGGCTTGATTTGGTAAAGACCAAAACTGATGTTGTTGTCTTTCATGCCGGAACAAAAAAAGAAGATGAGAAATATTATACTACTTCCGGAAGGGTTTTGGGAGTAACAGCAATGGGTCGCGGAATTGAAGAAGCTATTTCCAATGTATATGATGCGGTAGAATTGATTAAATTTGACCGCTGTTTCTTTAGGCGAGATATTGGGGCAAAAGCATTAAAGTTTATTAAACAAGCAAAAAGAGTATCGAGCCGGATTAAATCATAAAAACGGAGAGATTTATGGCTAATGAAAAAGTTGCAATCATGATGGGCAGCAAATCAGATTTGCCGATTATGGAAGAAGCGGCAAAGCAATTAAAAGAATTTGGGGTTCTATATGAGATGAAAGTTTTATCCGCGCATCGTACGCCAAAAGAAACTGCTACTTATGCCGAAAGCTTGGAACAAAAAGGTATTAAGGTTGTAATTTGCGGGGCGGGAGCATCTGCTGCTTTAGCTGGTGTCGTTAGCGCGCATACCAATATACCTGTTATTGGGGTCCCGATTGATTCAACGGCATTAAATGGAATGGATGCCCTCTTGTCGACAGTACAAATGCCTCCGGGTGTTCCGGTTGCAACGGTTAGCGTCGGCAAGGCGGGTGCGATTAACGCGGCACTTTTAGCTTTGAGAATTTTAAGCCTGGAAGACAAGGCTTTTAAACAGAAATTAGATAAGTTTAAAGAAGAACAGAAAAAAAAGATTTTGGATATTAATTTAAGTTGAAAACCCAAATAATAAAAATTGATAAAAATAAGCCGGACATAGAAGATGTCGCTTACTGCGCAAAAATCATCAGAAACGGCGGCTTAGTGATATTTCCGACGGAGACAGTTTACGGTATCGCCTGTGATTATTATAATGAAAAGGCTGTTGAAAGATTGCGTGAAGTTAAGAAGCGCTCCGAAGGCAAGCCCTTCTCGATTTTAATCGCGCAGGCTGATTTAATTTCAAACTATACCAGTATCTCAAGTAATGTGATGTATAAAATTATTGATGCCTTTTGGCCCGGTCCTTTGACTATTGTTGTCCCGGGGAGAAAAGGCGAGCCTACTATTGGCGTAAGGATGCCGAATCATCCTGTTGCCTTGCAGTTAATTGTGGAAGCACAATGCAGTATTGCTGCTCCGTCGGCGAATATTGAAGGGAATCCACCGCCGACAACTTGTGAAGAAGCTTTGAAAGATTTAGATAGTTTAGTTGATGTGGCAATCGATAGCGGTGTTTCCGATATTGGCCGCGGCTCGACTGTTGTGAGCCTGGTTGATGATAAGCCTGTTATTTTGCGAGAAGGAAGTATTAGTAAAGAACAAATAGAAAAAGTTGCAGGCAAGAAAACTATCCTTTTTGTCTGTACGGGAAATAGCTGCCGTTCGGTTATGGCCGAATATATATTGAAAAGCAGAATTGGCGGGAAAAAAGATGTTGAGGTTTTGTCCGCCGGGACGAATGTATTTGTTGACGCCTCTGCCAGTGCCGAAACTATTGCTGTTTTAAAAGAGGAAGGCTTAGATGCATCCAAGCACATTTCCCGTCCGATTAATAGTATAATGCTAAAAAAAGCCGATTTGATATTTGTTATGACGTCTTTGCATCGCAGCCAAATATTAGAACGTGCGCCGGAAGTGGAACAGAGAGTATATTTGCTTAAAGAATTCATCAGCGAATACCCCGGAGCAAAAGGGGATAAAGATATACCGGATCCGATGGGAGGAAGTTATCCGAGCTACAAACATTGTATATCGACGATAAAAGAAGCGATTAATAAAATAATTGATTTGATTTAACACTTTATAAATTCTAGAAAGGGATTTTGATGAAGATTTATATCGGAGCGGACCACCGCGGATTTGAGTTTAAGAAGAAAATAAAAGAGATATTAACGGCGTTGAAATATAAAATTATAGACGTTGGTACTTTTGATGAAGAGGAAAGCTGCGATTATCCGATTTTCGCCTATAAAGTAGCAACTAAGGTCGCGAAAAGTAAAACAGACCGCGGAATATTGGTTTGTATGTCGGGTATTGGGCAAACTATCGCGGCTAATAAAGTAAAAGGCGCTTATGCTGCTTTGTGTTACAATGCTAAGGCTGCGGAATTATCACGGCTACATAACAATGCTAATGTTTTGGTTTTGAGCGCTAAGTTTACCAAAACCAGCGCTCTTAAGGGAATACTAGAAAGATGGTTAAAAACGTCTTTTGAAGGCGGCCGTCATCAAAAACGCCTGGATTTAATCAAGAAAATTGAACAAGGTAAAACTTTAAATTAATAAGGATAGACATGAAATACTTAAAGAAAATTGACCCAGAGATTTACGCGGCTATTAAAGAAGAGCTTGAGCGCCAACAAAACAATCTTGAGCTTATTGCGTCCGAAAATATTGTTTCCGAGCCTGTTTTAGAAGCGCAAGGCTCAGTTTTGACCAACAAATATGCTGAAGGATATCCGTCGGCTCGATGGTATCATGGTTGCGAAAATGTCGATAAGGCTGAAAAATTAGCGATTGATCGGGCGAAAAAACTTTTTGGCTCTGATCATGTTAATGTGCAGCCGCATTCCGGTTCGCAGGCAAATATGGCGGTTTATTTGGCGGCGCTTGAATATGGCGATAAAGTTTTAGCTTTGGATTTAGCTTGCGGCGGGCATTTGACTCATGGATTGAATATAAATTTCTCCGGGAAGTCATATGATTTTATTGCTTACAAGGTAAATCAAAAGACAGAAATGATTGATTATGACGAGTTAGAACAGTTAGCATTAGAGCATAAACCAAAAATGATTGTCGCCGGTGCTTCAGCTTATCCTAGAACGCTTGATTTTGCCAGATTCCGCCAAATTTGCGATAAAGTAGGTGCATATTTATTTGTTGATATGGCGCATATTGCCGGATTAGTTGCGGCTGGTCTTCATCCGAGCCCTGTTCCTTATGCCGAATTTGTTACGACGACAACGCATAAAACATTACGCGGCCCGCGTGGCGGTATGATTTTATGCAAAAGCGAATTTGCCAAGAAAATTGATTCCAGGATTTTCCCCGGAATACAAGGTGGGCCATTAATGCATGTAATTGCCGCTAAGGCGGTTTCTTTTAAAGAAGCGCTAACTGAAGAATTTAAGACTTATCAAAAGCAAATATTAAATAATGCCCAAGTATTTTATAAGGAATTGGAGCGGTTAGGTTTTCGTATTGTTTCCGGTGGAACCGACAACCATTTATTTTTGGTTGACTTGCGGTCGAAAAATATTACTGGAAAAGAAACAGCCAATGTTTTGGACAAGGTAAGAATTACAGTCAACAAGAATTTGATACCTTACGACCCGCAATCACCGGTTGTGACCAGCGGAATAAGAATCGGAACTCCGGCAATTACCACCCGAGGGATGAAAGAGAACGAAATGAAAATAATTGCACAATTAATTGACCAAGCAATTACAAATAGGGATAATGAAGATAAGCTGAATAAGATAAAGCTCGAAGTCGAAAAGCTTACTAAGAAGTTTCCGATTTATAAAGACTTAGCGTAGATTAAAAAAAGGATATGGGATTATGAAGTGTCCTGCCTGTAA
>JAKLDK010000083.1 GCA_022703565.1 Candidatus Omnitrophota bacterium
AAACGAGATGTTTGCGGCGGATATTCTTCCGCCTTTAGTTAGCAAGTTAGTCCGCAAAAATGACCAGGTTGTAATAAAAGAATGATTCTGGATGTAAAACCTACTTCATTTTTAAAAGGAAAAGTTGAGCTTCCTTCCTCAAAGTCTTATTCTATCCGAACAATAATTGTTTCTGGTTGCGGTGGCTGTTCCACTTTAAGAAATCTTTCTAATTGCGACGATGCCTTGGCGGCAATTAATTTTACTAAACTGCTAGGCGCAAAGATATTAAAGAAAAACAACGCATATTTAGTAAAGGCTTTTTCCAAAGATCCTAACTTAGAATTAATCAATGTTAATGAATCGGGAACAACGCTCAGGTTTATCCTGCCGTTGATTGCCTTGTTTTCTAATAACTCAAAAATAGAAGGAAAAGGTACTTTAAGAGGAAGGCCGAATAAGCTTTTATTGGATACTATGCGGAAAATGGGGATGGAGATAAAAGGGACGGGCGCAAATGAAAGTGTCCCGATTAAAATATCCGGTGGAAAATTATCCGCTGGTAAAATTAAAATCGATGGCTCTATTAGTTCGCAGTTTATTTCGGCGCTATTAATAGCCTGTCCATTGCTTTCAGAAGATACTAATTTGGAAATAACCGGCGAGAAAATGGTTTCGAGTGATTATGTTGATATGACTATAGAAGTTTTGGAAAAAGCCGGAATAAAGATTAAGAAGATTTCTCCTCGTAAATATTTTATTAAAGGCAATCAAAAATATAAAGGATTGAATAATTTCATAGTTCCTTCCGATTATGGTTTAGCGGCATTTCTTTTAGCGGCTGCGGCTTTAAATAAGTCCAATGTAACTTTGACCGGATATTTTAATGATAGTTTTATTCAGGCGGATAAGCATATCATAAAATTCTTAAAAACAATGGGCGTGCGCTTTTTAAAGAATTCTAAAGAAATAAAAATAAAAGGGCCGTTTAAGCTTAAAGGGGGAAGTTTTTCTTTGAAGAATTGTCCGGATCTTTTGCCCATAATGGCGGTAATGGCATTGTTTGCTCAAGGCAAAACAAGGCTTTATGATATTGCGCATGCCCGGGTTAAGGAATCCGACCGGATAACTGATTTAAGGACAGAGCTTATTAAAATTGGAGCGGATGTTCGGGAAAAGAATAATGAACTTGTAATTTGCCCTAAGAAAGATTACAAAATCGGAGGTTTGCTTGACCCGCATCATGACCATCGCCTAGCCATGGCCTTTACTGTGTTAGGCTCCAAAATAGGTGTTAGAATTAAGGATATCGAGTGTACCAGGAAATCTTATCCTGATTTTGTTTTCGACTGTGGCAAAATAAGATTAGGAGTAAACAAATAACTTTTATCTATATTAGTATTATCCCCGCCTGGAAAATATCAATTGACAGTTAAAATATTATCGTATATCATATTGCAGTTATTTGGCCTTAAAAACCAATTTACTAATATTAACCCACAATCTTATCCTAAAGGGAGCGTTAATGTTACGTAAAATTATAAAAATTGTTAAAAAAATATTTTATCAAATCCTCGGGCTTTTTTCCTATGATATTGGCGTTGACTTGGGAACTGCTACAACACTTGTTTATGTTAAAGGCGAAGGCGTTGTCCTTTGTGAGCCGTCAGTTGTTTCGGTTGAAAAAGACACCAACCGGGTTGTTGCGGTAGGCGAAGATGCTAAGAAAATGCTTGGCCGTACTCCAGGGAATATTGTTGCAATTCGTCCGATGAAAGACGGGGTAATTTCTGATTTTGAAATTACTGAGGCGATGTTGCGTTATTTTATCAAGAAAGTTAAAAGGCGAGTCTTCCAAATCCGTCCGGCAATGGTTATTGCTATCCCCTCTGGTATTACTGAAGTTGAAAAAAGAGCGGTGCGTGATTCTGCCGAACGTGCTGGTGCGCGTCATGTTGATTTAATTGAAGAGCCTAAAGCGGCGGCGGTTGGCGTCGGGCTTCCGGTTGAAGAGCCGGGTGGAAATATGATTATTGATATCGGAGGCGGTACGACTGAATTTGCGGTTATTTCTTTAGGCGGCATTGTTTATGCCAAGTCAATTCGAATTGCTGGCGATGAGATGGATTCGGCGATTATTGAATATTTGAGAAAAACATATAATTTGATGATTGGGGAAAGAACGGCCGAAGAAATTAAAATCAGAATCGGCTCAGCTTATCCTTTGGAAGAAGAATTAAATATGGATGTCCGCGGCCGTGACCTTATTTCCGGTTTACCGAAAACAATTTCTATCACATCCGTCGAGATTCGAGAAGCTTTACAAGATCCGGTACAGGCTATTGTTGATGCTTCAAAATCGACTTTAGAGCAAACGCCTCCGGAACTAGCGGCTGATTTGATTGACCGCGGGATAGTTATGGCGGGTGGCGGATCATTATTACGCGGATTAGATAAAAGGATTGCCGATGAGACTGGTTTGCCTGTTCATATCGCTGATGATCCTTTGACCGCGGTAGTTTTAGGCACGGGGCAGATGTTAAACATGCCTTTACATTTAAGAAGAAGAATAGTTGTTCCGACAAAATTAGAATTTTAATTTATATATTTTCATTCCGATCAATTTAAAGGGCAAAATTTAAAAGTGTGTATAGGAAAAATTCCAAGAATTTAATTCTTATTATAGTCCTCAGTTTATTCCTTGTTCTGTTTTTTGCCCGCACCAAATATTTTAGTTCCGTTAGGTTCAAATCCGCGCAAATGCTTGTTTGGCCGCTTAAATTTGTCGAAATCCCGCTAAAAGAATTTAAAAAGATCTTGTATTACCATGTTATTTTTGAAGAGTATAAGAAGTTAAAAAGAGAATCCGATACTCTTTCCGCCCGCTTAGTAGGTTTAGAGGAAGTAATCAAAGATAATACCCGGCTAGAAAGGCTTTTAGAGTTTAAACGAAAATTGATTTTTCCTTCGGTTGCGGCTTATGTTATCGGACGCGATCCTTCCCGCTGGAATTCGATAATAATAATTGATAAAGGGAGGCAGGACGGATTGGTTCCGGGAATGGCGGTTGTTAGCCCGGAGGGTATTGTCGGTAAAATAATTGAGGCGGATAAGAAAATCAGTAAAATAATCTTAATTACTGACCCGCAATTTAGTGTTGCCGCATTAGTTCAGCCGGCGCATATTAACGGAATTATCTCGGGTAGTTTGCAGGGTTTTTGCCGGATGAGGTATTTAAATGAATCGCAGGATATTAAAGCCGGAGATAAAGTTGTTACTTCGAAATTAAGCTCTTCTTTTCCGGAAGGGTTATTAGTCGGAGAAGTGATGAAAATAGAAGTTGATATTCAGACTAACGAGATTAATTGTTTAGTTAAACCGGCAGTTAAGTTGTCCCAGTTGGACGAAGTTTTGGTTATTCGTTAATTCAAAGAGAAAATTTATGAAAAAGTATTTATTAATAACAGGTTTGATTGTATTGTTTTGCGCTATTGAATCGGCGTTGTTTAATGTTTTTAGCGAATGGGTTGTGCCAAATCTATTATTAATGTTTATTATTTTGTTGGGGCTGTTTTTTGATTTGAAATACAGCATATTTTCTGCGATTATCGGGGGGTTAATCAAAGATAGCTTTAGCTCGAGCGTTATTGGCGTCAATATGGTTGCTTTCTTAAGTAGTGTTTTTATATTATTTCTTTTGCGGAAATATGTTTATCATCCTCATTCCGGCCTATCAAGAATTTTTGTTTTAGCGGCTGTTTTAACTGCCAATGAATTTATCCATTTTGTTTTTTATTATTCTGCCAAAGATATTGTTTTCGCAGAGTCGTTTAAATTTGTTATTTTGCCGCAAATAATCTCATCAATCATGCTTTATCCGGCGGTATTTTATATATTTAAAAAATGCGTATTAAGATAATAAAAATATTTATTACCATCCTTTTCTTGATAATAGCTTTTAATTTAGCTTATGTCCAAGGAATGCGCGGAAAATACTATCATAAGCTAAGCGTTTTTAACCGAATTCGAGTTGTTCCGTTGGAGGCTCCCCGAGGAAATATTTCTGACCGCAATAATGTTTTATTAACTGACAATCGTGTCGTTTATAACGTTATGGTTGTCCCGCAGGAAATAAAGAATAAGGAGAAATTGTTTTCGTTCCTATCCGAAGCGTTGCAAATCGATAAAAAGAAATTAGTACAAACCTACAACAACAAGAAGTCGTCGCAGTTTACGCCGATCGTGTTAGCTGAGGATGTGAACCGTGGATTATTGATTAAGGTGGAAGAGGAAAAATATCGTTTTCCGGGATTATTGATTCAGGAAAGTTTTAAGCGCCAGTATTTGCTGGGGGCTAATAGCGCGCATGTCTTGGGGTATGTGGCAAAAGTAAATAAAAGCAAACTGGAAAAGTTAAAAGAGTATGGCTATTCTCCGGCGAGTAATGTCGGCTATTCCGGAGTGGAAGAATATTATGACAAGTATTTGAGGGGAGAAGAAGGCGGAGTGCAAATTGAAATTAATAGCCGTGGACAGCAGGTTAGATTGCTGGGCCTTAAAGAGCCGGTAAAGGGCAAAAATATTCAGCTGACTATTGATTCTTCTTTGCAGCAAGTTATAAGTGAGTCTTTGTCTGAAATTACTGGTTCAGTAATTATTATGGATACGGATACTGGTGAGATTTTGGGTTTAGAGAATTATCCGAGTTTTGATCCGAATATTTTTATTGAATCTCAGTATAAAGAAGAAATGGTTAGGGTTTTGAATGATCTCCGGTCGCCACTTTTAAATAGGGCGATAAAAGGTGTTTATCCGCCGGGATCAGTTTTTAAAGTTCCGGTTGCGGTTGCGGCTTTGGAATCGAAGAAAATAACGGAAAATACAACGTATCTTTGTGAAGGATTTTTGGAGATTGGCGGTACCAGATTTGGTTGCACACATGTACATGGGAATCAGGATTTATTTCAAGCCATTGCTAATTCATGTAATATTTATTTTTATCGTCTAGGTCTTAATGTGGGCGCGGATATTATCAGCCATTATGCGAAAATTATGACCTTGGGGCAACTTACGAATATTGATTTGCCTTATGAGGCCCAAGGCTTTATTCCGAACCGCCAACAAAAGTTGTTTAACAAAAAAAAGTGGTATTCCGGAGACACCTTGAATATGTCCATCGGGCAAGGCGATGTCCTGGTAACTCCGTTACAATTGGTAAGAATGATGGCGATTATCGCTAATCAAGGCTTTGTGGTTCAGCCGCATTTAATAAAATCTATATCGCAGAAAGATGCCGATTACAATAAAAGTAAAAGAAGAGTGGCCGTTAGTCAGAAAACTTTTGATTTGATAAAAAAAGGTTTACGGAGGACAGTCCAAGATTTATCTGGAACTGCCCATGTTTTAGACCTTCCGGATTTATATGTCGCCGGTAAGACCGGTACAGCCCAAGCCGGAGAAGCAAAAGAATCCCACTCTTGGTTTGTGGGATATGTCGACAGCAAAAAAAAGAATATTACTATTGGGGTCTTTTTAGAGCATGGCGGCTCGTCACAAAATGCTTGTTTAGTAGCGCGGCAAATATTAATGCGGATGCAGGAAATGCAAATATTATAAGATGAACATTAATATAACAACTAAAATTTGGATTTATACTATTCTGATAATCGTTGTCGGGTTGGTTGCCTTGTACAGCGCTTCTTACAACAATGTCCGGGTAGAACAAAAGGTGTTTTATGACCAGCTTTATTTTTCTATGTTCGGGTTGGGATTATTATTTTTGGTCAGTAAAATAGATTATCGCAAGTTTTATGATATTGCCTACGCTCTTTATTTCTTGAATCTTTTTCTTTTGCTGATTGTTTTATTTAGCTCCCGTCATATTCTTGGGGCAAGGCGTTGGTTGGAGTTGGGAATAATTAATTTTCAGCCTTCCGAATTGGCTAAATTATCTTTAATACTGGTGCTTGCCAGATATTTGTGTAATGTCAGGCCAGTAGTTAAGTTCGATATATTATCGAGAGCGCAAAAAATATTTAGAGAAATTTTGTTCCCGCTTCTTTTTACTGCGCTATATATGATTTTTATCTTTAAACAGCCAGATTTGGGAACGGCTTTGCTGATTTTTGGAATATTTTTTGTAATGCTTTATATCAGTAATTTAGAAATAAAATATGTTTTTTCATTGTTAATTATTTTTGCTTCTTTTTTGCCATTTGTTTGGCATATTTTAAAGCCTTATCAAAAAGACCGGCTTTTGGTTTTTTTAAACCCAAACATTGATCCCTTGGGAGCCGGTTATACAATTATCCAATCTAAAATCGCGGTTGGTTCAGGGCAATTATTGGGCAAGGGCTGGTTGTCCGGAACGCAAAATCAACTTAACTTCTTACCGGAACGGCATACGGATTTTATTTTTTCAGTTATCGGCGAAGAATGGGGATTGGTAGGGACGCTAATTGTGCTGTATTGTTTTTTCTGCCTTATTTATAATTTGATAAGTGTTGTCCAGAAAACAAAGGATCGTTTTGGGGTATTGGCTGGGGTTGGGATTATCGCGATATTGTCTTTGCAAGTTGTAATAAATATCGGGATGGTAATCGGAATGTTTCCTATCGTGGGCATAACATTGCCTTTTATTAGTTACGGCCGGTCTTCATTTCTAGTTTTTATAATTGCAATAGGTTTTATATTAAGTTTAAGCAAGCGCCGGTCATTCTTCTAAGAAATAAAGTTTGATTTTATTGTTTGTTAAATCCGGCTATATATAGTAAAATTTTAAAACGAATATATTTTAATAATATTAATATTAATCAAATGAGAGAATTAAAAAGAACTTCAAATAAACAATTGGGCGAATTGCTTATTGAGCGGGGGGTTATTACTCATGAGCAATTAAATCTCTCTTTACAATACCGCGAAAAGCACGAATGTATGATCGGCGAAGCTTTGGTTGAGCTGAATTTCGCGACTGAAAAAGATATTGCCCAGGCCCTAACTTGCCAGTACGGTTTTCCCTATTTACCTTTGTCGAATTATGAAGTCGATAAAGAAATTATAAATTCGCTTTCAGGAGATCTCTGCAAGAAATATGTTTTTATCCCGATAGATAAGATTGGTAAGAATATTACTCTCGCGATGTCTAATCCGCTCAATACGCAAGCTGTTGAAGAGGTTGAGAAAATAACCGGTTGTAGCGTGCAGGTTTTTGTTAGCACCGCAACCGAAATAAAACAAGCGATTAGTAACTACTACAAATAGCGCTCATGAGCTCATTAAAAGACCGTATTGTACAAATTTTGCTAAGAGACAATATTATCTCTCCGGCAGATTTAAATAAAGCCCTCGAGGAGCAAAAAGCTTCCGGCCGGAAACTGGGAAAAGTGCTTGTAGATTTAAAGATGGTCGACGAGGATGCTTTAACGCAGGTCCTCTCGGAAGGTTTAGGTCTTCCGCCTATAAGTATTGCCCGCCTTAAAATTGACCCGCAAGTTGTAAAATTAATCAGCCGCGATGTTGCGACCAAATACCAGTTAGTTCCTATTTCTCTTATTGGCGACAATTTAACTTTAGCCATGGCTGACCCTTTAGATATTTTTGCAATTGATAATGTTAAAACTCTTACTGGATATACGATTACTCCGATTATAAGTAAAAGTAAAGATGTCGAGGCGGCGATTCAAAAATATTATTTTGAACAAAGTGAAGAAGAAACGGCCCATCAGCTAGATGAGATTATTAAAGATATTAAAGATACCGAAGAGGTTGAAATTGTTTCTGTCGCCAAACAAGAAGCAAGCAAAAGTATGGTCGAAGAGCTGAGAGATGAGGCTCCGATAATAAAATTAGTTGATACCATAATCCACCAAGCTGTCACTGCGAAATCAAGTGATATTTTTATCGAGCCGATGGAATCAACTGTAAGGATTCGTTATCGGGTAGATGGGCAGATAAGAGAAATTGACCGGATGCCTAAGGTGTTAAATGAGCCGATGGTTTCACGCATTAAGGTAATTTCTAGCTTGGATATTTCCGAGCATCGTTTGCCGCAAGACGGCCGGTTTAAAACAGTTATGGGAAAGAACCACGAAATTGATTTTCGTGTCAGCATTCTTCCGACGGCAATGGGGGAGAAAGTTGTTTTGAGAGTTTTAGATAAACAAGGCGGGGTTAATATCAATATTGATAATTTAGGCTTTGAGCCAAAAGCATTAGAAAAACTAAAAGAATGCGCGATGAAACCTCACGGGATGATCTTGTCCTGTGGCCCGACGGGAAGCGGAAAGACAACAACGTTATACTCTATTCTTAAATTTGTTGATTCGCCGGAAAAGAACATTGTTACCGTCGAAGACCCGGTTGAATATATGATGAAAGGGTTGAATCAAGTTAATGTTAAGCCGCATCTAGGGTTAACTTTCTCGACCAGCCTGAGGTCAATCCTACG
>JAKLDK010000084.1 GCA_022703565.1 Candidatus Omnitrophota bacterium
TCTAAATCTTTTGGTTCTCTTTTAAAATCTGGAAACCAAAAGGAGACCGCCGTGCTTCCAATAATCATTTATTTTATTTATTTAATTTACCAAGAAGATTCATAATAAAAATCATTATAATTTAATTCAATTTGTAGAATATTTATTTTACAATATAGCTAGGTGATTAATGGAAAACTTAAACATACATAAGAGCGCAGTTATAAATCCAAGCGTAAAATTATCTCCGGGCGTGACTGTCGGCCCGTACTCAATTATCGACGGGGAAGTGACAATAGGCGATAATGTCCGTATCGGCAGCCATTGTGTAATTACCGGGCAGACGACAATTGGTAAGAATTGTAAGATTTATACCGGTGCGGTTGTTGGTAGTGCCCCGCAAGATAAGAAATATTCGGCCGATGACAATGTTTTTCTAAATATTGGCGAAAATAATATAATCCGCGAATATGTTACGATTAATCCTGGTACTGCTGAAGGCGGAGGGAAAACAGTTATCGGAAATAATAATTTGATTATGGCCTATTCTCATGTGGCCCACGATTGTATTATTGGTAACAATTGTACTTTGGCTAATAATGCAACTTTGGCCGGTCATGTTTTACTGGAAGACAATGCCACAATCGGAGGATTTGGCGCTATCCATCAGTTTGTACGTTTAGGCCGGCTTTGTATCGTCGGAGGATGCTCAAAAGTCGTACAGGATATTCCACCTTTTTCAATGTGCGACGGCCATCCGGCAAAGGTTTATGGGGCAAATTCCGTCGGGCTAAAAAGGGCGCAATTCTCAACAGAAAAAATTCAGCGGATAAAACGAGCTTTAAAAATATTGTTTTTGTCTGGACTTGCCAAAAAGACTGCTTTAGAAAGAGTAGCAAAAGAAATAGCATCTTGCCCAGAAATTGAACATTTGATATTTTTTACCAAGACCTCCGAAAGAGGGCTTTGCGGTTAATTCTTTTAAAGAAATCATATGGAAGAAAAAATATTAGGGCTCATTGCCGGAAACGGTAAATATCCAATTCTTTTCAGCCGAAAAGCTAAAGCAAATAATTTTAAAGTTATTGCTGCCGCGATAAAAAATGATACCTCGCCGTTTTTAAGGTTGTCCGTCGATAAGATTGATTGGTTTAAGGTCGGGGAGTTAAAGAAACTATTCGCTTACTTTAAAGAAAATAATGTGAAGAAGATTATAATGGCCGGGCAGGTAAATCCTAATAATTTATTTGCCTCAGGGCTTGATTTGGATGAGGAATTTGCAAATATATTTAAAGCGATAAAAGACAGAAAAGCGGATACAATATTTTCGGCTATTGCTGAGAAGTTAAAACAAAATGATATGGAATTAATTGATTCGACTTTTCTTCTAAATGACCTATTGGCGGATAAAGGGACAATAACGAAAAGAGCGCCGTCTTTGGAAGAATTGGCGGATATTGAGTTCGGGCGAAATATTGCAAAAACTATGGGTGATATTGATGTCGGGCAGACTGTTGTCGTCCAGAAGAAAGCAATTGTGGCAATTGAGGCGATGGAAGGGACTGATAAAACTATTTTACGCGGCGGAAAAATTGCTCAAAGTGGTGCGGTTGTTGTTAAAATGAGCAAGCCTAATCAAGATTTGCGTTTTGATGTTCCGGTCATTGGTCCCAAAACAATAAGGACAATGGTTAAAGCCAATGCTAGTTGTTTGGCAGTAGAAGCTAAAAAAACATTGATTATTGATAAAGATTTGTGTATCAGGTTAGCCAATAAAGCTGGAATTTGCATTGTTGGGGCATAAAAAGGTAGCAATATTTTAGGAAATCCTTACCCGAATTACTTATTTCCTTTTATTTGACACTCCATTTTCTTTTCTATATAATCATATGAATAATAATAAGTATTAATACTAATAAGTGAGGTTTTTATGGAAGTTGATGAAATAAAGCAGGTTAGGACAGCTAAACTTAATCATTTAAAAGAAAATGGCATTGATCCTTATGGAGCTAAATTCAACGCAACTGATAATATTGCCAATGTTTTAGCCAACTTTTCCGAAGGGAAAGAAATTGTGATTGCCGGAAGATTAGTTGCCATGCGTAGCCATGGCAAAGTTGAATTTGGCGATTTATTGGATCGGACCGGCAAAATTCAATTATTTATTAAACTGGACAATCTTGACGAGAAATCTTTAATCGTTTGTAAGAATCTAGATATCGGCGATATTGTTGGTATAAAAGGAGTTTTATTCGTAACAAAAACACAACAGCAGAGCGTTAGAGTTTCTAACATAACTTTCTTGTCCAAAGCTTTAATGAGTTTGCCGGAGAAATGGCATGGGCTAAAAGATGTTGAAATCAGATATCGTCAACGGTATGTTGATTTAATTGCTAATACGGAAGTTAAAGACCTGTTTTTAAAAAGAAGCAAGGTTGTTTCTTTTATCCGAAAACATTTAGATAATAATGGTTTTATTGAAGTTGAGACTCCGATGCTTCAGCCTTTGGCCGGTGGTGCCCGCGGAAAACCTTTTAAGAGTATGCACAATGCTTATGAGATGGAAGTTTTTATGCGTATTGCTCCGGAATTATATTTAAAGCGTCTATTAGTCGGCGGGTTAGAGCGCGTTTATGAGCTAAACCGTAATTTTAGAAACGAAGGAATTTCTACTCGGCATAATCCGGAATTTACCATGCTGGAAGTTTATCAGGCTTATGGTGATTATGAAGACATGATGAAATTAACCGAAGAAATTATTAGCGGTGCGGCCAAAGAAATCACCGGTTCTTTTAAAGTTCCGTATCAGGGCAAGGAAATTGATTTAACTCCGCCGTGGGAAAGGCGTTCTTTTGCTAAAATCATCAAAGAGAAATTTGATATTGATGCGACTGATAGCGCCAGCGTGATGCTAGAGAAAGTTAAGGCTAAAAAAGGCGGCAAGGTTAAGATTGATAAATTAACCCGCTCGGCGGTTATGAAAATTGTCGAGGAGATGTTAGATGAAGAGCAAACGATTAATCCTATTTTCTTTACGGATTATTTTACTTTTCTTTGCCCTTTAGCGAAGACAGATGCATGTAATCCGGGGATTTCGCAACGTTTTGAAGTTTTTATCGGCGGAATGGAAGTGGCTAATGCGTATTCGGAACTTAATGACCCGATTGAACAAAGGAAAAGATTGGAAGAAGATTTGGATGATGACATTGAAACAGGGAACAGGAATATCGATGAGGATTTCTTAAATGCGCTTGAATACGGTATGCCGCCGGCCGGAGGATTAGGGATTGGTATTGACCGATTGGTTATGATATTAACGGATTCACCTTCGATTAGGGATGTTATTTTATTTCCTTTACTGAAACCACAGGGCAAATGAACTACGAAAATTGGATTAGTTATAGGTATTTAGTCGCGAGCAAGGGAAGGTTTCTTACTTTCTTGAATTTTATTTCCATCGCCGGTGTTGCTATTGGCGTTATGGCGCTTATTGTCGTAACTAGCGTTATGACTGGATTTGGCAATAAATTGCGCGAAAAAATAATCGGTACTACTCCGCATATCATGGTTGAGAAGGAAACTGGAGTTAAGGATTATGAGGTTGTCCTAAAAGAATTAAGTAAAATTTCTGGGGTAAAAGCGACTTCCGCGTACATTCAGGGCAATGTTTTCTTGGATAATTCTGCTCAAAGTTTAGGGTTGTTCATGCGTGGGATTGATCCTTTAAGCGAAAAGAAAGTTACCAGGGTTGATTCGTATATTACCAAAGGAAGCATTGGTGATTTAAATGGTGATAATGTTGTTATTGGAAGCGAGCTGGCGCGGTATTTTGGATATTCAATCGGAGATACGATTACGGTAATTTCTCCGGGTTCGGGAGTTTCCGGACAGGGGTGGCGTTTTAATCTGAAAATAGTCGCGATCTTTAACACCGGTATGGCGGATTATGATTTAAATTTGATTTTGGTTAACCTGCGTCAGGCGCAAAAGATATTTAATATTCCGGAGAATTCCACGACGGGTATTGGGGTTGCGATCAACAATCCTTATGAAGCGAAAGAAATAAAAAAGATTATTTATGAGAAGTTAGGTTACAGCTTTCTTGTAAAAACCTGGATTGATATTAACCGTAATTTGTTCGAAGCATTGTTTTTGGAAAAATGGGGGTTATTCTTAATTCTGAGTTTAATGGTTTTGGTTGCGTCTTTTAACATAATTAGTACGCTTGTTGTAACAGTATCAACAAAGATTCATGATATCGGGATTTTACAGTCAATTGGTGTGCCGAAATCATCAATTCGAAAAATATTTACCCAGCAGGGGATTTTTATCGGGCTTTTGGGTACGATGTGGGGTGTTATTTGCGGGGTGGGGGTTTGTTATGTTTTAAGGACGTATGTAAAAGTTCCGCAGGAAATTTATACAATTGACCGTGTGCCGGTCGAGTTGCAGTTTAATGATATTTTGGCTATTGTTTTTACCGCGATAATTATTAGCTTTCTCGCGTCAATTTATCCGGCGGCAAAAGCGGCAAAATTAGAGCCGGTTGCGGCTTTAAGATACGAGTAAAAATGAATTTGATATTACAAGCAAAAGGCGTAGAACGTTCTTATGAAAACTCAGGCACGGTGTTGCCTGTTTTAAAAGGTATTGACCTGGAGATAAAGCAAGGTGAGGTTGCGGCTATTGTTGGGCCGTCGGGTGCTGGCAAATCAACTTTACTGCATATTTTAGGTGGATTAGATAAACCGAATAAAGGCGAAGTTTTTTTGCAGGATGATAATATTTATAAGATGAATGATAAATCGCGGGCAAGGTTGCGTAACGAGAAAATAGGATTTGTTTTTCAGTTTTATCATTTGCTTCCGGAATTTACGGCGTTGGAAAATGTTTTATTGCCTTTGATGATCAAAGAAGATTCGCGGAATATTAAGTCTTTTGAAGAAAAAGGCCGAAAGGCTTTATCGCGGATGAAACTGGAAAATAGGATTCAGCATAAGCCGAATCAATTATCCGGTGGAGAACAGCAGCGGGTCGCAATTGCTAGGGCGCTGATTAATGAGCCTAAGATTATATTTTGTGATGAGCCAACGGGAAATCTTGACTCGCAATCGGGAAAGCAGATTATAAGTTTGCTTTTGGAACTTAATCGTGATAATCGTCAGACGATTGTTATCGTAACCCATGATGAGTATATTGCTAAGGTATCGAGCCGTATTGTTAATATTTTCGACGGGAAAATATTAAAGTCGGCATAATAATAGAATAAAAAAGTGAGGAAAAAATGAAAATATATTTAAACGGTAAATTTGTGGAACGTGAAAATGCTAAGGTGTCTGTTTTTGACCATGGCCTTCTGTATGGCGATGGAGTTTTTGAGGGAATCCGTTCTTATAAACGGGTTGTTTTTAGGTTAAAAGAACATATTGATAGGCTGTATGAATCAGCTCACAGCTTGATCTTGACAATACCTATTTCCAGGAAAGAAATGATGGCGGCAGTTGTTGAAACTTTAAAGAAAAATAAAATAAGCGACGGATATATCCGAGTTGTGGTGACCCGTGGAGAAGGCGATCTCGGCCTTGATCCGAAGAAATGTTATAACAAGCCGACAATAATAATTATTGCCGATAAAATTGTTTTGTATCCGAAAGAGTTATATGCAAATGGTATGGAGATTATTACTGTTCCGACGCCAAGAAATACTCCGGAAGCGGTTAATCCGCAGATAAAATCCTTAAATTATTTGAATAATATCTTTGGTAAGATCGAAGCTACTCACTGCGGATATAACGAAGCAATTATGCTGGATCATATGGGGTTTGTCGCCGAATGTACTGGTGACAACATTTTCTTAATTAAAAACGGTGTTTTAATTACTCCCAGCCAGGGAATTTTAAAAGGTATTACCCGTGATGCCGTCTTGAGTTTAGCTGCTAAATTGAAAATGAAGACAGAAGTCAGATTAGTCAGCCGGCATGAAGTTTTTAACGCGGACGAATGTTTTTTGACTGGTACAGCGGCGGAACTTATTCCGATTATTAAAGTCGATGGGCGTGTCATCGGAGAAGGTAAACCGGGAAAAGATACAAAAAAACTTTTAGTGTCATTCCAGAATTTAACAACTAAAGACGGTGTTAAGTATTAATTGTTAAGGAGTTACAAAATGAAATGCGATAAGTGCGGTAAATCGGCAACAGTGCATTTGACTCAAATAGTAGATAATCAGATAACTGAATTACATTTGTGCGAAGATTGTGCAAAAGCGCAAAGTGTGCAAATGGAGCAACAGTTTGGCTTGGCTGATCTTTTGGCAGGATTATCTGATTTTGGTAAACATGTTAAAGAAGAGGAGCAGGCAAAATTAAAATGCCCTAATTGCGCTTTAACTTATGAAGAGTTCAGGAAGATGGGCCGTTTGGGGTGCAATTCTTGTTATGATACTTTCCGGGATTCTTTATCGACGCTGTTAAAAAAGATTCACGGTTCGAATAAACATTTAGGCAAAGCTCCAAAGTCATCTCCAAAGAAGGAAAAAAAAGCCACTGATGATATTGAAGAATTGAGGAATCAATTGCAAATCGCGATATCAAAAGAAGATTTTGAAAAAGCAGCCGAAATCCGTGACCGGATAAAGACTTTAGAGAAGAAAGGTAAAGAATAATGAGTTTAGATGACTTACTTAAAAATACCAGTGAATGGTTAAAAGGAACGGGGGACAATGCCAACATTGTAATGTCCTCGCGTGTACGTTTAGCCCGTAATTTGAATAAATTACCTTTTCCGAATCGGGCCAAGAAAAAGGAGTTGCTTCAGGTTCTAACGGTTATCTCCGAAGCGATAGAAAAAATTCCGTTTTTTAAGGGATCGCAAATCTTTAAGATTAGTGATTTAGATAATGTCGATAGGCAATTTCTGGTCGAAAGGCATTTGATGAGCCACGAGCACGCGGCTAGTACCGACGGTAAAGCCTTAATTATTTCGAAAGAAGAAGTGCTTTCGGTAATGGTTAACGAGGAAGATCATTTGAGAATCCAAGTGATGCGTTCGGGATTTAATTTAAATGAAACCTGGAACATAATTAATTCGATTGATAATGCCTTGTCGGAAAAGGTGGATTATGCGTTTGATTATGAATGGGGTTATCTAACCGCTTGTCCGACAAATGCGGGTACAGCGATGCGCGGCTCGGTTATGTTGCATCTGCCAGCTTTAGTTATGACCAAACAAATTAATAAAGTTTTAGCGGCTATTGCTAAATTAAATTTTGCTTCCCGCGGGTTTTATGGTGAAGGAACTCAGGCCAGCGGTAATTTTTATCAGATTTCTAACCAGGTTTCTTTAGGCCATAGCGAGGAAGAAATAATCCAGAATATTAACGGCCTGATCCGTCAAGTTATCGAGCAGGAAGAGCAGGCCCGGCAGGCAATGTTAGTGCAGAATAAATCATTACTTGAGGATAAAATTTATCGGTCATTAGGCGTTTTAAAGAATGCATTTATTATATCCAGCCAAGAAACTGTTGATTTGCTTTCCATGGTTAGGCTGGGGATAGATTTGGATATGATCAAAGATGTTAGCCGTAAAGCTATAAACGAGCTTTTTATCATGATTCAGCCGGCCCATTTACAAAAAATTGAAGGCAAAAAATTATCAGCATCAGAACGAGATAGGAAAAGAGCTAGTCTTACTCGAGAAAAATTAGGAGGAAAATAACAATGTTTAATCGATTTACCGAGAGAGCCAGAAAAGTAATAATTTACGCTAAAGAAGAAGCCCGTAGATTTAATCATGATTATATTGGGACCGAACATCTTTTGTTGGGATTAATTCGTGAGGGCGAAGGAGTTGCGGCTGCTGTTTTACAAAAATTAGGGCTTGATTTAGAAACTATTCGCATCGAAGTCGAGAAATTAGTCCAGCCTGGCCCACAAACACAAGTTTTAGGCGATATACCTTTTACTCCGCGTTCTAAGAAAGCTTTAGAATTAGCCGCGGAAGAAGCCCGCGCGCTTGGCCATAATTACATTGGCACCGAACATCTCTTGTTGGGCTTGGTTAAAGAAGGCGAAGGTATGGCGTATCGTGTTCTACTAAATTTGGGCTTGGACCTGGCTAAACTTCGTAATGAAGTAATGGAATTGTTAGGTTCCGGTATTCCGGGATTTGGTGCGCAAGAACCGAATAAGGCTGACAAAACTCCGGCAATTGATGCTTATGGGCGGAATTTAAATAAATTAGCCAAAGAGGGAAAGCTTGATCCGGTTATTGGGCGGGAAGAAGAGCTTCAGCGTATTTTGCAAATTTTAAGCCGCCGGACAAAAAATAATCCGGTTCTTTTAG
>JAKLDK010000085.1 GCA_022703565.1 Candidatus Omnitrophota bacterium
ATCAATCTTTCCAATTCCGGCCGTAAATGCTGCATCAGCATAAAAATCTTTATAAATAATTCCGCAATCAATACTAACGATATCACCATTCTGTAAAATCTTATTTGCGCTAGGAATTCCGTGAACAATTTCTTGATTTACTGACACACAAACTGAACTTGGAAATCCACGATAACCTTTAAACGCAGCCACTACCTTATTCTTCAGCATCAAATCATCAGCTAAAAACTCAATGTCCTTGGTGCTCATTCCAGCTTTTAAAGAACGGCGCAAATTATTCAATATTACTGATAAAATCTTACCAGCATGCCTTAAGATTTTAAGTTCATCAACTGTCTTAACGCTGATATTTGTATCGTTAGCCATTAAATAACTTTATTGTAAAGTCTCTTACTTCTTCGGCTTCTTTGTTTGCGTCTAATGTTTTAATCAAGCCTTGCTTCTTATAATAATCTATTATCGGCTCAGTGCTTTCAGTGTAAACTTCCATTCTATTCTTTATAGTCTTTTCGTTATCATCCGCTCTTTGATACAATTCTCCGCCGCATTTATCGCAAACACCTTCTTTTTTCGAAGGCATATTTTTAATATGATACAAAGCTCCACAGGCTCGGCAAACCCGACGCCCGGTTAAACGCTCAAGAACAATCTTTAATGACGCTTCTAAAGACAACACGCAATCTAAAGGTAAATTTATTTTCTTTAAAATTTTATCTAAATCTTCCGCCTGCGTCCGAGTGCGCGGGAAACCGTCGAGCATAAAACCATTCTTAACATTCTTATCATTTGAAAGCTTATTCTCAACCATCTTGGTAACAATTTCATCCGGAACTAATCCACCGCTTTCAATATGCTTCTTTGCCTCTTTGCCTAAATCCGTGCCATTTTTCATTTCTTCTCTTAACATATCTCCGGTTGAAATATGCATTAGGTTGAAATGATCTTTTAACCCTTTTGCTAAAGTTCCTTTACCTGCGCCCGGAGGGCCTAATAATACTATTTTCATCTTCTCCCCTTCATGTGTCCGGTTCTCATGAAACCATCATAATGCCTCATCATTAAATGAGACTCGATTTGCTTCATAGTATCCAACATAACACCAACAGTAATAAGGACTCCGGTACCACCAAAGAATGATGCGACAATATAGGGAACTTTAAATGATGCCATTATTGAATCCGGCATAACGGCAATTATACAAATAAATATTGCTCCGGCTAAAGTAACTCGGGTTAAAACGAAATCCAAATAATCAGCAGTTTGCGTCCCCGGCCTGACTCCCGGAATAAAACCGCCATTCTTTTTCATATTTTCAGCAACATCAATCGGGTTAAAAACTATGGCCGTATAAAAATAGCAGAAAAATATAATTAAAACCGAATAAATAATATAGTAAACAAGCCCGCCGCGAGTAAAAAAATGGGCAAAGTTCTGGAATGATTGGCTCGGAACAAAACTAGCAATTGTCGCCGGAAACATAATAATTGATTGCGCAAAAATAATCGCGATGATACCAGCCGTATCAACCTTCAAAGGAATATATGTTGATTGCCCGCCATATACCTTTCGCCCAACAATGCGGCGAGCATACTGAACCGGAATCTTTCTTTGCGCTTGGGTTATTAATGTAATCGAAACGATAACCCCGACTAAAAACGCAATCATCATCAGCAAAGTTAACGGTTGTAATTGTGCGACGCCCTCAGAGGAAGGCGAAAGCATCATCAAAAGATATTGCACTGCATCTGGAGCACGCGATAATATACCAGCCGCAATAATTATTGAGATACCATTGCCGATTCCTTTTTCTTGTATCTGCTCTCCTAACCACATGAGTAAAAGAGTACCACAGGTTAAAGTAACAACTGTTGTCAGGCGAAACATCCATCCCGGATTATTTACAATCAATATGCCTTGAAAAGCCTGTGGGCTTTCCAACCAAAGCGCAATAAAGAACGATTGAATTACCGCCAACACTACAGTCCCGTAACGAGTAAATTGATTAATTTTTTGATATCCCGCCTGTCCTTCTTTTGATAACTTTTCCAAAGCGGGAATAACCGCGGTCAGAAGCTGCATAATAATGGAGCTTGAGATATAAGGCATAATACCCAAAGAAAATACGGTTAATTTCTGAAGAGCACCGCCGGAAAACAATATCAACATCCCGAAGATATTACCGCCTTGATTCTGATTCATTTTATCAAAGAACTCAGCTAGTGCCGCACCATTAATTCCTGGAGTTGGAATAACGCAACCTACCCTATATGCCACTATCATCCCTAAAGTAAAAAGTATTTTTTTCTTCAGCTCAGGAATTTTGAAACAATTTGCGAATGAGGATAACATAATTTATTTCTTATCCGATTTTTCTTTTGAAACAACTTTTTTAGCTTTATCTTCTTTTGCAACTTTCACTTCTTTTACTTCTTTTGATTCTTTTTCTTCCACTGCTTCTTTCTTTTCAATTGCCTTTTTAATCTTCTTCTCAAATGTCCTTAGAGGAGCGACACCTTCCATTGTTCCACCGGCTTTTTCAATCTTTTCTCTAGCAGATTTAGAAATTGATTTAATTTTAAAATTTAAAGCCTTTTTTAATTCACCGTCGCCCAATATTTTAAAAGGCTTATTTAAACTTTTAATCAAACCCTTGGCCTTTAAAGATTCCGCGGTAATAACAGCATCTTTCTCAAAAACATTTAAATCACCAACATTAACAACCTGGTTTAAAATTGGACGGTGGCTGGTAAAACCAAACTTAGGAAGCCTGCGGATTAAAGGCATTTGCCCGCCTTCGGAACCCATCAATGTCGATCGACCGGCGCGAGAAGATTGTCCGTCTTGTCCTCGTCCGGCAGTTTTTCCTCGTCCTGAACCAGGCCCTCGGCCTAATATTCTTTTTCTTTTTCGTGCGCCCTTTGGAGCTCTAATATCATTTAATTGCATAAATCTATCAAACCCTTTATAAACTCTTTGTTTTTAATCTGGTTAATCCATCGAGAGTAGCTTTAACAACATTGATCGGATTGTTAGAACGATGGCATTTAGTTAAAATATTTTTTATTCCGACAGCATCGCAAACCGCGCGAACCGGGCCTGAAGCGATAACACCAGTACCGTCACCGGCCGGTTTTAATAAAACCCTGGCTCCACCGCATTCTCCAATTATTTCGTGAGCGATTGTTGTGCCTTTTAATGATATATTTATCATTCTCTTTTTAGCGGTAGCCATTGATTTTTTAATTGCGACTGAAACTTCCGCTGCCTTAGAAAGGCTATAACCAACCTGACCCTTGCCGTTTCCAGTAACAACTAAAGCACTGAAAGATAATTTCTTACCACCCTTTGTAACTTTGGTAATACGATTAATAGAAATAACTTTTTCGATAGCTTCGACATCAGGAGTTGCGATAGCCTGTCCAACTACTTCTTCAGATTCCGGCTCTCCTTCGTCATTCTTTTTTGAACGACGTTTTCTTTTTGATCCTCTATCTAGAGAAATATCATCTTTCGGTATTGCAACAATAGCCGGATCAATTTGCTCCGGTTGTTGAGCATTTAAATTAGCATCATTCTGTATATCGTCTTTTTCTTTATTCATACCTTAGAACTCCATTCCTGCCTTTCTTGCTGCGTCAGCAAAAGCTTTTACTCTTCCATGATACAAATATCCACCGCGGTCAAAACAGATGTTCTTAAGGCCTTTCTTCAGTGCTTCTTTAGCAAAGATTTCACCTAAAGCCGCTGCTGCTTTAACATTACCGCCATATTTAATTGTTTCTTTCATCGCTTTTGAGATAGTAGATAACGACAACAGAACTTTATTGTTCGTATCATCAATTATTTGAGCATGAAAATTATTAAGGCTGCGATGAACGCACAATCGTGGTTTCTCTGATGTACCGACCAGACCTTTTCGTATTCTTTGATGCCTAAAAATTCTTTGTAGTTCTTTTTTGTTTATTTTTCCCATAGTATGATTACTTAGTTACTGATTTTCCTTGTTTCTTTTTTACGTATTCGCCTACATACCTAAAACCTTTACCCTTATAAGGCTCAACCGGTTTCAAAGCTTTTATGCTGGCGGCAACCTGCCCAACCAGGCAACTATCCGGCCCTTCGATTGTAATAACATTGTTATTCCCGACCGCTAATTTTACACCTTCGGGAACTTCAAGCTCAACCGGATGGCTTAAACCTAAGTTAAGAACTAATTTCTTACCTTGTAATAGGGCCCTAAATCCAATTCCCTGCAATTCTAATTCTTTTTTATGGCCTTTTGTTACACCAATAATCATATTATCCAAGCGGGCTCGAATTGTGCCGTGATTCGACTTATCCTGCTTTTCATCCGAACCGCGGGTTATGATTAATTGGTTTTCTTTCATCTCAACTTTAATACCGGCCGGAACTGATAAATCTAATTTACCAACCGGGCCTTGTAAATTAACATTACCGTTGGTAATATTTATTTTTACATCTTTTGGAACATTTACTGGAATTTTACCTATTCTTGACATAGTTAGTACCTTACCATATAAAACAGATTACTTCTCCACCGGTTCTTAATTTACGGGCTTCTCTATCATTCATCACACCTTTTGATGTAGAGAGAACTGCCGTACCCAATCCATTTAGAACTCGAGGGATTTCATCTCGTTTTGTGTATACTCTTAATCCGGGTTTAGAAATTCTTTTTAGGCCGATAATACTCGGCTTGTTATTTTCATACTTTAGATAAATTTTATACGTACCTTGGACGCTGTCTTTCATCAGGCGAAAATCCTCGACATATCCTTCCGCCTTAAATATTTCTAAGATCTTTCCGGTCAATTTAGACGCAGGAACGTCGACAGTGTCTTTTTTGACAAGAACGCCGTTACGGATAATATTTAATAAATTACTAATTGGATCACTTAAAGACATAGATTTCTCCGACCTCTTTTTACCAACTCGCTTTCTTTACGCCCGGGATTTCGCCTTTCCATGCAAGCTCTCTGAAACAAATTCTGCATGTTCCGAAACGACGCAAGAACCCTCTTGTCCGGCCACATAAAGAACAGCGGTTATATTTTCGTGTTGTAAATTTTGGTTTTTTCTGTGATTTTAAAATTAAAGCTTTTCTGGCCATGTTTATTTTTCTTCTTCTTGTTTTTTATCTTTTGTAAAAGGCATCCCTAAAAGAGTTAATACTTCTCGGGCATGTTCCTTCGGTCCTTTATTAAAAACAATTGTTATATCCATCCCTTGCGGAACAGCAATTCTCCCGATGTCAATTTCCGGAAAAATTGTTTGATCTTCTAGGCCTAAAGTATAATTACCTTGGTCATCAAACGATTTTCTTGAAACACCGTTAAAGTCACGGAGACGTGGAAGACAAATATTAATTAAGCGATCTAGGAATTCATACATCTTGTCTTTGCGCAAAGTAACCTTGCAGCCAATCGGCATATTTTCTCTTAATTTAAAATTAGAAATAGCTTTCTTCGCCCGAGTAATAATAACCTTTTGCCCGGTAATTGCTTCCAAGTCTTTAACTGAAGATTCTAATATTTTCATATCAGCAATAGCTTTTCCAACACCCATGTTAATAACTACTTTTTGGATATAAGGAACTGCCATCTTGTTCTTAATCTTAAATTTATCCTGGACTTGAGTAACTACTTCTTTATAATATTTTTCTTTTAATCTTGGAATCACGTTAAATTACCTCACCGCTTCTTTTGCTAATTCTTACCTTAGAACCGTCTTTTAATATTGATACTCCAAAACGAGTTGGTTTATTTGTTTTCTTATCTAATAGCATTATGTTCGAAACATGTATCGGAGCTTCAATTTTAACTAAACCACTTTGTTGATCTTGTTGGCTCCTTTTACGGCGAGCCTTTGTCATCATATTCACGCCTTCGACGATAGCTTTTTCTTCGCCGACAAAAATCTTGATAATTTTACCAGTCTTACCTTTATCTTTTCCAGCAATTACATAAACTTGATCATTTTTCTTTAAACGTAACATTTACACTACCTCGGGAGCTAAAGATATTATTTTCATATATTCTAAGTTTCGGAGTTCCCTCGCTACCGGGCCAAATACACGGGTAGCCTTCGGGTTTCCACCTTCATCAATGATAACAACAGCATTAGAATCAAAACGGATATAAGTTCCGTCACTTCGACGCAAAGGACATTTTGTCCTGACAATAACCGCTTTCGCTTTTTCACCTTTTTTCAGCTGAGCTTCCGGAGCTGATTCTTTGATATTAACTTTGATGATATCTCCGATATGAGCACAAAGCCTTCCTTTAGCGTTTAATACACCAATCATCGAGGCTTTTCTTGCGCCGGAGTTATCCGCTACATCTAAAACTGTTTTCATGTATATCATTTTGCACCTTCTTGGATTACAGCCTTTGTTATAATCTTTGTTATCATCCATCTTTTATCTTTTGATAACGGCCTTGTTTCCATAATTTCTACAAAGTCGCCGGTCTTCGCTTCATTCTTCTCGTCATGGGCCTTGAATCTTGTCGCTAAACGAACACCTTTTTCATATTTGGGATGTCGTTTTCCCCAATTAACTTGTACCACGCGAGTTTTATTCATCTTGTCGCTGGTGACAATACCTTCCATAAATTTTCTACTATTTTCTCTTTTTATTTCGCTCATTCTCTAATTCTCTTTCTCGTATAACCGTTAAAATTCGGGCAATGGCTCTTTTAATCTGCCTAAATCTTGCCGGCTTTTCTACTGTTCCCATACGACGATGATAGTTAAGGTCAAATAACTCTTTTTTCAGAGCCTTTTCTTTTTGCATCAATTCGTCGTTAGATAAATCTTTTATTTCTTTTAACTTCATAATCCACCTTAATTTCTTGTAATAAATTTACTTTTAATGGGTAATTTAAAAGAAACCAGCCTTAAAATCTTCTTAGCGAACTCTTCCGGAATACCGCTAATTTCAAACATTACCCTTCCTCTTTTAACAACCGCAACCCAATGCGATAAATCGCCTTTGCCTTTTCCCATACGAGTTTCAATCGGCTTTTTTGTAACCGGCTTGTGCGGAAAAATGTTTACGTATAATTTACCGGCGCCTTGTGATTTTCGGGCAACGATAACGCGGCAAGCTTCAATATGCTTAGAATGAACATAACCGTTTTCTAACGCCTTTAATCCATGCTCGCCAAAATGTAATTTGCTGCCGCGAGTAGATATCCCGCGCGTTTTACCTTTTTGTGCTTTTCTAAATTTTACTTTTCTGGGGAATAATGCCATTTCTTAAAACCTTATACTTCTTTCTTTAAACTTACTTGTTGTTGTCTTTTAATTTCCTTAATAATTTCACCTTTATAAACCCAAACCTTGATTCCTAATATTCCGTAGGTCGTCAAAGCTTCGCCAAAACCATAATCAATATTTGCCCTAAATGTGTGCAAAGGTAATTTTCCAACTTGATATTTCTCAGTACGAGCCATTTCCGCGCCGTTCAATCTTCCAGAACATTTAATTTTGATACCTTTTACCCCGGCGTTCATCGCATTATCAATTGCCCTTTTCATCGCCCGGCGAAAAGCAACTCTTTTAATCAGCTGAAAAGAAACATTCTGAGCAATAAGCTGGGCTTCAGTCGAAGGATTCTTAATCTCTCTTGGCTCAATAGCAATTTCTTTAGGAGTAATTTTGCCAATATCCGCTCTTAAACGATCAATATCCGCTCCACGACGGCCGATTATGACACCCGGACGAGCAGTATGAATAATAATCTTAATTTTGTCAGCCAATCTCTCAATTTCGACTTTAGCAACAGCAGCTTGTGCAAATTTCTTTTTTATATAATCCCGAATATGATAATCTTCGGCAATGTTCTTTTTAAAATCATTTTTATCGGCATACCACATGCTGCGCCAATTTTCGATATAACCTAACCTTAATAATAATGGACTTACTTTTTGACCCACTTAATTCTCCTTATTTAGTTTTTAAATCTAATTCTATGTTTAAATGAGAAGTCTTCTTCAAAATACCGCTTGCCCTTCCAAAAGAAGCCGCTCTAAATCTCTTCCACACCGGGCCTTGATTAGCAGTAATCTTCGAAATGAAAAGCTGCTCTGCCATTAGGCCTTTTTGTTTAGCATTATCTACCGCTGAATTCAAAATCTTAACAATTGTCCGGCTACAGCCTTTATTGACTTGAGCTAATATAGCTAAAGCATCATTAATACTTTTCCCTTTAATCAAATCTGTTACTAACCTGATTTTCATCGGGGAAATTCTTATGTACCTACCTTTTGCATTCGAAATCATAT
>JAKLDK010000086.1 GCA_022703565.1 Candidatus Omnitrophota bacterium
TTCCAATTCTGTTATATAATGCGCAATAGTATACTCTTCTTTTTTCTGCCCGACAACATCTAAGACTAGCTCATCGCTCTTATCCGCTAATTCTTCAATTCCTTCTTTGATAGCCTTCTTTATTGTTTGCGGCGTTATTTTATGCTTCTTATTATATGCCAGCTGAATCTCTCGGCGGCGTTCGCATTCCTTAATAGTTTCGCGCATTGCCGGGCTAATTGTATCCGCATACATTACGACATATCCGTTTATATTTCTGGCCGCCCGACCAGCGACCTGAATTAAAGAAGTCTTTGAACGCAAAAAACCTTGTTTATCCGCATCAAAAATCGCGACCAATGATACCTCCGGTAAATCCAACCCCTCTCTTAATAAATTGACCCCAACCACACAATCATATTTCTTCTGCCGTAAATCTTTTAATATCACCGAACGGTCGATAGTCTCAATATCCGAATGTAAATATTTTACCTTTATTCCGCGCTCATCCAGATAAGCCGATAAATCCTCTGACATTTTCTTAGTCAAGGTTGTAACCAAAACCCTCTCGTTCACTTTTGAGCGCTTCTTAATTTCTTTTAACAAATCATCCACCTGGCCTTTGGTTGAACGAACTTCAATTACAGGATCAACAATTCCGGTCGGACGGATAATCTGTTCGGCAATCCTATCTTGGCTGTCTTTTTTCTCAAACTCCGACGGAGTAGCCGAAACATGTATCCTTTGCCCGATAATTTTGGTAAACTCATTAAACTTGAGCGGCCGGTTATCCAAGCACGAAGGAAGGCGAAAACCATATTCGACTAATGTTTGTTTTCTTGATTTATCCCCTTCATACATGCCATTTAATTGCGGAATGGTTACATGCCATTCATCAATTATCGTAACAAAATCCTTAGGAAAATAATCTAAAAGGCAAAACGGACGGCTTCCTTCAGGCCGGGCGGAAAGAGCGCGGGAATAATTTTCAATACCGTTACAATAGCCGATTTCCTTTAGCATCTCCATATCATAATTTGTTCTCGATTCCAGACGTTGCGCTTCCAAAAGCTTTCCTTTTTTACGCAAATCATCCAAGCGTACCGTTAGTTCAGCTTTGATTTCTTTTATTGCTTTATCAATCGCCGGAGGCGAAGTTATAAAATGTTTGGCCGGATAAATTGCAACTTTTTCTAAATCCGCGATTTTATCTCCGGAAACCGGGTCAAATTGAATTATTTTCTCAATTTCATCGCCAAAGAATTGGATTCTAAGAGCATCTTGCCGATAAGCCGGAAAAACCTCGACAGTATCGCCCTTAACCCGGATTTTACCACGCGAAAACTCATAATCGTTTCGCTCGTATTGAATATCGACTAATTTACGTAATACCTGGTCGCGGTCAATAGCCTCGCCCTTTTCTAAACGAACTAAAAACTCCTGATAATCCGCCGGAGAGCCTAAATTATAAATACAGGAAACGCTCGCGACAATGATAACATCGCGCCTGGACATTAAAGATGTGGTCGAGGCTAAACGCAAACGGTCCAACCGATCATTAATTGAGGCGTCTTTTTCAATATATATATCGGTTGAAGGCACATAAGCTTCCGGCTGGTAATAATCATAATAGCTCACAAAATACTCAACAGCATTTTGCGGGAAGAACTCTTTAAATTCACTATAAAGTTGCGCGGCTAGAGTTTTATTGTGGGAAATTACAATCGTGGGGCGGTTTATTCTTTCGATAACATTAGCCAGAGTAAAGGTTTTACCTGAGCCAGTAACACCTAAAAGAACTTGTGCAGGGTATCCTTTGTTAATTCCGTCAACTAACTTATCAACCGCATCAATCTGTTCTATTACCGGACGGAACTTACTCTTAAGTACAAATTTATCCATTATCTACCAATACTAAAATTAGCCTAATTTCTTCGTAATCATTTTAAATATTTTCTGCGCATACCCACTTTTTTTGTAACCATAAAAACTCTTTAGCGGAAACTGATTTATAACAATAAATCTCAGTTCAACTTCGGTTGTCGCCGCATCAAGAGCTCTTAAATAAACATTAATTCTCTTATATTTTGTCCCGATAAAGAATGGCGTCTGTTTAACTTCAGTAAAAAGTAGCACTTGCTTATCCTCAACTGAAGCATACTTTTGCCCGCGCTCATAAACCATCGGATCAGCTGTATCTTCAATCTTCCAACCTAACTTCTCTAGCGTAGAAATTACCACTTTTTGCGTCGTGGCAAAATCAGCCAAATATTTCTCGGTATACGGGTTTTCATCCTTAATATATTTTGGCACAGTTATTGTTGCACATCCAACTAGGAATAAACAGGTCATAACAACTAATGATTTTCTAAACATAAAAGCTCCCTTCTTTTAACAAATTTTACCGTGTTTGTATGGCCGATTCTTGTTTCTTTGCGCTTTTTTAAATATTTCATCTTCGATATCGATATTAAGACCGCCGCATAAATCTAACAGGCGGATAAAAGTATCGGCTATCTCCTCATTAAAATGGGGATCATCTTGATGCCGATAAGCCTCCATGGCCTCAGCTAATTCGGTTACAACCAGCATTAAGGCTTCGCCGATATTTCTCTTTTCATCCCAAAACCCTTTTTCCCGGGCAATTGAATGGCAAAGCTTTGACAATTCATTTAATGACCGGCCTTTTATTTCGTTTTCCTTTAAATTAGTTTCGCTCAATGAATTCCTCCATATCTTTAGGCAACCTACATTTTACTTCAATTAATTTGTTTGTAACCGGGTTTTTAAATTTTATTTCAAACGAATGCAACGCTGTCCGCTTAAATTTAAAAGGATAATTCTTCGCTATTGAATATTTCCTGTCACCAATAATCGGATGCCCAATTTTACTAAAATGAATCCGGGCTTGATTGCTTCTTCCGGTTACAAGTTCAATGTCAATAATACTGTAATTCTTCCTTTTTTCCAATACTTTATATTTTGTTACCGCCATTTTCTCATTTTCATAACGGCCAAACCTCTTGCGGTCCAAACTCTCCACAGAAAGCCTAATCGTGCCAACGCTATTCTTTAAATAACCATTAACAAACGCAATATACTTCTTATAAACTTGCCTTTGGAAGAAAAGCTCCATCATCTTCTTTTGGTTAGCTTTACCTTTAGCAAATATTATCGCCCCCGAGGTTTCCCGGTCTAAACGGTGGCAAGGATGCAGGCCATATTTATCTTTATCAACAAATTGGTTATTGACAATATCCCTTAGAGTTTTTATATCTTGGTTGGGAGAGGGAATTACTAATAATCCGGATGGTTTATTGAAGATTACAAATTGCTCATCCTCATAAATAGTTTCAATTATATTCCGTATGATTAAATTTTCAGGTAGCACTTTTTTAAAGCCGAGATTTGTCGATAGAAAAGGCAATCTCGGTATAACCACAGCTTTTCTTAGAATAGAACTGTGGTAGCTTTCGATTTTGCACTGGAAGATTTTCTTCCGATTAATTCCGAATAAAAAATCTTTCCATTACAAAACCTCGGTTAAAATAGGAAAAAATAATGTCTTAAAAAGCTCAAAATAAGCTCTTTAAGACATTATTATTAATTTACTCGGCTACTTTTTCTTTTTCTAAATAGAAGGAAACGTAATCCGAAACAATATCCGCATCTTTTTGGCTAATATCATTAAAGAAAATGGCAATATTAAAACCTTCTTTTCCCGGAATAGGTTCGGCCCTGACAACAACTCCGCTACAATTTATTTTCTTTGAAGAAAGCTTATCATTTTTCTTTACAGGAATAAGCAGATTGATCTTTAGCTTAGTCATCGGTTCGATGTATTTCTCAACCCGGCAATATGCTCCTGAACGGCTAACATTAGCCGTTTCAGTCACCTGATCGCCATCAGTATTAAATATCTTTACCGGAATATTATTTCTTACACGAGGATCTTTTCTTCTCTCTTGGAAAGATTTCTGAGCTATCACTGATATTCCTTTTTAACTTTTTTACTATTTAGCTTCGGCTTTTTGAGCTTTTGATTCTTGAGCTTTCTGAAAGCAATTATTATTACAAAAATATTTACCGTTTCGATAATATTTTCTTGCTTTTTTAAGAGGCTTTTTACAACCGGCGCAATTCTTGCCTACTTCTTGTATTTCTTCTGCCATTTGAAAACAACTCCTTTCAACAATTTTAAAATATAGTATAACCTATTTACGTGTTACTTTCCACAAACTCGTGGATTTGCCGCTTAAAATCACTTATCTGATCGCTACTGGTAAATTCCAAGCCAGCTTCATATCTTTCACTGTGCCCAACCTTCTTAACCCAAACCACTTTACCCATACATTCAATAACCTTTTGCGGATCAAGATAAATCTGCATGTTTAGTTCAGTATAAAGCGGTAAGAATTCGCCGACATTTAATTTTATCCCGCCTTCACCAATATCCGCGGAAAGGCTTCCGCCAAACTTACTTTGGTCTTTAGACTCAAAGCGGACCGGATGCATTAATCTGATTCGTCTATATTTTCTTTGTTCACCGTAATTCATCGGATTATTATATACGAAAAAAACAAAAATAAATATTATTTTTAATGATTATCAAAAAAAATACTTAACTCTCGTGCAACAAAGATTTTATTTTGCGGATCAAATCAGCAATTTCAAAAGGCTTATTAAGATAAATATCCGCGCCAATAACCTTGCCAACAATCATATCCGCTCTTAATATCTTTTTACCTTTTACTTTTTACAATCCTTTATCTAAAACTCCCCCCAATGAATCACTTCCTTCAGGCTGCGATTTCTTACTTGCTTCGGTTCCTCCGCCGGCCAACCGACAGAAATCAAACTTACAAGCTTCATATTAGCGGGAGCTTTTAGATTGCGAGCGATTTCGTTCACATAATCTTTTTTATCTCCGGCAACCCAACATGCGCCCAAGCCCAAATCAACACAAGCTAATAAAATATTCTCCGTAGCCGCGCAACCATCTTCTAAATAATATTTAGTGTCCTGGCAAAAAACAGCGATGCAACAAGCAGCTTCTTTAATAAATACTCCATTTGGCGCAAACTGGCTTAATAGTGCCAATATCTTTTTATCTTCAATTACGACAAATTCCCAAGGCTCAACTCGCCTGGCTGTCGGCGCACTACGCCCACAGTCGATAATCTTTTCGATGTATTCTCTGGGAATAACTTCATTTTTATATTTGCGGACACTAATTCTTTTTTTTATGGCCTCAATTGTTTGCATATAATTATCTCGACTATTTAATATTCTTATCCTTCTTTAATTTATCTTTTTTCATTACATCTTCAATCATCTTATAACTGGCCTGGATATCTTTATTTTCCGGCTCCAATTCTAAAGCTTTTTTTATAAATTTATACGCTTCTTCAATTTTGCCTAGCTTAAAAAGTAATTCGGCCTTTGTCCCGATTATTATCCCATCATAAGGCTTAATATTTATCGCTTCTTCAATATATTTTAATCCTTCCTCAAATTTCTCACCCTTTTCATAATAAGAATAAGCTTTATTGTTATAGGCCCTAGCCAACAAATCTAATACTTGGATATCTTTAAACCCGTTATCAAAAGCATATTCAATTTTCTTTATTGCCTCATCATAATCTTCCCGGTAAAGTGCAAAATTACCCATGGCATAGGATAAGCGAACATCGTCCGGCTTGATTTTATAAGCTTTTTCAAACCATTCGGCAGTATATTTTAAATAGTCCTTATCTTTCCTATAAAAACTGCGCAGCATATATGTATCAGCCAGAGAAATATAGGTCGGAATATATTGATTATTCAATTCTAAAGATTTCCGAAGTTCCTGCAAAGCCTGTTCAAACCTTAAATCATTAACATCACCTAGCCACCGTAATGATACGCCATAAGCCCGTCGCGCCATATAATTATCCGGATCCAAGTTAACGCATTTCTCAAAGACCTTTATAATCGGACCAAAATTATTATAATTTCCAAGCAAATACATATAAAGCTCATAATAAACATCTCTAGTCTTTTCCGTTTTGCTGATATCCTTCATAATTTTGGCTACAGCATCAAGATCTTGCACATTGATATAATACTCAGCTAAAGAAATCTTAACGTCAAGGTTATCCGGATTTAGCGTTAAGGCTTTTTCAATATAAGGCTTAGCCTTAGACCATTTGTTAAGCTTGATATAACACTCGGCGATACTACGGAAAAGAAGGTCCCTGCCCTCTCTCCCGTCAGCATAATATAATATTGCCTTTTTAAGCGTCTTAATTTCTTCGGGATAAAGTTTCAACAAATCGTAAATATAGGCGAGCTCAATATAGTTATCAGCTAAGGTGGGATTCTGCTCAATATCATCTTTAATTTGGGCAATTAAAGGGCGGGTTTCATAATAATCTTGTATTCCCTTAATAACATATTCCAAATTATTAGCATAAGAAAACTTAACCACAAAAATAATAAGAGTAAATATTATTAATTGTTTTATTTTCTTAAGAATTTTCATTACCCAATCTATCGAAAGAAGTCAAAATACAACGCAATTATTAAAGCAACAAAGGATGAGGCGAAGATAAAGAAGAAATTAATCCTTTCTGCCGATGAACGAGTGTTACATAAAATAACCGAAATAATTTCTAAATCACTATCGGAAAGAGTATCTTTCCGGTTAATTCTCTCTATTAAATTCTTTGAATCAATTAATTTAGCTCTAGCATCAAACATTCTGTATTTATAAAAAAAGAAAATAAGAAACCCTACTACGCCAACATACCAAGCAACCTTGCCATAAATAGGCCCGATGGCCATTAAAACAGTTACTATTCGGACGGCAATAGTCGCAATAATACCAATCGCAATAATAAGCCAAGCAGTCGCTTCGTCTCGGCAAGCTTTTAAGCCACGACAGCGTAAGCATTTCTTGTTATGAGGAAACATTTATTTTATATCTTCTTGTATGCTTTCAGCTTCTTTGCTATCAATTATATTATCATCATTACTATCATAAGCTTTTTCGATTTCGGTATCAACTTTTGCCTGTCCATTTGTCGTAATAATACTATGCCGATCTTTTAGCATTTGTTTTACTTCGTTTTCCTCAAGCCAACCATCATTATTAGCATCATACTTGCTCTCAACCGCAGTATTAACCTTCGAGCGGGCATGCCGCCAACAAAGCCTTTTTTCTTTGGCGTCAATTTCTCCATCACCGTTTAAATCGATTCTTTCTTTGGTAAGCTTTTTCCAAGCAGTCTTCTCATCCTCACTAACAACCCCATCATTATTTGTGTCCGCTCTTTTCTCCCACCAATTGTTCACTTTTGTTTTTTGTTCTTTAATTCTCTCTTTAACTTTTGCCTTCTCATTATCATCAATAACACCATCTTTATTTTTATCTATTTTTTCTTTAATTTTTGCTTTAATTTCTGCTTTTTTATTGTTATCCATTTTCCATTCTTTATTACTAATCGCACCGTCATTATTTGCATCGGCTTTCTTAAAATTCGTACCCTTACGAGCATCCGCGTTTTGCACAGAGAAAATCAAAAAAATAATAAAACCTATTAAAATCCATCGATAATTTTTCATATCATCCTCCTTAAGTTAAAGATACTATTGAACTTTATTAATCATTCCTTCTTGGGATTCCTGCTCAGGGATATCTTCCTCGGTAATATTTTCTTCATTATTAACCGCTTCGGCTTCTCCGGCATAATCTTCTTCATACTCGAGCTTGGAAATCATTTTTGCCATTTTCTTTCCATCAACCACTTCGTAAAGAATTTCCACATAATCATCTTTTTTAACCTTATCATATGTTCCATAATCCTCTAGAACAGTATCATTATCTATCAAATAAACAGCGTTAACATCTTGCCCCTTTTCAAAATCATACTCAATAATTTCAATCATAGCCGTATCCGCCTTAACTACCTGTCCATCGGTAAATTCAAAATCAGCTTCCGGCAATTCCACATCTTCCGCTACAACCTCTTCCTGATTAGCAATTAGCACATTAATATTTTCTTCCTTATTTTCCTGGGCAAAAACATAAGAATTAATCAAAACAAAAAAACCTGCAATCAAAACCAATTTTTCACTTTTCTTTAACATATCCACTCCTTTTTAAATGTTTATTTTTATTAATAATATCAACTACTGTAGTTTTTGGACAAAACGTAACCATTAATTTAGATGCTAGTACACATAACACACAAAAAGCAGCTTGTGGATATTGGTTTTATGATGATGGAGGGGAAAGTGGCAATTACTCTAATA
>JAKLDK010000087.1 GCA_022703565.1 Candidatus Omnitrophota bacterium
ATTCCGGCATCAATTGACAATGATGTTTTCGGAACCGATGAAACTATAGGTTATGATACGGCATTAAATACAGCTGTTGAAGCAATCGATAAAATAAGAGATACTGCAAACAGCCACGACAGAGTTTTTGTTGTGGAAAGCTCATTAAAGGTATTATTGGAAGAGGACTATCTGGCGCTACAAAAGAACAAAGAAGCAATGGAGCAAGAAAGAAACGAATCAAAATCCAATAGTCTAGCTAATAAAATTGACATAAAAAATACGAGCGAAGAGGTCAATCAAGTTATTCGCGAAATAATAATCCCGGAGCTAGAGAAAGAAGTTAATACGGGGAAGAACTTCACAGCGCTCAGGCAAATATATAACTCCATGATTCTAGCCACCTGGTTTAAAGAAAACTTGAAGGAAAACATATTAAATAAAACTTATGCGGATAAAAATAAAATCGCCGGAATTGATGTTGAGGACAAACAAATAAAAGAAAAGATTTATGGCCAATATCTGGAAGCTTTTAAAAAGGGAGTTTATGACTATATTAAAGATGAATACAACCCCGAGACTCAGGAAGTAACCCAAAAGAAATACTTCTCCGGAGGAATGGAACTAGGGAAAAATATCGCGCGCAGTATAACCACAACTCCCAATAGTAGAAGCAATTTCACCGGAAAAATTAAACAAGGGCTTATGGCCGGGCTTATTTTTATAGCCGGGGTTAATCTTTTAAATTCTGGCGCATCCGCACAATCAGTGCCGGCGGAACAAACACCGATAACCGCAACTGCAAATATGCCAATAGCAACCCCTGTGGATTCAACAACTTCTTTACCAGCTGAAGTAGCTGATATATACAATGATTTTTATTCTCAGCTGACAGGACTCATAAAGCTTGATACATCAAAAGATAGTTCTGCCAATTCATTGGACGATGAATTTAGGCGGATCGAGACAAATTTGGATAGGATATTCCATATGCCCGGATTTTCCATAGCCGATCCTGATACAGTTGCATTTTTTAATAGAATAAGCAAGGAGTTAGAAAAAGAGGGCTATATGTTCCGCTTTAATATCGCGCCCCCTGATCTGAAGGATTTCCCAGAAGCCATCCCTCAAGTTTCTCTTCGAAGGATAGAATCCGATTCTCCGGCAGAAATTACAATAAACGGACAAGCTTTGACTGTGCGCCAGCGGGCCTTAGGCCGAGATTTGATTCGTTCAGAAACATTGTTTTACCAGGCAATTGAAACCACTAATGATACGACAATAAATTTTAATATCGATGATATTAGCCAAACGTATAGGGAAGCTTTTGCGAAATACAAGAATGGTGAGCTAAACCCATTAATGACTCGTCAGTTTGATTATTTGTTAGGCAAAAAGAATCTTTCTAAAAATGATGAAAATGCTTTTGTATTTGAAGCTTCAATGCAAATGATAAGGCTGCTTACTTTACACGCAGGTCAGCATGTTTTTGACGACCTTAATTATGAAAAATCTGGCCCTCTTTATATCTATGAAAAACGGGCAGCAATGAGAGAACTGCTCGAAGGCCCACTGCCATACGAAACCTTAAGTTATATATTGGCTGGTGATAAACAATATAAAACCGGTTCAATGGAAGAACATAACCGTGCTAACGGTGAAATATTTATGGCTATGTCTAAAGCCATCAGCTATTTACCTGAAATAAGAGCGAAGATGACAAAAACTGAGGAAGACAAAATAAACTTTGAAAAATACCGTATTGTAGGGTCATTACCTTTTCTTTATGAGTTATCTGAAGAAGAGATTCAAACAATAGCATTATGGATTATTGCTGCCGATCCTGACTACGAAAACATGTTAACTCCTCAGCAATTGGAAGAAGCAGCAAAATTACCCGGTTTAGAAGATTATAGAAAAAACAATGCGGAACATATCAGAATGAAAATATTTATGGGTCAGATATTAAGGCCAAAAGGAAGCGAGAACAAACCAGTTCCTTCTCCCGAAGAGATCATGAAAATGTTTTTGAATCAGAGCTCAGACTCAACCGGAAATAAAAAAGATCAAAGCGAAGTTATTCCGGGATTAAATCGCTTTAACCCAACTCCCCTTCTGGATGAAATAGATAGAACTTTTTTGGTATGGGCTGACAATCCCGCAGGCAGAGATGACCTTATAAAAATTGTCCTTGCTGACCCATCGACCGGAATTATCCCAATCGGAGAAAATACTTCTGCCCTTGCCAGCCAGGATAAATCAATGCTCGCCGAATTAAAAAGCTTAAGATATGCGCCCGGTGAAATAAAAGAAATTCGGCCCGGTTTTATTCAGCCATCCTCTGGCAAACTTTTTATTACCATAGACGGAGAAGAAGTAGAATTAGAAAAACTTGGTTTCGGTGGGAATAATGATATTTTTGCTTTAGGAGAAGACCGAGTTATCAGATTGAACAGAGACAGTTACGACTTTCTGGAGAGATTTAGAAATAAATACAAACTTTTCAGCGAACAAAATATCTCCCCGAAATTCTATGAAGAGAATTACGGTCTTATCGAGAACAAAGAAACCGGTGAAAGATTTTATTATATAGTCGTGGACAGAATTATGGAACCAACACCGGGTATGAACAAAGACTGGCAAGAAGGGACATTAATAAGGCCGGAGAATATTAGTAATGCAGCAATACTTGCTACAAGGCTGCTTGACTTGCTGATTAAAAACAAAGTTGATGTTAAGGATTTCTTTCCCAGTAATTTATTTATTGGGTTTAAATCATCAGATAGAGAACACCGCGCTTATCTGATCGACCCCGAAGCAGCCTTAATCATGCCCGAAGTTTCCACCGAAGAAATGATCGACATCTATATAAAACATTTAAAAACTTTTGGAATATTTTGGAAGAAAGTTGACCCCAAAGGCATTATTCTAAATTATTTGCAAGAACGAAAAGTTGAACTCCAGGATAAAACAGACCCAGCGATGCTTAGCAATTCAAAAAGAAATTATCTTGCCCGAGAAATGCTTCGAGCGAACGGCAACAGGTATTCGAATCCGCCAAATGAGGAAATTAACGAGGAAACTTCAGTTGCTCTTGAAGATTATATCGGTTATCGCAAAACTTTCTTAGCAGATAAAGAAGGTGAAGACATTTTACCCTTAATTGGTAATATGGCAGAGTTCAAAGCAGCCTTAGAAAGAAATAAAAAAGAACCGGCAAAATTAGCTGATTTAATTACCCGGCAAGCACCTTTAGAGCAGTTTATCGTAGAATTAATTGCCAACGCCTCCGACGCTTCAATGCCAAGAAGCAATTCCGTCGGACGATTCGGGATTGGCGCATTACAACAATTAGCTTTAGTTATAGATGAAAATAACCCGTCCTTAAATGAAGGCGTACATATTGTTGTTGAAACCAGAACAGAAGGCGCAACTGCACAGAAAATAATATTCTTTAAAGGCACTGACGGGAAACTACGTTTCACGATTACAGAAAGCCCTGAATTTAATTCAGAACACGGCACCAGAATATCCGTAAGATTCCCAAACTCAATATCTCAAGACTTAAAAGAAACATTAGCGGAAAATGTCTTGGAGAAATTCTCCCTTTTTACCAGAATGAAGGTATTTCTAAACGGCAACCTCGTTAATCCTTTGGATGATTATATTTACTTAGACGGCGGAGAGGTAAAATATAGCGAACCGGATAAAGAGATTCGGATAACAATGACCGATGACGAAATTATAGTGGAAGACCCCGGAACAGGAATGACAGCTGAAATTATTTTAAACAAATATCTAATCCCGCGGCAAGGCGAGAATGAAATCCCGTCACAAACAGAAGATGAAATCAAAAAAGACGTGCACTTCTTTTACAAATCTCCCAAATATAGAAATGAAGAGAAGCCGACAACAATATCTTTCCAAGTTGCCGGAATTACAATTCAAACAGCAGAAATATCCGGGTTTAATTTACCGGATGAATTGATAATTCAACTACCATCAAGCACAAAACTAACCGCCACTCGAGATGGAATAGAAATCGACAAAACGACCGAAATAGCCATAAAAGCCCTAGCCGAGAAAATAAGCCAGAAAAATCCTATTCATCAAATCGCGCTGATTAATGGTTTTATGCAAGCAGTTAAACTTCTGGATAAAAATAACACCCGAATTGAAGCCTCAAGATCACTACTTGATACTGCCCGAGAAGAATTCTCTTCCTTTGTTAACAATCAAAAAGCATTATTACTGCCGAATTTAAAAGAATTTCATCAGCTCGTCGTACCGGAAAATACTTTATTTTTAGATGAAGATTTAATAGTTACAGTTTCACCTGGGCAAATTCCCGGGGCTGTTGGGTTAGAAGACACCTTTCAAGCCGGCACAGCAAAAAGGGCTTATTCAGTTCCATTCAAAAAAGGGTCAAAACAAACCTATCTTGAATTAAAAGGAAATATCCTTATTAACCAAGACATTTATGAAAGGCTTAAAGATTATCCTTTACTTCTTAATTTTAGGTTAAATTTTTATGTTGGCTATGGATTAAGAGCTCCTCCTAAAGGCCGTTTTATAAGCGAGAAAGAAGCTCAAAATAAAAAAGAAGCTGAGAAGCCGCAGTTTGATATTTCCGAAATTTTATCCAAATATCCGATTTTACAAAACAATATTTCGGCTGAAACAATCCAAATAATTGCAACAAAAGCTGAAGAATTAAAAGCTGACCCCAACCCATTATTCGCTAAATTATCGGAAATTATTAACACTGTACCCGAAGGGATGCGAAGTTTCATCAACTGGGAAATGATTCTTTCCGGAGATATTCCGAGAACTTTAAATGCCCAGGAGATAAATGAACTAACTAGGCTAATAGAGCAAATAAGACAAGCCCCTCATGAGCCTACCCTAGACCATGATCTTCCTATGATGAGTATGAAAATTAAACTTGGCGAAAAGATCATATCAAAAATAGAAAAGTCTTCTGACGCTACCATAAATTCCATAGTACTAATTGCAGCTTTGCATAATCCTAATATCATTTTATCCCCGAGCTTAGAATTTTTATCAGATTTAAACAACCAAGCTTATTTATTAAGCGAAGAACACCCCATAAGGTTAACAAAATACATAACTAACTTACTTTTAGCCGGCAATTTATACCAGCTTGATAATCAAAAAGTTTTACACGCTATCCTTTCGCAAATAACACCATCGGGAATTGAGTTTCTCGATCAAGATGTAATTAATGCCTGCGCCAAAACATTTGCCGGAAAAAATCTTTCCGATTACGAATCCGCCTTTTTAGCAATTAATAGTGCTTTATCCAAGGTTAATCCGCAAATAGGGAAACAAATTATCCTTAGATGGCTTCGAATTTACGCCTATGATCCCAAAATTGCCGAACGATTTACGGAAGAATTAAGCAATAAATACGAACGCGATACTGGAAATGAACCAACGGTTAAAACACCGGCCGGAGTAGAAACAAAAAACAAAGGAAAGAAACACTTCCTGGCGAATACTGATAATATCGAGCTAAAAATAACACCTCATCTCACAGAACCTACGCAATATATGTATTTTACCGGACAATATGATAGTGACGGCAGCCCATTTTTCTTAATACAAAATATTCATGGCGATATAACTCTTCATAGGAGAAACATGGTTTCTGGAGAATTTGAGCAATTGATGGCTTGGCCGAATGAGACAGAAGGAGAATTTATATTTAAAAAGCTCGATATAAAAGATAAGAAAGGAAACCCAATATTCTTCCAAAGCCACCCGATAA
Organism: Candidatus Omnitrophota bacterium; assembly: GCA_022703565.1. Classification (GTDB taxonomy): domain Bacteria; phylum Omnitrophota; class Gorgyraeia; order Zapsychrales; family Zapsychraceae; genus JADFZM01. Next base: position 5,771 of record JAKLDK010000087.1, read on the forward strand.
AGGGATACCGTTTCTTCAGTTTTGATAAAGAGTCATCAGAAGTATTAAAAGAAATTATGCCTCCCAGCGGCTTTTATTATGACGGGCCAAAACTGGTTGATTATCACGACATATCTTTTACAGGTGAATATGACACAGAAACGGGATTGCCAATTTTAATATTATTTAGCTACAAGTTCGAAGATGGAAGAAAAGATAAGATTAAAGAAATAGCGGTTGATGCTGTTGCATTAAATTTGGAAACAGGCGGAAGAATAGGCTTGGCCAATAGAAAATTTACTCCCGATGAATTCCCGAATATAGTTGCTCCTTCTGCATTAGTTGCTGATAGGAACGGCAACGGAAATACAATCCTAATCCGTAATATCACTCCTGACAATCATTACGCCACAACCTTGTTTAAATTTGACAGCAGTAAAAATGAATTTGTTCAGATCGGTGACGGTACAGTTGAGAAATCTATCCCCTATAGCAGCCAAATGAAAACTCACGAATTTGATGAAAATCACATCATGCTTTCAATGCCCGTAATATATGAAGGGGAAAAACCATTCTCAATGCTATACGTAATAAGCAAAACTACAGGTAAAGTAGTTAGTAGATTAGAAAAACGCGGGCACAATGTAGCCTTTACTGGTTTATACACAAAAAGCAGCAAACCGGTATACAGAGCGATTGACAGAGGAGAAGCTGTATTTTTTACAATACTTGACAATTTACTTGATTTTCAAGAAGAATCAATGGAAGAAGCCTTTTCTGTAATAGATTTGTCTTACGATCCGGAAGGAAATTTTCTTATAGGATTTGGCGATCAAGAAATATACTTTGCGGATTTAAGTGGAAATGTTCAAAGCCTGGAAGAAAAAGAAACTCTCAAAACAACAACACCTAAAGGACAAATCTTAGATATAGATTCTCGGCGTGAAATAAAAGCAAAGCTCCTTCAAAAAGGCCCAGAACAAGGCCCGGCTATACGAGGAGAATGGCCTTCTGCCGGTTTTGATATTGACGGACAGGAAGTCTTTATTCAAAAAAATAAATTTGGCATGGGATTAGATTTCGTATACTGGGATAATTCGACAGGAGAGATGGGAACACTAGCCAATTATGCTGGACATTATAGATTATCCGAGAGCCTAGATTTACACGTGCCCCAACCTAAAGTCACAATAATGCCTGCCGGAATAAATGATTGGCAGGGCAATCCTGTTTTTGTCACCAAAGCAATTTCTCCCGGCGAGAAACCTGAACATCACGTATTTTCAATTAACTTGAGAAAGAGAAAAGAGCCGTCTTTAGATAATGCAACGTCATCATTTTTGTTACTTGTAGGACTAGGAGAAACAGATACAATTGCAATTGCAAAATTTAACAACGATACATTAAATTTCGATTACTTTACGCATCGGGATACAGAAGTTCAAGGTGAAGTTGCGGATAATTGGCTCAAATCAAATACCACTTATTTAATGAATCAGTTTATACGCATTCCATCCGGAAGCTTTAGGAGGATCTTGGCGAAAGAAGGTACTTTATCCGAAGATCCAATCTATGTATCTGACCCTCGTGGGATAACAAATATTGTCTCATTTACCAGGACTGGCCCTCTAAACAGCTTTAAACCTAAAAATATTTTTGAACATACTCATCCAAGAAATATTTCCTTAGTAGCATCTCTTGAAACTACTGATAAAGACGGGAATATCTACATCTTAATAACTGATTTTTCTAGCAGAAGGTCTGTCTTAAAATTCAACCCGCAAACTGACGAAGCAATCGAGAATCCTCTGGATATCTTAATCAAAGAACAAATTGACAAAGAAGATGCTCTAAATATTGAAAATGAGGATTTTAGAGTAAGATTTTTAGGATTACAAGATAAAGAAGGCAACCCAATTTTAGTTGTTGACCGCATAAAAGGAAGGCCGGAAGTAATATTCTTAAGCTATGACCCTGCCACACATAGTGTAAAAAAGAGAACGGCTATTAATTCATCAACATTTTTTCACGGAAGCTTTATTAACTTGTTAGACCAGACTTACGGAAGCGATACCCGCGTAGCCATGTTATCGGATTGGCAAAATCAATATAAAGAATCCGGAATGGAAGTTTTTTATTCGCCAGTAACAAAAACACTCTCTTTCCCCTTAAGTTTTATGTTAAATGGAAAAACATTTGTTTTTAGAGCTGATGTTAGCGAACTAATAAGTTTTACCCCCGGGAGTGATAACACATATATTGATTCT
>JAKLDK010000088.1 GCA_022703565.1 Candidatus Omnitrophota bacterium
AAGTTTTTATACATATCTTCGGCGGCCTTTAAATCATTCTTTTCCGATTCTTCAATGATTGGATAAATCACATAAACCTGCCGGCCCTCTTTTATTTTGCTTGATATAATTTTATAAACTTCGCTTCTTTCCTCTTCTTTAAAGCTTTTCGTTTGAATTACCCCTCGATTGGGCGGCATCTCGTCGATAACCGACAAATCCAAATCGCCGTAAAGAGTAATGCAAAGCGTGCGCGGAATTGGCGTTGCGGTCATAATTAAGATGTCCGGGTTCTTCCCTTTCTCGGATAACAAGGCCCTTTGCCGCACGCCGAATTTATGCTGTTCATCGATAACAGCATAACTCAAGTCTTTAAAAACAACTCCTTCGCTGATTAAGGCATGAGTGCCTACAACCAAATCAACCTTGCCATCTTTAATATCGCTTAAAACTTTGTCTTTTTCATTCTTTTTCATTGAACCCAATAAGAGGGCAACTTTAATATCGCCCTCTTTGTCGTTGCGAGCGCCAGCGAAGCAATCTCTCTCTTTCCTATCAATAACAGATTGCTTCGTCGTTTTGCTCCTCGCAATGGCTGGATTAACATTATTAGCAACCGGCCAATTTTCAATATATTTTATTATATTGTCATAATGCTGGCGGGCAAGTATTTCCGTCGGAGCCATTATCGCCGATTGTTTATTGTTCTTAAAGCTGGCCAAGCATCCGAACAAGGCCACAACTGTTTTCCCGCAGCCGACATCGCCTTGCAAAAGCCTTAGCATTGGGCGCGAAGATTCCATATCTTTTTTAATTTCCCGAATAACTTTTTTCTGGGAATTAGTTAATTCAAAAGGAAATGAGTTGCAGAAATCCATTATTATCGAATCAGTAATTTTATGCTCAAATCCGGGTTTTTGTATAATACTCTGCCGCCTAAGCATAATCGAAATCTGGAAGAAATAAAATTCCTCGAATGAAATCCGCCTTAACGATTCTTCCTGGTCCTTCATTTCATCGGGGAAATGCAAGAATTCAATCGAACGCTTTATGTTATACAGTTTATGTTTGTTCCGCAACTGAACCGGCAATTCATCATTAATTGATTCTTTATGTTTATCCAAAGCTGTTTTTATTGTCTTTCGTATATATCGCTGTCCCATACCGCGGGTCAATGGATAAACCGGAACAATCCTTTTAACACTTAACGTTTCATCGTCATTATCTTCCAAAATTTCATATTCCGGTGAGACCATCTGCAATGTATTTTTATAAATATTTACTTGGCCGTAACAAACGATATTCTTTCCTTCTTTTAAATAATGCCCGAGATAAGGCTGATTAAACCAGACACAAACCATCCGCGAAGTTCCATCATCCACAACAATCTCATAAACATGCTTTTTGGTATACCAAGAACGGCGCCCGCCTTCAGTTACAATTTTGCCCATCACAGTCTGCCATTCGCCTAATTTGACTTTTGATAACAGCGTAATATTGCGCCTATCTTCATACCGACGGGGGAAAAGGTATAAAAGGTCCTCGACCGATTCAACGCCTAAATTTGAAAAAAGTTTCTTTCGAGCGGGGCCAACACCTTTTATAAATTGAACTGATATATCGCTTAATTTAGGCATAAGATTAAATTAATTATGAATGTTCAGCGTTCAGGCATCAGCAGTCAATAATCAAAATACTTTTATTTTTCTGTCCGCTGGCCACTGATAACTGAACACTTAAATTTTTATCCCGCTACTTCAACAACATCACTCCCGCAATTACAAATAAAACTCCCAATCCGCTAGAAAAAGTCATTGCTTCTTTTAAAAAAACAACACCTAAAACAAAACTTACCAAAGGAAACGTACCGACCAACGGCATTATCCGGGATACGTTTCCATCTTTTAAAGCATTATAAAAAAATATCTGCCCGACTACGCTTGCGAGTAACCCACCGGCAGCTAAATAATACCACCCAGCCGGAGGATGAGTTATCGCTTGTTTAAATTCCGGGAATTTAAATAGAAACAGGATCGCTATTCCCACTGTAACGCCTAAACATCTAAAAAAAAGCGCGGTCCAGACCGGCAATTTAGATAAACCTATTTTTTCCATAAAAGGAACAAGCCCCCATAAAAATATTGTTAAGAACGCATAAACAATTGATTTCATTCTCACACCCTTTCTTACAACAATAAAAATATTTACGATACAAATAAATAAAGGCAAGGTTATTATTAACCTTGCCTTGTATTATTTCACAATTATATTAAATTACATCCTACTTATTTTCTTTTTTAATTTCTCACGGTAACCGCGGTTAAACGCCTCATCAAAATCGTAAACATTTCTGAAATGCTCGATTTTATCTTCTTCAGTCTTACTCAACACTTTGTTGTTTACCAGGTTAAAAACTATATGCCCAAAATCCTCGGTGGATTTAATCCCCCAATACTCCAGGACAGTAACAGTCATCGGCCCAAATTTTTCCAATAAAAGCTCTTTTATACCGGACAGCAATTCCTCTCCGGTAACATGCCTTCTTTCTTTTATCTTATTCTGAGTATAGGAAAGCGCCTCCATCACGAAATAATAAGCATCTGCTTTATAGCGCGAATCGCTTGCGTTAATTTCTTCCAATGTTGTTTCGAAATCTTTATTCATATTTTAATATTATCATAAATTAATTTATAAAATCAATAAAATCAATGTAAATTTTTATAATTTTTGCAATAATACCCACATGAACAATAAGAATAAGTTTATCTGGGGATTTTATTTCGCTTTATTTACCTTGATTGTGTTTAAAAAAGCCGCTGCATTCTTAACCCCAGGTACGCCGATCCATCTTTATTTCTACATCCTCTACATCTTCGACTGGGCTTTTATAATCAATTATTTCTTCAATTTCACGTCAATTCTTCTTAATCTGATTCACCTTTTTCCACTCGGGTTTTTTATACTCGATAAAAAGATATTTAAACCTATCTTGTGGAAATATTTATTTGTGATGCGCATTGTTTTTGACCTAAACGGCAACTCTTACGAGATTTTTGCCATAACTTCAATATTCCGCGACGATCCCTGGACTGCGGCATTCATATTGCTGCGGACAATTATGTTCTATATACCGTCTTATATCGCTTGTTATTACTACGCCTTTAAATAATTATTCTTTTCCATCCCCATTTTCGGACAGCATTGAATGATGCAAAAATTTAAGCGAGAAATCATCTAATATTGAATAAATACAAGGAATCGCCAGCAAAGTAAGTCCCGTCGAAAAGAATAACCCCCAAACAATAGCCAGTCCCATCGGTTTTAAAAATGGATCGCTTCCTCCCCAGCCGTAAGCAACAGAAAGAAGGCCGGCCATCGTCGTAATAGAAGTCATTAATATCGGCCTTAATCTTGTTTTTCCGGCCTCAACCAATGATTCCACCTTATCCATACCTGATTTTCTTAAATTATTAATAAAATCAACTAAAACTATTGAAGCATTTACAACAACCCCCGCCAAACCAACCGCACCCATTAAAGCAAAAAAGCTCAAAGGCCGACCATGAATCATAAAGGCAATTATTATACCGATAATACCGAAAGGAATTGATGTCATGATTACAAACGGCTGTAATATCGAGCGGAATTGCGCTGTCAAAATCATAAAAATAATAAACATCGCGACAGAAAAAGAAAAAAGCAAATTACTCTGCGTTTCTTTTTGTTCTTCGTATTCACCGCCGAATTTTAATATATAACCTGGGTTTTCTTTTTCAATTCGACTGAATTCTTTTTTTAATTTTTCATTAACAGTAAAAGACGTCGCTAACTTACCATCCGCATCTCCGGTTATCCAAACAACACGCTTACCATCTAGGTGAGTGATCGCTAACACACCCGCCTGCTCTTCAACGCGGGCAACAGATTTGAGCGGAACCAAATTCCCTTGAGAATTTTCAACCAAAATGTCATCAAAAACATTAATATTATTACGATAATCTTCCGGGAAACGCACCAAAACCTCAATTTCATCTTCAGCCTTCTCGGGTTTGACAGTCGTAGCTACACCTCCATAAAAAGTCTGCCTCACCGTCGAGGCAATATCGTCAATAGTTAAAAAGAACTTCCTGGCTTTCTTTTCATCAACTACAATACGTAAATCTTTTTTGCCAAAAACATAATTCTTCGCAACATCGCTAACCCCAGGAATCTTCTGCAAATTAGCAATAATCTGATTAGCAATTAAATTAAGCTTTTCAAAATTATCTCCCTTAACTCCAACCTCGACCGCCCGACCAGTTGGAGGGCCTTCTTTGGGAGAGTAAAAATATAGTTTTTCCAAACCTTTAATTTCGGCTAATTTAGGACGCAAGAATTCAACAATTTCCTTTTGAGTCCTATCTCTTTTTTGCGCCGGAGTTAAAAATATCGTAATCTGCCCGTAATTTGTCCCTCTTTTTGCGTTAGGGTCAAAGCCCTTTTCTTCGGTTATTTCACCAATATATGTCCGGTAAGAATCCAATTCTGTTTTTGGCAAAGTTTCAATTAATTTTTCAACCGGCAGCAATAATTCCTCGACTTTCTTAAGCGGCATACCTTGCTTTGCTTCCGCCCTAATATAAAAATCTTCAATACCTTCGCCGGTAAAGAGAATTATTTTAATTTTATATACGCCTACTGCAAAAATTATTATCCCGATGAACCCAGTAATTAATAAAACAATAAATTTATATTTATGCGCTAAGCAAGCCCTTAATATTTTCTCATAAAATTTAACTAAATTTTTGTACCACTTCTTTTCCTGCCGAGCATGAACATGTTCAACAGTTTTAGCCTTAACAAAATCAGCTAAATGCGCCGGCAATAACACAAAAGCTTCAAACATTGAAGCGGCTAAGGCGACAATTACACAGATAGGTATCTCTCTTATAAACTTACCCATTATATCGGGAATAAATAGTAACGGAGTAAATGATGCCCAGGTAGTAATAATTGTTGAAATAACTGGAGCAACTACTTCATTAGTTCCTTTAATAACCGCTTGCTTTACATCCATCCCTTTTTCAATATACCTATAAATATTCTCGGTAATTACTATTCCATCGTCGACAAGCATACCCAATACAATAATCAGCCCTAACATTGAAACAAGGTTTATTGATATCCCCATCAAATTCATTACAAAGAAAGTCATGAAAAAAGCCATCGGAATACCAATTGCAGTCATAATTGCCGGTACCGGGTCCAAAAATAAAAATAATACAACCAAAACCAGGACAAAACCTACAATACCATTAGTTCTCAAAACATTTAACCGGCGCTTAACATAAAATGAAAAGTCATTTGCCGTCGTAACTTCCAGTTCTTTTGGAAGCCCTTTTTTATATTCATCAAGATTCTTTTTAACGTTATCAACAACGCGGATGATATCCGACCCTTCGCTTTTAACAACAACCATGCCCAAAGTCCTTTTACCATTGGTCCGGGCAATCCTTGTTTCGTCTTCAAAAGTCTTAACTGTTTTAGCAACATCTTTCACCAGCAAATTATTTCCGGCATCATTTGAACGGATAATAACATTTTCAATCTCTTCGACAGAGTTAAACTCTCCAGTCGTCCTGACATTAAATTCTTCGTTTTCGGTTGTTAAATGTCCTCCGGGTAAAGTAATATTCTTTGAGCGTAAGGCAGCCATAATCTCCCGAAGAGAAACATGCACTTCTTTCATCTTGGCTGGGTCGACTTCGATATGAAATTGCGGGTCTAGCCATCCCATTCTCCGAACGCTAGCAACACCTTTTAAATCGAGAATGATATCTTCTAAATTCTCAGCATATTTTCTAATCTCATAGTTAGGAATATTTCCACTGATAGAAATTTCTAATACGGGAATTTCTTTGCTTTTTAATTCAAAAACATACGGGTCGTCTTTAACCCCGGCGGGTAAATCATTAACCCTGTCAATAGCTCTTTCAATATCATCAACAACTTGCTTTTTATCTGACGCTTTGGGGTCAATAATTACCCCAATTTCCGAGAATCCCTCCTCGGATATAGAATTTATTTCCTTAATTCCGCTTATACCTTTAATTTCTTTTTCTAAGGGAATTGTAACTAATTTTTCAACATCAGCCGCCGGTGCCCCGGGATAATTTGTCGCAATCGAAACAATGTCATAATCAACCTGCGGGAAGGCTTCTTTTCTCAAATTAAACATGGAATAAATTCCGACAAAAATAATTAGTACCGCCATCAAATTAATTAATGTTGAATTCCTAACAGAGAAGTTCGCAATCTTCATTTTTATTCCTCTTTATAAATTTATAATTTGCCATCCCAATATTTATTTAACAAAACACCTTCCAATAATTCTAAATCAACTAAAGACTGGAAATAACGGTGTTTAGACTCAACGGCATATCCCCGGGCTGATATTAAATCTTCCTGGAACCTTATCAATGTATCAGTATTACTACGCCCGACATTAAATCTCTTTTCCTCTTCCTTCAATTTCTCTTCTTGTAACTTGGCAACATTTTCCGCACTAATTGCTACTTCCTTAAATATATTGCAATTACGTACTTGGTCGATTAAATCGACTGCAATCGTGCGTTCAACTTGTTTTAAATTTAAAATAGCCTTAGCTTTTTGCAATTCCGCAGCCTTTAATTTTGCTTTAGCATCATTATTTTCTAACGGAATACTGACTGCTACCCCAGCTGAAACTGAGGTATTATCTTCAGCAGTTATTCCTGTCGCGGAATCCTTAAAATGATCCCCTAAGCCGTTTTTAGCCAGCGTCGCGTTTAAATTAATTTCCGGCCAAATATTATTTTTGTTAATTTCTAAACTAATATTCTTTGCCTTAACGTCGTTATGCGCCCTTTTATAATCTCGCCTGTTCTCAATAGCCTTCTTTAGCGAATCGTTCTGTTCAACAATAATCCCATTTATTTTCATCGTATCAACAGCGGTTATTAAAAGTCCGTCGTCCTCAATATTAAGCAATAATTTTAAAGAATTAATCCTCGAGCTTAATTCATTCTTAACCAATTTAAGTTCATTCTTTCTTTTTTCATAATTTGCTTCTGAGGCAATCGCCTCTGGCTTTTCCACCAACCCGTCTTTTAATTTTTCTTGATGCAAATCGTAAAGTTTTTTTGCTTGCTCAACCATGTCCTCCTGGATACTAACCTTTTCATATTCCTTTGCTAAATCCCAATAAGCCTTCTGGACATTTGCGATAAGCGTTTCAATCTTATCCAAATTAATATATTTGCTGTTTTCTACATCAAGTAGGTTAATTTTTATATTTCCCCTATCTTTTAACCCGAAGAAGTTCTTCCCCAATTCTTGTTTTAACCCTAAAGACAACTTTGATTCATGATTCAAATAATTTGTAGCAGTCGAGCCATTGTTCCAAGTCCTTGTATTATCCATATCCATGCTAATTGTTGTTCCAGTCGGTGCTTTCTTGCTTAAACCAACGCTGTATTCATTCTCCAAAGTTTTTGTGCCATAAACAGCAGAAGTTTGTTTCAATTGATTATCTTTATATGAAGCATCCGCGCTAAGAATAGTGTCATAAATTGATTCGGCCGATTGTTCGCTTGTGCGGGAAATTGAGATATCATATTTGGCCAGCTGAATATCAAAGTTATTCTCTAACGCAATTTTTGTAACTTCGGCTAAAGAAAGATTTAGTTTCTCTCCATTATTAATTTGGGCAAATATATTACTTGCCATGAAAACAATTAAAAAGAATATTATTGTTATCCTATTTCTCATTTCTCTACTCCAATTGATTGCAACACCTGATTAATAAACATTAACGGCCCGGTTCTTTGCTCTTTTGAAAATCTTTTTAACATCAACTTCCATCTTTCCTTAATATTGCGCCTGAATTTAACTATTAAATTGCTTCCTGATTTAGTAAGCGAAACATTGACAACCCTTCTATCTTTTTCGCTATGAATTCTTTTTATCAAACCCCTATTCTCCAATCTGTCGATTATGCCTGTA
>JAKLDK010000089.1 GCA_022703565.1 Candidatus Omnitrophota bacterium
CATGCCGGAAAAGAACACCCGGATGCATTAACTGTCGATATTGAAGCCAAGCATAATCCGGATATTCTCCACGACCTTAATTTTGTTCCGTGGCCTTTCAAAGACAATCAATTCTCTGAAATAACTTGCCATCATGTCTTAGAGCATCTTAAAAGCTTACGTCCGATCATGAAAGAGCTTTTTCGAGTTTGCCGCCCAGACGGTAAAATATTTATCGAAGTCCCGCATCACAGTTCGTGGTGCGCGCAAGACCCGGAGCACCCTTTATTATTCAATGCCTTTTCTTTTGACGGATATATTGAGAACGGAAACAATCTGTGGCTTGTTGAAGAAAATAAATTCAAATTGATATCCAGGGAAATAACTTTTCACAAAAGATTTAGAAGGCTATTTCTACATAAAATATTTAATAAGAACCTCATGAAATACGAAAGGTTCTGGACATATATTTTCCCGGCCGAACATCTTAAGATTTGGCTACAACCAATAAAAAACAAACAATAGTTTTTAAGTTATCAAACCTTTTCAGATTTTATTTATATGAATCTCGCAGAAATTAAAGAAACAATATATAGAGCCGACAAATCATTAACCGAAAGCCTTGCTCAAGAAGCCAAAACAATTACCGAGCAATATTTCGGCCGGACGATTTCTCTTTACGCCCCCTTATATTTATCAAATTATTGCTCGAGCCATTGCATTTATTGCGGGTTTAGCAGCCACAACAAAATAAAACGGTCAAAGTTATCCGGCGAAGAAATACATCGCGAAATGAAAGCAATTGCCGCAACAGGAATTGAAGACATCCTTCTTTTAACCGGCGAATCTTATGAAGCCACATCCTTAGAATATTTAAAAAACGCAGCTACAATTGCCAAAGAATACTTTTCCTGTGTTTTATTGGAAGTACATCCAATGGAAACAAACGAATACCAGGAGCTCTTTTCTATCGGGGCCGACGGAGTAACAATTTACCAGGAAACTTATGACCGCAATCGCTACAAAGAAGTCCATCTGGCGGGGAAAAAAAGCGATTATGATTTTAGGCTTGGCACACCTGAACGCGCCGCAAAAGCCGGCATGAGATATATCTCATTAGGCATTCTCTTAGGATTATCGGATGCGGCTTCAGATTTGTTTGAATTATTCAATCACTTGAACTATTTAGAAAAGAATTTCCCCGGAATTGAATACAACCTATCTTTCCCGAGGCTACGCAACATAAAGGGCCGCGAATTTGCAAAATGCGATGTAGACGATGAAACCTTTGTTAAAATAATCTCCCTAGCCCGAATAAATTTTCCCCGAGTAGGCATAACATTATCCACCCGGGAAAAACCCAGCCTGCGCGACCATCTTTTAGGTATCGGGATTACCCGGATTTCGGCTGGTTCAAACACATCCGTGGGAGGATATGAGATATCGAAGGATTCAGCGCAAGACCCTCAATTTGATATCGAAGACAAAAGAAGCGTTCAAGAAATTATCAAGTCCTTAAAGAATAATAATTTCGACCCGGTTTTTACCAGTTGGCGGACAATCAAAAATACAATTTAAGCCATGAATGTTTTTGAAAACAATCTTTTAAAATATTTATCAAAACCCCAGCTCAAAAAGATACAAAGAATTAAAATTGGGCTCGGCGGAGCCGGCGGATTAGGCTCGAATATCGCCATAATTCTTGTCCGCTCGGGGTTTAAACATTTTGAAATAATTGATTTCGATAAAATTGAATTTTCAAACCTGAACCGACAGCAATATTTCTTAAATGAAGTCGGCAAAAACAAAGTCGAAACACTTAAGAAAAGATTGTTAGCTATAAATCCATCAGCAAAGATTAAAACATACCGCAAAAGGTGGAATAAATCAGACGCACATCAATATTTCAAGGCATGCGATTTTATCGTTGAAGCGTTTGATAATGCGAGCTTTAAAAGAGATTTTGTCGAGAATTATCAATCTAAAGCAAAATTTATAATAAGTGGAAACGGCTTGGCCGGATTTGGCAAGAACGCCTCTTTAAGGGTTAAGAAAATCAGAAACATTTATCTAATCGGCGATAATATAACCGGCGTCGATAAGAATAACCCACCCTTAGCTCCGCGAGTTACAATGTGTGCCGCAATGATGGCCCAATGCGTTTTAAATCTGACATTAAAAACCAGCATTATCTAAGCAAGCAATTGTTTTAGGATATAGCAAAAATATTTCAACACTCACTTACAAATGTCATCCCTGCGAATGCAGGGATTTATTATTTAACAACCTAGATTCCCGCCTTCGCGGGAATGACAACTTTTACATTAGAAAACCTTACTTGATTACCTAGAATGCATAGTTTTTCTTTTCCATAAGAATACCGCAGCAATTGCAAACAACAAATAAACAAAACTAACGTTCATAACAAGAGGGTGTTCCATAAAATATTTGTTAAACTCTGTAGGATTCATTACTGTTTCTAACCCCAAACTCAAGAAGAATTGAACAAAGAACAACCGTGGCAATGACGCAATCATGGAGATTCCCAGATAGCGCGCTAACCTTATCTTAGTTAAACCAAAAGCTAAATCTAAAAACCGAAAAGGAACTATCGGGAATATTCTTAAAGCAAATATGCTCCAGAAACCTGTCGACGAAATAGTTTCATCTAGAGCTGACGCCTTTCCTTTTATTTTAGTTTCAACATATTCTCGTCCCAATTTACGGCTCAAGGTAAACAATAAAATCAAGTTTATCATTTCCGCGATATAAACAAAGAACGTGCTCAAATATGCCCCGTAAATTCCAGCAGCGGCAATTTTCAAGATATCCTTTGGCCCAACCCAAATAAAAAAGCTTAAAAAGCAATAAATAAAAACAAACAATAGACCAGAAAATAATATTGAATATTGCTTAAATATATTATTAAAACCTTCTATCTCAAACTTAATAAATACGCCTAAAATCAAGAAGGCAACTGTCATCAACAACAGAAATATAAATTTGCGGGCCTTATTGTTCATTTCTCTTTACTTTTTCTTTGGCATAATTCTTATTTTTTAGATACACCATCAATATAGAAATTGACGCCGGAGTGACACCGGAAATACGGTTAGCCTGGCCTAAATTCTGCGGAGTGAAATATTTTAGTTTTTGTTTAATTTCTTTTGAAAGGCTGTGGATTTCATCATAGTTGATATCTTTAGGTATCTTAATATTCTCAATATGCCTAAATTTCTCAACATCTTTTTTCTGCCGGATAATAAATCCTTCGTATTTTATTTCATATTCAATCTGGTCAACCACATCTTTAGGCAAACTCGTAATTTTCTCGTCAAATTCCGCCATTTTGGCAAAACTCATTTCGGGCCGCTTTAACAAATCACTTAAAGATGTGACTTTTCGTATTTCAGAACTTTTGAGCCTCTTTAGGACATTATTAACAGCTGCATTAGGACGAATCTTGGTGCTTTCTAAATATTTAATTTGTTTATCTATTAATTGATACTTGTTTTTCACTTCGTCATAATCTTTTTTCTTAATCAATCCGAATTTATAAGCATAATCCGCCATACGCTTATCCGCATTATCTTCTCGAACAATCAGGCGGTATTCAACGCGGGAAGTAAACATCCGATACGGCTCTTCTGTCCCTTTGGTGACTAAATCATCAATTAATACGCCGATATACGATTCATCCCGGCGTAAAATAAACGGGTCCTTGCCTTTTACCTTTAAAGCCGCGTTTATCCCGGCAACAATTCCCTGCCCGGCCGCTTCTTCATACCCGGTTGTACCGTTTATTTGCCCAGCTAAAAATAAATTATTAATTTTCTTTGTCTCTAAAGACGGCTTTAATCCCGTCGGAGGTACTACTCCGTGCTCAATCGAATACCCATAACGTGTTATCTTAACATTCTCTAGGCCTTTGATTGTGCGCACGAACTTTTCCTGCACTTCTCCGGGAAGCCCGGTCGAAATACCATTTGGATAATAAATATCGGTATCCAGACCTTCCGGCTCTAAGAATACCTGATGGGTTTTCTTGTCGGGGAATTTCTTTAGCTTATCTTCTATCGACGGGCAATATCTTACGCCTGTGGCGTGAATCTGCCCGGAGTACATTGGAGATAAATGCATGTTGGCTTTTATAATATCAAAGGTTTCTAAACTCGTATGGGTAATATGACAAGGCAATAGTTTCTGGCTTCTGGGAATCTCTTTTGTGCGAAACGAAAATGGCACCGGAGGATTATCTGAATACTGGGCTTGCATCTTCGAGAAATCTATTGTCTTCCCGTCAATTCTAGGAGGTGTCCCGGTTTTAAAATAAACCATTTCTAAGCCGATATCGCGCATGCTTCTGGCTAATTCAGAAGAATTTTCTTCGTTAATCCGCCCGCCTTCGGTAATTTTCGGCCCAATATGTATCCGTCCGTCTAAAAATGTCCCGGCAGCAACAACCAGACTTGTACAATAAATGTTTCCCCCGCCTAATGTTTCAACACCTTTAACTGTATTATTCTTAACAATAATCCCGACAACCTTGTCCTCGAGAAAGCCCAGATTGTCTTGTGACTTTATCAGCTCCTGCATATATTTCTTATACAATTCACGGTCAGCTTGGCAACGGGAGGAACGGACAGCTTGGCCTTTCGATGAGTTAAGCAATCTAAATTGAATCGCAGATTTATCCGCTACAATCCCCATCGCTCCGCCTAAGGCATCGATTTCTTTAACCAACTGGCCTTTCCCTACGCCGCCAATTGCCGGATTACAACTCATCTCGCCAATCGTATCAAAACGAAGATTGATCATCAGAGTTTTGCAACCCATCTTGCTCGACGCTAAAGCAGCTTCGCAGCCGGCATGACCGGAACCAACAACTATACAATCATATTTCTTTTTAATCATAATATTATTCTAATTGGAATGAATAAAGATAACTGGAAAATAAAATTTTGTCAAGAAAAGCTATTAACAAGCGGTTGGTGTTGCCGTCTATGCCAGAGGTTATCCCTTTGGGGAAGCACAGGATTCGCGGACAACTAATTTAGGGGCAAGCATCTCTTTAACTTTGTCAGTGTGCTTGCCATTAACAATCTGATTCAATAATCTTACAGCTTGCTCCGCCATTTCAAAAAGAGGCTGTTTTATCGTGGTTAGTCCAACAGAACTGTAAAGGCATGCCGGGCTATCATCAAATCCGACAATTGATAACTCTTGCGGAATTTTAACACCTTTTTCCATAGCTACATTAATAACTTCCAGCGCCATCTCATCACTGCAGGCAAAAATCGCGGTAGGCCGATTTTTTAATTCAAAAAACTTCTCGGCTGCCTGGCGAGCACAGCGGCGGGAATAATCCCCTTCGAAAACATATTCGGCCGGCAAAGATATTTTTCTGTTTTCTAATTCTTTTTTAAATCCTTCAAATCTAAACAAGCCGGCTTGAGTATTAAGGTTTCCTGATATAATCGCAATTTCTTTGTGCCCCAAACTAATTAAATAATCCGCGGCTACTTTACCGCCCAGCTTATTATCAATCGCGATATAGTCAGCATCTAAATCGTCAACCTTATTGTTAATTACCATGCAAGGGGTTCCGGCAGCTAAAGCCGATTCTACTTGTTTGCGGTTTTCAATAATATCGGCAAAGATTACCCCGCCGACATTGCTAGTATTTAATGGATTAAAACCGTTCGTAATATGAAAAACTAAGTCTAAATGTAATGTTTCGCAGGCATGCCCAACTCCGCGGATAAGTTCAATTGCGTAGAACGAATGGAAAATACCCGGATACCCCGGCATAACTAACCCGATTGAATTATTAACCCCCGTCGCTAATCTCTGGGCGCTAACATTGGGCTTGAATTTAAGAAAAGCTATTGCTTCTTCTACCCTTGCACGATTTTTTGATGACACTGTCGGAACATTATTAATAACACGCGAAACAGTTGTTATGGAAACCTTCGCTCTTTGCGCGACATCTTCGATGCTGATTCTTTTTTGGGATTTATCCATATGAAATAATTATTTAACCGTGTCTCCGACATTAATCTTAGACCACTGTTCTTTTATATCAGCGGCACAAATATCTTTTCTAACCTGAATTACTTCTAGGCGGGCAATATATTTTGAATCGCGGTAAACGCTTATCACGTCATTTAAGCGAATTCCCGACTGTTCTCCTAAGTCAACAATAACAAAATTATTTTCTTCATTGACGCTAACAACTCTTCCCTGGAAACCAGGAACCATTAAGTCCGGTTCATTGGAAGCTTCTTTTACATCACCTATAGCTTGTAGCACCGAGCCTTCCCCTTTACTTCCCTGGCTTACCACTATCTTATCTAAATCAATTGTAGCCGAAGGCGATAAGCTTGTTTTTTGGAAAGCGCGGTCTAAACTTTCTTTAATTTCCCAAATCTCATCAATCTTGCTTTGCACCATATTGTCAGTTTCGTTTAAACGTCTTTCTAGCTTTTGTTTATCGTCTTTGATTTGAACGATTGTTTTTTCTAAAGCCGTTTTTGTCGAAACTAATTGTTTTAATTGCCCTCGGAGGTCATTGTTTTCATTGTTCAAATCAATAATTCTATCCGCAATATATTTTTTATCATTCTTAGTCCGAGCAAGCTCGAGTGATAAACTATTGATCAAATCTTCTTTGTACTTAATATCCCTGTCAATTTCATGCTTATTGTTTTTCAATGAATCCATTTCAATCTGTAAATCGGCATTAATTTGTTTCAAATCAACAATTTCCATCGATTTCTTTGACAAGTCATCTTTTAAAGCATCAAGCTTGATTTGGAGAGAAGCTTTTTCTTTTAAAAGAGAGGCCCAGTATTCTTCGTTCTGGTTAATTCCTAGAGCCTTAAGGTCATCGGGCAATTTCGCATCTTCGCTAACTACACCCGGTTCTTTCGCAGTTACGCCCTCGGAAACCATAATTTGCATTTTCGCAACTAGGTTATCGCGTTCTTTAGTTATTTCATCTACTCTGGATTTCCATTTATCACGATCTTTGGTAAGCTCGTCGGTCTTAGCGATTATTTCATCAGCCTTAGCTTGGGCAGCCTTGGCGTCTGTTTCGATTTTTATTTTTGCCGTTTCAGCTAATTGTAATTTATCTTTGGCTTCAATTAATTCTTTATTCTTATCCTGCTCGCTTTTTTTTGCTTTATCTAATTGCAATTCTAGCGTTTGTTTGTCTTTTTCCATTTGCTGTTTATCAAAGACAAGGTAGCCGCAGAACGCGATGCTCGCCAAGAGAAGGAAAATAAGCAAGAAAATACTTTGCTTGGAAGCTTTGGACATAAATTCTCCATTTAAAGTTATTAATTAATATGAATATAACAAAGTATTATTTTTAATACAAGGATAATTCTGTTTTTTTTAATTTACACTTTAAAAAAAATCGCCTTGCCTGTCTAACATATTGACAGACAAAGCGATATAGTTTAAAAGGATTTATTTATTCAAACCTAATCTCATCCAAATAAAAAACGCATGAATCCGCATTAACTTCTTCGCTAGTGCTCCAGGAAAATCCGCCGCTAATATAAGTTAAATCTTTTCCCATTAAATCAATCGTATACTGCTTCCAATCTGACGATAATATTACTGGGCCAATGACAACTTTATCCGTATCCGGATAATTTCCCTCAATACCGCCTATTGTAAATTCCTGAATTTGTTCTCCTCCGACATTTCCCTTTGCCCAAAAAGTTAATTTCTTGGCTCCGGATAAATTGAAACCGCCTTTTCTGCTGCCCCAATTATTTGGCGGATTAAGCCAGTATATTCCGGCCCACTTAGCATCAGTCCTTGAACAAGCAGTATCATAATCTATTTTTATACAAGTTTGTCCTTCATAGCAATTTTCTGTCCAAGCATCATTGAAAGATAGGCATTTCCCATTAGGCATGAAACCCGAAGGAATATAATGATTTGTGCGATTGCCCT
>JAKLDK010000009.1 GCA_022703565.1 Candidatus Omnitrophota bacterium
ATTTATCAGATATTTCACATGCGATTCAATCTTGTGTTGAAAAACAAGGTTTTTCGGTTGTGCGAGAATTTGTTGGGCATGGTATCGGACGTAATTTACACGAGGATCCGGAAATACCAAATTTTGGCGAGCCAAATAATGGGCCGATTTTACAGGAAGGAATGGTTCTTTGTATTGAACCAATGGTTAATGTTGGTAGTTGGCAAACCAAAATTCAAGATGATGGCTGGACGGTCGTAACGGAAGATAATATGCCGTCGGCACATTTTGAGCATATGATTGCAGTAACAAGGCGTGGGCCGGAAATTTTAACAAAATAAATTAAAGATGCCAAAAGAAGAATTAATTGAAGTTGAAGGTGTGGTAAAAGAATCATTGCCTAATGCAATGTTTAGAGTTGAGTTAGACAATGGTCATTTGGTTTTGGCACATATTTCCGGGAAAATAAGAAAACATTTTATCCGAATTTTACCGGGAGATAGAGTAAAAGTAGAATTATCTCCTTACGACTTAAACCGAGGCAGGATAACATTTAGGGCATAAAAAAATGAGAGTAAAATCATCAGTTAAAAGAATTTGTGGAAATTGTAAAATAGTACGTAGAGAACGTGTTATTAGAGTAATTTGTACTAATCCAAAACATAAACAAAGACAAGGATAAGTTATATGCCAAGAATCTTAGGTGTGGATATTCCTAGAGAAAAAAGGATAGAGGTTTCCCTTGGATATATTTACGGTATAGGGCTGAAGACCGCGCGTGATGTATTAAAAGATGCCGGAATAAGCGTTGATAAAAGAGCGAAGGATTTAACGGATGAAGAAGTTGCTAGAATCAGCGGTATAATCCAAACCAATCATTTGACGGAAGGTGACTTGCGTCGAGAAATTGGACAAAATATAAAAAGGCTAATGGACATGGGGGCATACCGTGGTATGCGCCATAAAAAAGGTCTTCCAGCTAGGGGCCAAAGAACAAAAACAAATGCCAAAACAAGAAAAGGCCGTAAAAATTATTTAGGGGCAAAAGTTAAGAAAGATTAATAAATAAGGATAATAAATGGCAAAAGAAATTACAAAAAAAGAAAAAGTTAAAAAGAAGAAAATAGTCCGTAATGTTACAACTGGTTTTGCGCATATCCAAGCTACGTTTAACAATACGATTATAACTATAACTGACCATGAAGGGCATGTTCTTGTTTGGGCGACTCCGGGCATTGTTGGTTTTAGCGGTTCAAAGAAATCTACTCCTTTTGCGGCGCAAGTTGCAGCAGCTGATGCGGCAAAAAGAGCTAAAGATATGGGTTTAAAAACTATTGAAGTTTTAGTTAAAGGTCCTGGTTCTGGTCGAGAATCAGCGATCAGGGCGTTACAAGCCGGCGGATTAAATATTACATCTATTAAAGATATAACTCCGTTGCCACATAACGGTTGCCGAGCTCGTAAAAAACGAAGAGTTTAATTTCTTAGGAAAGGATAGAATTAAATGGCGAGATATACAGGGCCAAAATGTAGGTTATGCAGACGCGAGGGGGTTAGTATTTGCCTCTGCAAGAAATGTGCTGTTGATACTAGAGAGTTTCCTCCGGGCCAGCATGGTGCCGCTAGAAAAGTAAAACTATCTAACTACGGTATACAGTTACGTGAAAAACAAAAAGTAAAAAGGCTTTATGGCTTATTAGAAAAACAGTTTAAAAGAGTTTATGAAAAAGCTTCTAGCTCAAAGGGTGTAACTGGCCATGTCCTTTTACAGCTTTTAGAGAGAAGGCTGGATAATGTCATTTTTCGTTTAGGTTTTGCCACAACTCGTCCGCAAGCCAGGCAATTAGTCGCCCATGGCCTTGTTTCAGTTAATGGCCGAAAACTTAATATCCCGTCGGCATTAGTTTATCAAAATGATGAAATTACAATCAAATTAAAAGAAACAACGAAAAAGCTTATAAAAGATAATCTAGAAAGAAACCAGGATAAAGCTAAGGTTTCTTGGTTAAAAGCCGATGAGGCTAATATTACCGGTAAAGTTTTACGGTTACCGGAAAGAGATGATGTTGATTTCCCGATTAACGAACAGTTAATCATCGAACTTTATTCTAAATAATAGTTTGCCCAATAATAATTTATTTTAGGAGGAGAAAATGGGAGTTAAATGGCGAGATTTTCAAATGCCCAAGAGGCTAGATTGTGACGAGGCTAGTTATACTGATACGTACGGTAAATTTATTGCTGAGCCTTTTGAAAAAGGGTATGGTGTAACTTTAGGCAATTCATTAAGAAGAATTCTTCTTTCTTCAATCGAAGGCAGCGCGGTTACTTCGATAAAGATTGACGGTGTACGACATGAATTTTCAACAGTTCCTGGCGTGATGGAATCTGTTACCGATATTATTCTTAACTTAAAGAAGCTGATAATCCGCTTGCATTCCAAGGTTCCTAAAGTTGTCTATGTTCGTGCTGATAAAAAAGGCGAGATTACGGCTAAAGATATTATTTGCGATGAGACTATCGAAATATTGAACCCCGATTTACATATCGCGACATTGTCTCGCGATGCTAATTTCGTGATGGAAATGGAAGTATCCCGTGGACGCGGTTATGTTCCGGCGGAAATGAACAAAAAAGATGTAGTTGATTCTATTGCCGTTGATTCAATTTTCACGCCGATTTCCAAAGTTAGCTATAAGGTTGAGAATACTCGCGTTGGGCAACGAACTGATTATGACCGTTTGATTGTTGAGATTTGGACTAACGGCGGTATTAATCCTAAAGAAGCCCTTTTGTACGGAGCTAATATTTTACAAAGACATCTGGATGTTTTTGTCAGCTATGGACAGCTTCCGGAAGAGGAAGAGTTTGAAGAAGAGATTTCAGCGGAAGAGCAGGCGCTATATGAAAAATTACGATTACCGATTTCTGAATTGGAATTATCGGTAAGAAGCGCTAATTGCTTAAAAGATGCAAATATCAAAACAATTGCCGAATTAGTTAGAAAGACCGAAAGCGAATTATTAACTTTTAGAAACTTTGGGAAGAAGTCTCTGACGGAAATCGGTGATATTTTAAAAGTGATGGGCCTGAGCTTGGGTATGAAGATTGACGTAAAGAAATTAAGAAAGAAGAGTTAAAATGAGACACAAGATTGCGGGAAATAGACTAAACCGATTTTCAAGCTGGCGAAAAGCGACTGTTCGCGATTTGGCTAAAGCCACTTTGATTAAACAAAGAATTTGTACAACGAAAGCTAAGGCTAAAGAAGCCAGAAAGCTAGTTGATAACCTTATTACGATAGGAAAAGAAGCCACTTTGGCTGCTAAAAGAAAGGCCTTTGCCATTCTTTGCGATCATAGTTTGGTTAGCGACTTGTTTAACAAAATAACCCCGCGTTTTAAAAATAGAGTGGGTGGTTATACTCGAATTATTCCCGCCGGATATAGGCGTGGTGATAATGCTATTATGGTATTTCTGGAGTTGACTGAGAAAGAAGAAGTCGTTATCAGCAAACCAAAAACTAAAAAGATTAAAAAGAGTGAACAACCTTCTCCTGTCGCCGATAAAATAGATGATAAAAAAGAAGCACACAAAGAAGAAAAAAAGCCAGTAGAAGAGCATAAGCATCATATAGAGAAAAGAGACACAAAGAGCGAAGCTATATCGGCGAAAGATAAAGCTGCCGCTCAGCAGGGTAAATTTATGGGCGGTATCCGTAAGATATTCAATAAGAAATCTTCTGGAAAGTAAGGAGAGGGAATTGAACATTAAGGTTAATAGCCGAATAGCCCAGGCTGCTCCCTCGGCAACTTTAGCTATTACTGCCAAAGCTAATGCCTTAAAGAAACAAGGTATTGATGTTGTAAGTTTTGCGGCTGGCGAACCTGATTTTGATACTCCGCAGTCTATCAAGAATGCTGCTATTGAAGCTATTAATAAAGGTTTTACCAAATATACTCCTTCCATCGGTACAGTTGAACTAAGAGAAGAAATTGTAAAGAAGTTCAAGAAAGATAACAATCTTACTTATGAAGTTTCGCAAATTGCTGTTTCTTGCGGAGCCAAACATTCTATATTTAACGCAATCCAAGTCTTAGTTGATACCGGTGATGAGGTTATTATTCCGACTCCTTGTTGGGTTAGCTATCCGGAGATGGTAAAGTTAGCCGGGGCAACACCGAAATATTTAGCAACGACCGCTAAGGCCAATTTTAAAATTACTTCCGAACAGCTAAAGCAAGCTGTTAATAATAAAACAAGGTTATTGATTTTGAATTCGCCGTCTAATCCGACGGGAATGGTTTATACCAGACAAGAATTAGAAGCTATTGCCGAAATATGTGTTAAGAATTCGATATTTGTTATTAGCGATGAAATTTATGAAAAATTGATTTATGATACCAAGGAATACACCTCAATTGCTTCTTTAGGAAAAGAAATCTATGATTTAACCGTGACTATAAACGGTGTTTCAAAAACTTATTCAATGACCGGCTGGCGAATTGGATATTTGGGGGCAGATAAGAAAATAGTTTCTTATATTAACAACTTTCAAGACCATTCAACATCAAATCCGACGTCAATAAGCCAATATGCGACTTTACAGGCATTGAGAGAACCGGAAAGCGCTGTTGAATTAATGCGTAATGAATTTAAGATTAGACGAGATTTAATGATGCGGGAATTGGATAAAATTCCGCAGATTAGCTATATTAAACCCGACGGTGCTTTTTATATGTTTTGCGATGTTTCCAAGTTAGGTTTGGCAATGGATGTCGCAACTAGGATGTTAAATGATGTTAATGTTGCCCTTATTCCTGGCGAAGGTTTTATGGCTCCGAGTATGGTGCGTTTAAGTTTTGCTACTTCGCAGGAAAGAATTAAAGAAGGAATAAAACGCATAGCGCAATGGGTTGAAAAGAATTATAATAAATAAAAAACATTAAAAGGAGGTTGGCCGTGGACCTTCGTGAATTTTTAAGATTATCAATAGAAAAGAATGCATCCGACCTTCATATCACCGAGAATTCTCCGCCAGTACTTCGTATCGACGGAAAATTAGTTTTTTGTGATTACGAGCCTCTTACGCGTGAAAGTTTAAAAAAATCAATATATGGTATTTTGTCTGACGCCCAGAAAGAAAAATTTGAGGCTGAAAAAGAATTAGATTTTTCACTCGCGCTAGAGGGCATGGAAAGATTTCGCGTTAATATCCATGTCCAAAGAGGGTCAGTCGAAGCCGCTTTTCGAAGAATTCCTTTATTTGTCCCTTCAATTAACGAATTAGGTTTGCCGACGGCGATTATTGACTTCTCCCGTAAACCGAATGGATTAATTTTAATTACCGGCCCGACTGGTTCGGGAAAAACAACTACGCTGGCTTCAATGATTAATTTAATCAATGAAGAACGTTCCTGTATGATTATCTCTATTGAAGACCCTATTGAATATATTCACGAAAATAAAAGAGCTGTTATTAAACAGAGAGAAGTTTTTAGCGATACCCGTTCGTTTTCCGAAGCTTTAAAAAGATGTTTGCGACAAGACCCCGATGTTATCGTTGTTGGAGAAATGCGAGATTTGGAAACAATTTCAACCGCTTTAACTGCTGCGGAAACAGGTCACTTGGTTTTGGCAACTTTGCATACTCCTGATGCTGCGCAAACTGTTGAACGTATTATTGACGTTTTTCCATCACATCAGCAGCAACAGGTGAGATTGCAGCTTTCTTCGTGTTTACAGGGAATAGTCTCGCAAACATTATTACCGAAAGCCTCTGGTGTCGGACGAGCTTTAGCCAGCGAAGTTTTAGTCTGTACTCCGGCAGTTAGAAATTTAATCCGAGAGCAAGCAACCGAACAAATTCCGACATCAATACAAACCGGTATTCAATACGGAATGCATTCGATGGATAGCTCATTAAGGGATTTGTATGAAGAAGGTATTATTTCTTACGAAGATGCGTTAACGCAAGTAAGAAATATTGTTGAATTCGAACAAATGCTCGGAAAATAGTGTTCCGCCAATAACGCTTCCTCATCTTTTTATGCAGCTTTTTAGAAAGGTCAAGTAATGCCTAAAGATATAATTGAACAAGCAAAGGAAAAATTTGGTCTTTTAGTTGAAGAGCAGCTAAAAAGGGTTGCTGTAATGAAAAGCGAGCCCAATTCTTTTGTTGATTATTCAAAATTAAATCAAATTGTTATCGGAATCTGCCCCGGTGATGGCATTGGGGAAGTAATCTCTGAACACACCGAAAAAGTTCTAGCCCATATTTTAAAAGAAGATATCAAAAAGAAGAAAATGGTTTTTAAACCTATAAAAGGTTTGACTATTGAGAACAGGGCTAAACATAAAAAAGCAATTCCGGACGATGTTTTAGAAGAAATAAAATCCTGCCAGGTAATATTGAAAGGCCCGACGACAACTCCGCAAGCTGGAAGTAAATGGCCGAATATTGAAAGTGCTAATGTCGCGATGCGCCGAGTTTTAGATTTGTTTGCTAACGTCAGGCCGGTGAAGATCCCGCAAGAAGAAATAGACTGGATATTTTTCCGGGAAAATACCGAAGGTGCCTATATCTTGGGATCGAAGGGTTTTGATATAAATGAAGATTTAAGTTTTGATTTTAAGGTTATTACTGAACCAGGTGCGGAACGGATAATCCGTATGGCTTTTGAATATGCTAAGAAAAACGGTAAAAAAAGCGTTACGGTTGTAACAAAATCAAATGTTATTAAAACTACTGACGGCCGGTTTTCTCGAGTCGCGTTTAGGATTGCCAAAGAATATCCGGAGATAAAAGTTGAAGAATGGTATATCGATATTATGAGCGCAAAGCTTTTAGACGATTCGCGTCGACGGGATTTTCAAGTAATTGTGCTGCCAAATCTTTACGGTGATATCTTAACCGACGAGGCCGCTCAATTGCAAGGCGGAGTGGGTACAGCCGGAAGCGCGAATATTGGGCGTAAATATGCGATGTTTGAGGCTATTCACGGCAGTGCCCCGCGTATGGTTGAAGAAGGGCGAGCGAAATACGCTGATCCGTCTTCAATGATTAGGGCTTCAGCCATGCTTTTAAGGCATATTGGTTATAATAAAGAGGCAAATAATCTTGAGATGGCATTAGAGGTTTGCGGCCAGTTTGAACGTAAAGTTCTTATAACCGGACGAAGCAATGGCTCTACGGCAGAAGAATATACTAAGTATATTTTGGATTGGATTGATAATCCAAAGCTAGAAGATAGATGGCAAAAGGAAGTTGCTAAATTAAAGAAATAATATTATTTTATGTGTACCCCGCTTTATATTAATTATTTACAAAGGCGGGGTATATTTTTTTATGAAAAATAAATATATAGTAAAAGATTTGGGGTTGATTGAATATTCTTTAGCTTACCAAAAGCAGAAGGAATGTTTAAGCCAGGTTATTGCAGGCGGAAAAGACACTCTGCTCATATGCGAGCATCCTAATGTTTTGACTTTAGGCCGGTTAGGCAAAGCAACTAACATATTAAACAAACAAAATATTATTCCTGTTATCGAAGTCGATCGTGGCGGGGATGTTACTTTGCATAGCCCGGGGCAAATAGTTATATATCCGGTTTTTAATCTGAAGCATTTTAAAAAAGATATTCGGTTGTATGTCAATATATTGGAACAAGTTGCCATTGATTTCTTAGGTGAATTTGGTATATCAGCCTGCCGAAAGCCGGATGAAATTGGGATTTATGTAGAAAATAATAAAATAGCTTCTATTGGTATTGGTATCAAAAAATGGGTTGCATATCATGGAATTTCTATTAATATAAATAATAATATTAATCTTTTTTCGGATATCCGGCCTTGTGGGCTTGATGTCGGGATGGTTTCTTTGAGCAAACTTTTAGCGCGAGATATTACTGTTGATAGTATAAAGGTAAAGATAATAAATATATTTGAAAGGTTATTTGATTTAGAAAGTGTTAGAATAAATGAAAATATTTGAATTGAAAGTACCGGTTTTAGGCGAAGGAATTGAATCGGCTATTGTTGCTTGCTGGCATTTTAAAGAAGGCGATAAAGTAGCGCTTGAAGATGATGTGGTAGAACTAGTTACCGCAAAAGCTAGTTTTAGTGTTCCAGCCGGTTCTGCTGGTATTCTTAAGAAAATCTTAATTAAAGAAAAACAGGAAGCAAAAATCAGTGATGTTTTGGCGGTAATTGAAGTAAGTGGGTAATTTTACTATTATGCAAAGAAAAGATAAAGTAAAACGAGTACTTTTGATGTATATCACTAAAGTTTCCGGCCATAGGCAGGCGACTTTAGCGATTCAAAAAGGGCTTAAAGAGCTAGATCCTTCTATTGTTGCTCCCACCATTAATGGCTTTGGCTATACTTATCCGGTATTGGAAAAAGTTGTTAATCAGGCCTACATGAGCGTTATTAAACGTACTCCTATTGTTTGGGATTATATGTATGACAATCCTAACATCGTTAAGAAATCCGGCTCTTTCCAAAAGTTTTTGCATAAAACTAGCCATAAAAAGATTGACCGGTTAATGAAAAAGCATAATCCCGATGTGGTCGTGTGTACCCAGGCTTTTCCATGCGGTATGGTTGCCAGCTATAAGAAAGCAAAAGGAATAAACACAACATTAATCGGAGTATTAACTGATTTTGCCCCGCATTCTTATTGGATAAACGAAGGGGTTAATTATTACATAGTGCCTTCCTTGGAATCAAAAGAGAGGTTTGTTAAAAAAGGAGTTAATCCGGATTCAATCAAGGCCTATGGTATACCGATAAAGCCAAAATTTGCCACCCAATTAGACCGAAGGCCGATAGCGCATAGCCTGGGACTGAATCACGATATCCCGACGATATTGGTTATGGGCGGAGGACAAGGTTTGGGCCCAATAAAAAAGATTGTTAAGGCATTGCGGGCGATTGAAATGGATATTCAAATAATTGTTTTAGCCGGAACAAACAAGAAAATAATTAAGTCTTTAAATAAGCAAGCCCAAAAATCTGATAAGAACATATTGGTTTTTGAGTACGCGAAGAATGTTGATGAGCTGATGGACTTGTCGACGATTATTATTACCAAGCCCGGAGGGATGACGACGGCTGAATGTTTAGCTAAGGGTTTGCCCATGGTTATTATTAACCCGATTCCCGGGCAGGAAATGAGAAATACTGATTTCTTGATTAAAAAGGGAGTAGCGATAAGAATTGATAAAACAAATGATGTCGGGGAAGAAGTAGAGCTTCTTTTAAGGTCGCCGGAGAAGTTGGCAGCGATGAGAAAAGCCGCTTATGAAAATGCTAGGCCGCATGCTACTTTAGATGTCTGTAAATTAATTCTAAATCAAAAACAGGATAATAGTACCGACTAATGCTTCGTTATTTAATCTATGAGCTTGGGGCTTTACTTGCCCAAAATTTGCCTCAAAAAGTTGCGTATGCAATATCGCGTTTTCTATTTTATATGCATTATATATTTTTCTTCAGAGACCGCCGGGCTGTGCGCAATAATTTAATCCAGATATTAGGCCCGCAGGCTGATATTTATCACGCGACTAAAGATACTTTTAGAAATTTCGGTATTTATATGGTTGAGTTTCTGAAGATGCGGAAGAAATATAAAAAGAGTTTTATCGATAAGAATATTGAAATAGTAAATATAAAATATTTGAATGAAGCTTTAGCTAAAGGGCATGGGGTAATTGCAGTTACGGCTCATATTGGCAATTGGGAATTAGCGGCAGCGGTTATAAGTTCAAAGGGCTATGATATTCACGTTGTGGCTTTACCACATACAACTAAGTTAGTAAATGATTTCTTTAACCGGCAAAGAGAAGCAATGGGATTAAAGGTAATATCCACCAAAGATGCGCCGAAGCGGTGCTTAAAAGTTTTAAGAGAGAATAAAATATTGGGAATCGTGGCCGAGCGTGATTTTGGTTTTGACGGCGAGGAATTAGATTTCTTAGGCAAGAAGGTAGTTATCCCTCGCGGGGTTGCTGTTTTTGCGCAGAAAACAAAAGCGGCGATAGTCCCGACCTTTCTTCTAAGGAACAAAGAAGAGAAATTTGTTATGATTTTTGATAAACCTATATATCCGGAAGCTAATGTTTATAATCGTGATGTGGTAAAAGAATTAATGAAGAAATATGTCGCGGTTTTTGATAGGACTGTTCGAAAATATCCGACACAATGGTTAATGTTTAGAGAGTTTGGAAACAAATGAAAATATTGGTAATAATCCCAATCTTTAATGAGCGCCGGACAATCGGCCAAATCGTCAGGGATTTGCGTAATCAGAATATTGAAGTTTTGGTTATGGATGACGGCTCTGATGACAGTTCCGGAATTCTGGCGGAACAAAATGGTGCTGTTGTAATACGTAACTCTTCACGGCAAGGCAAAGGGTATTCTCTGCGGGTGGGTTTTGATTATGTTATAAAAAACAATTACGATGGCGTTATTACCCTTGATGGTGATGGACAGCACGATGTAGAGGATATCGGCAAGTTTATCAAAATGGCGAATGACAATTATGTCGATATTATAATCGGCAATAGAATGGATAATTCTAAGGGAATGCCTTGGGTCCGGTTTTTAACAAATAAGTTTATGAGCTTTATTATTTCTCTGGCGTGCCGGCAAAGTATTCCTGATACGCAGTGCGGTTATCGTTATTTAAGCAAGAAAATATTAAAGCAAATTCTTTTATCCTCGGACGATTTTGAGATTGAGACGGAAATTCTAATCGAAGTTAGCCGTAAGGGTTTCAAGGTATACGCAGTCCCGATAAAAACAATTTATAGCGACGAGGAAAGTAAGATAAAGCCTTTCAAGGATACTATAAGATTTTTCCGCTATTTCTTTAGGGCTATTTCTTCGAAGTCAAAATGAAATCCACCAACACTAATTCTTTAGAAAATAATGTATTTTACCTTTCTTTGGCAATATCTTTTTTGCTCCACGCGGTTGTTATCGGGCTGTTCTCATTCAGCCGTATCAATGTAATCAAAAAGAATTTAAAGCAAATTGAAGTTACCTATAAACAAATTAAATTAAAGAAAATTATTCAAGCCGAAGAAGTTCAGCATAAGACTAAAGTGGTAAAGAATGTTGAGGAATCAAAAAAACTTAAGCTGTTGTCTAAGGATGAAGCCTCCTTGCCTTTTATGGGGAAGAAGAATATCAAAGACATTTCCAAGCTGACCGGTAAGCTAAACTTAGACAAGAAGCAGACTCCCCATATTAATCCTGTCGATATCAGTAAACAAATTTATATTCCGAAATTAGGTTCAGAGAAGATTACTAATCCGAAGTATTTAAGCTATAAAGAAAACGTTAGGCAAAAGATTTTAAACCAAGCTTATCGGTATATTGATCATCCTGATTTTGATTCAGCGGAGATATCGTTAGCTTTTGTTATGAATTCGCAAGGCGCGTTGAAAGAGGTTAAAATTATATCGGATAAAAGTAAGGGTAGCGAGTTTATGAAAAATATTGCGCTAAGATGCATAAAAGAGGCAGCTCCTTATGGAATATTTCCGCCTGATTTAAATTATCCGGAATTGCCTTATAACATTACAATTGTTTTTGAGGTTAAGAAGTAGATTTTGGCATATTTTCTTATATCCTCGTCGGTTATTATAATTGACAATGATATTCTAAAATGATATCCTATAACAGTTTCAAAAATATAAAAAAGGAATCTTAATATGGACCGCGATAAATTTATTGATGAATCTTGGAAAGACCGAGCAAAAGAAGTTAATGACAAAAGTAATAATTCGCCAAAAGAACCCTCTCCCGCTAAAGACGAAGTCCCGGCTAATTTTGATTTGAATTTCGTAAGCTATATTACAAGCTTAGGGTACCAAGCGATGATATTCTTAGGCGTGATTCCTAACCCGATTACTAACGAAATACAGAAGAATATAAACCAAGCCAAATTGATTATTGATACCTTGGTAATGTTAAGGGATAAGACGGTAAATAATCTGACTAAAGAAGAAGATGATTTGCTTAATTCTTCGATTTATGAACTGCAGATTAGCTTTATTGAGGTTTCGCAGAATGAAACAAAACAAAATTGATAAAGAAATTGTTGATATCTTGGCTTGTCCGTCTTGCCGGGGAGATGTCATTGAAGATGATGGAGAAAAATGGTTTGCTTAAATGCCGAAAGCAATATCCGGTAAAAAATGGTATTCCTGTTTTGCTAGTTGAAGGCATAGATAAATAATTTATAACGGAGGCAATATGAGCAAGATACTGGTTATACATGGGCCTAATTTAAATTTACTCGGTTCAAGGGAAAAAGATATTTATGGCGCAACTACTTTAGCTGAGATAAATAATAAATTAAAATCAATTGCCGAGAAGAATAATGTTGTTTTAGAAACATTGCAGTCAAACCACGAGGGTGAAATTGTTGATGCTATCGGAAAAGTTAAACAAAATCAAATCGATGCAATTCTGATTAATCCGGCAGCGTATACTCATACCAGCATTGCTATCCGCGACGCTATTGCCGCGGTTAATGTGCCTACAATTGAAGTACATTTGTCTAATATTTACGCCCGGGAAGAATTCCGCCATACGTCATTGATTGCTCCGGTAAGTTATGGACAAATCAGCGGATTCGGTGTTTCCAGTTATATTTTAGGATTGGAAGCGACAATAAATTTGCTCAAGAAATAATTCACACCATGATTTCTAATGAACTTAAGAGCTAAAAAAATAATTACAACTTTTTCGCAGCATAAAATTGACGCTTTATTAATTACTTGCCCGACTAACATTACCTATTTAACACAATATCTCAGAGCTGAAGAGTCCTGGCTTTTGGTTTGCCAAAAGGGCCTTTTCTTTATTACTGACAGCCGGTATTATTTGCAGGTTAAAAATAATACTTCCGGAATAAAAGTTGTTTGCTTAAAGAAAAGTTTAGCGGATGAAACCATTTCTTTGGTTAAAGATTTAAAACTAAAGAGTGTCGGATTTGAAGAGAGGTTTTTAACCTTTGCCCAGTATCGTGTTTTGGCAAAAGGCCTTTCTACTACTGTTAAATTGATTCCTACCCGGCATATTGTTGAAAATGAGCGGCAAATAAAGTCGGCCGAAGAAGTCCTAAATATACGAAAAGCCTTAAAATTCCATAAGCAGGTTCTAAATTATATCGGATTAATATTAAAACCAGGCTTAAAAGAATTAGATATATTAGTAAAGATAGAAAACTATATAAAAACACATGGCTATGGCTTGCCTTTTGACATTATTGTGGCTTCCGGTATCAATTCTTGCTATCCGCATGCCCGTGTTACGCGTCGAGAAATAAGAAAGAACGATATTGTGCTTTTAGATATGGGAGTTGACTATAAGGGCTATAAGTCCGACTTGACACGTATGTTCTTTTTAGGTAGAATATCCCGTCTTATTAAAGATTATTATAATATTCTTAAGGGCGCGCAAGAAAAAGCAATCGCGATTATTAAGCCCGGGGTAAGCGTGGCTGAAGTTGATAAAGAGGCGCGTAACTACTTAGCAGAAAAAGGTTTAGATAAATATTTCACCCATGCTTTAGGGCATGGCGTTGGCTTAGATATTCATGAAATCCCTCGGGTTTCAACGCGGTTTGATACGCCGCTAAAAGAGGGAATGGTAATAACAATTGAGCCTGGAATCTATTTGCCAAACAAGTTTGGTATTCGAGTAGAAGACATGGTTTTAGTAACAAAAAAAGGGAGTGAGGTTTTAAGTGACGATATCAATTAATGAAATAGCATCTGGTGTTGGTTTAATGATTGATGGGCAAATTTATATTGTTGAGAGTTATGAGCATGTTAAGCCGGGAAAGGGTAGTGCTTTTGCCCGTGTCCGGATCCGCAACATAAAAACACAACAAGTTTTAGAAAGAACTTTCCGCAGTGCCGAATCTCTTGATGATATTGATTTAGAAGAAAGAAGATTGCAGAATTTGTATAAAAGTGTTGATAGCTATCACTTTATGTGCCATGAAACTTTTGAAGAAATTACAGTCTCGCCGGAACTTTTAGGGGATAATGCCAGGTTTTTACAAGAAAATTTAGAGGTAAAAGGGCTTTTTTATGGCGATCAATTATTAAAAGTTGAATTACCGACATTTATTGTTGCTGAAATAATGCAATCCGATACCGGGCTTAAAGGGGATTCGACCAAAGCCGGAACAAAACCAGCTATTATTGATACCGGAGCGACGATTCAAGTACCTCTTTTTGTTAACGCGGGGGATTTTGTTAAAATAGATACTAGGACCGGAGCTTATGTCGAAAGGGTAAAGAAATGAACCTAAAAGAAATTAAAGAAATCATTGCTTTGATGAATGAAAATAACCTTACCGAAATTGAAGTTGAGAGGGAAGGCTCAAAGATTAAATTACGCAAAGGATACTCTCCGGTAATTGAAAATGTAATGCCGCAAATGGTTAGCCAGCCTGTTTCTGTTCAGCAAAAGGTAGAAAAGCCAGCCGAGAATAAACCAGAGGAAAAAAGCAATTTGAAAGAAATTAAATCTCCGATGGTTGGTACTTTTTATCGGGCACCTTCGCCGGAGGCTCCTCCTTATATTGAGGTTGGTAAGGTTATTGAAGTGGGCCAAGTGGTGTGCATTGTTGAGGCCATGAAGATGATGAATGAAATTAAATCCGAAATTAGAGGGAAAGTAGTCGAAATCCCAATTGAAAATGCTCAACCGGTAGAATTTGGGCAGACGATAGTTGTTGTCGAGCCGGTTTAGATTCTTATAAGAGATATTTTATGCTTTCTAAAATCCTGATTGCCAATAGAGGCGAAATCGCCTTAAGAATAATTCGTGCTTGCCGCGAAATGAATATCCAGACAGTTGCTGTTTATTCCCAAGCTGATAAAGATTCTCTCCATGTCCGCTATGCCGACCAGGCAGTTTGTATCGGTGGACCAACAAGCAAAGAAAGCTATTTAAACATTCCGGCTATTATTTCCGCGGCCGAAATAACTGATGTTGAAGCGATTCATCCCGGCTATGGTTTCTTGGCCGAGAATGCCCATTTTGCCGAGATTTGCGAATCATGCAATATTACTTTTATTGGGCCGACTCCGGAAGCGATAAGATTGATGGGAGATAAAGTTGCGGCTAAAGAGGCGATGCGAAAAATGGGAGTTCCTTTAACTCCCGGAGGAAAAGGTGTAATTAAAACTCAATCCGAGGCTTTATCAGTTGCTAAAAAAATTAAATATCCGGTTATTATTAAAGCGGCGGCTGGTGGTGGTGGAAAAGGCATGCGGGTTTGCCATAACGATGTTGCTTTAGCGAGTAATTTTCTCATCGCTTCAAATGAGGCCGAGAAGAATTTTAATAATGCCAGTGTTTATATCGAGAAATACATTGAAGGCCCGCGGCATGTTGAATTTCAGATTTTAGCTGACCATTATGGGAATGTTATTCATCTCGGCGAACGTGATTGCAGTATCCAAAGGCGCCATCAAAAGTTAATTGAAGAGTCTCCTTGCCCTGTTCTAGACGAGAAGTTGAGAAAGAAAATTGGTGAGGCGGCAATAAAAGCGGCTAAGGCTGCCAATTACCGTAATGCCGGAACAGTTGAATTTCTTTTAAATGAAAAAGGCGAGTTTTATTTTATGGAAATGAATACTCGTATTCAGGTTGAGCATCCGGTTACCGAGATGGTTACGGGAGTTGATTTGGTTAAAGAGCAGATTAAGATAGCGTCAGGTCAGAAATTAAAACTTAAACAGGATGATATCAAAATAAAGGGTGCGGCGATAGAGTGCAGGATTAATGCGGAAGACCCGGCTAATAATTTTATGCCTTCACCGGGAAAAATAGACTTTATTAATTTCCCCGGCGGCCCGGGAGTCAGGATTGATACGCATATGTATCCTGGGTTTGTTATTAGCCCATATTATGATTCAATGGTGGCTAAATTGATTACTTATGGTAAGGATAGGCGCGAGGCAATCAGTATTATGCGCAGAGCTTTAGAGGAATTTTATATAACTCCGACCAAGACCACTATTCCGCTTCATTTGGAAATATTAAGCAGCCGTGTTTTCTTAGATGGCAAAGTTACGACCAATTTCTTGGAGAAATTTATGAATGCTGAAAGTGGAGAATAACCAATGAGAGAAATTGACCGGATGAATTTAGGCACAGTGCAAATAGAAAAAGAAGTAATTGCAGAAATTATAGTAAGCGCACTTCACGATATAAAGGGTGTTAGTTTGGTTAAAAGAAATTTATTCCTGGAGATCTTGGCCTTAGCCGGAAAAAAGATTTATCCAGGCGTAAAAATGAATTTTGTAGATAATGGCGAAGTAAATATCACAATTAAGGTAATACTTCCCTTTGGCGTAAATGTGCATAATGTTTCGAGTCAAATTCAAACGTTAATAAAGAATTCTGTTGACAGAATGATTGGTGTTACTGTTAAAGAGATAAATATTATTATTCAGGGGATAGAGAGGGGGCAATAATAATGAAATTTGTTACAAGAATCGCGGTTCTATTTTATGTCACGCTGGTTTTATTTATTGGATGCTTTATGATTATGTTTGTAACTAAGTGGGTCAATCTGAATAATATTTTTAATTTTATCCTCGCGATTTATCTCGATAATACTTTGCGGTTAATTATCGGTATATCCGGCGGGGTGATCTTATTTATGAATTTTCTTTTTTACCAGCTTTATTCAATAAATGCCCACCGTGATAAAATAATCGCTTTTGATAATCCTTCGGGGCGTGTAAGCGTTTCTTTGGTCGCGTTAGAGGATTTGATAAAAAGGATGCTTTATAAGATGGATGAAATAAAAGAAGTAAAAGCCAGTATCGCTGTTACCCGAAAAGGGTTGCGAGTTAAGGTAAGATTAGCGTTACGCTCGGAAGCGAATATCCCGGAATTAACAGCCAGTATGCAAGAGCTAGTAAAAAGCAAAATACAAGATATTATCGGGTTAGAAGAACCAATCAGCATAACTATTTATGTCGGACGGATTATCCTTGATAGAATTAAAGACAAGAAGAAAGAACTTAGCGAAGAAAAAAAGAATGATGAGTTAAGTAATATTCCGTTTCACGGTTATCGATTATAAAAAGGGGAAACCGATATGCAAAAAATTGGGGTTTTAACCGGCGGAGCAGATTGCCCAGGAATGAATTCTGTTATTCGGGCGATAGTTAGAAAAGGGATGCAAGATGGATTTGTTGTTTCCGGTATAAAGAATGGTTGGCTAGGGTTAATTGAAAACGATATGCGTATTCTGGATGCAAGGATTACTTCCGGGATACTGGATCGCGGCGGTACGATTTTAGGGACTAGCCGGATGGAATCCCCTTTAGAAGAGCACGTTTTAAATACTATTTCAGAAAATTTTAAACGAAGCGGTTTAGATGCTGTTATTGCCATCGGCGGCGAGAATACTTTAAAATTAGGATTAGATTTATTCAAAGAAAAAGGATTGCCGGTAATCGGCGTTCCTAAGTCAATTGATAATGCCCTATCCGGAACAGATTATGCTTTCGGTTTTGATACGGCCGTTAATATCGCGACTGAATGCATCGACCGCCTGCACACAACCGCCGAAAGCCATCATCGTATAATCGTAATTGAGGTTATGGGTCACTACACGGGATGGATTGCTCTTGAAGCCGGAATAGCCGGCGGGGCAGACATCGTTTTGGTCCCGGAATATCCGATAAAAATTGATGATGTTTGCGAGGCTTTACATTCTCGTCATCGTCGGGGAAAAACATTCAGCCTCATAGTTGTATCCGAAGGAGCTAATATTGAAGGTTATTCTCTAATCCAAAAAAACCGTGAAACAGAACGCCGCAAGAGATTAACTAATATTGGTGAGATATTAGCTAGCCTAATTGAGCAAAATACCGGCTATGAAACCCGAGTCAGTGTCTTGGGCCATATTCAACGTGGCGGCTCACCTTCAGCTTATGACCGGATGATCGGAACGCAATTTGGAGTTAAGGCTGTTGATTTAGTTAAGGAACAAAAGTTTGGGCAAATGGTTAGTTTGCATGACGGGAAAATACGCTCCGTTGATATTTCTTTGGCTGTTAAGAAAAGAAAGACGATTGATGACGATGTTTATAAGATTTCCAAAATATTTACCGAGGCATAAAAATGCAAAATGCGATTAAGAAAATCTTTCAGGAAACAGCCGTAGTTAAAGCTAAAGCCCTAGATGAAAATATAAATAAAATTGAGGAAGCAATAAAAGTAATTATTAAAGCTTTGCAAACGGGAAACAAGATATTGTTTTTTGGAAATGGTGGTTCAGCTGCTGACAGCCAACACTTGGCTGCCGAATTTGTTGGGCGATTCCAGATGGAAAGAAAAGCTTTAAGCGCGATTTCATTAACCACTGACACATCAGTTATTACTTCTCTTGCTAACGACTATAGTTTCGATTGTATATTTAAAAGGCAAATTGAAGCTCTAGGAAATAAAGGTGATATTGCTTTTGGAATTTCTACCAGCGGTAACTCAAAAAATGTTATTGAAGGAATTAAGAAAGCAAAAGATCAAGGCTTGGTTACAATTGCTCTAACCGGTAATGACGGTGGGGTTTTAAAGAAAATAAGCGATATTTGCCTTATCGTTCCTTCAAAATCAACGGCTAGAATACAGGAATCTCATAGTGTTATTGGGCATACGATTTGCGAATTAGTTGAAAAAGAAATCAAACGATAAAATGAACAGTTTTGAAAAAGTATTAAAGATAGAAGCTTTAAGTAAAAAGATATTAAAACACAAAAAAGCCGGTAAGAAAATTGCTTTTACCAACGGTTGCTTTGATATCATCCACCTCGGGCATGTCAGTTATTTAGAAAAAGCCAAAGAAGGGAATAGGATTCTTATCGTCGGCTTAAACAGTGATAAATCAATTCAGCGTATCAAAGGCAAAACCCGTCCGATAATTTCACAGAAAGAAAGAGCTGGTGTATTGGCCGCTTTAACCTGTGTGGATTATATTGTTATTTTTAATGAAGATACTCCTTATGAAACGATAAAGAAATTGCAGCCGGATATTTTAATTAAAGGTGCGGATTGGAAGGGCAAGGAAACTGTTGGGAGCGATATCGTAAAGGCTAATGGTGGACGAATCGAATATATAAAATATATTTCAGGAATATCGACGACAAATATAATAAAAAAGATTATTGAGAAGTGCGAAAAGTAAAGTCAGGAACGTTATATCGGGTGTTGGACGCAAATTTTAACCGGGCGAAAGAAGGTTTCCGGGTTTGTGAGGATATTTGCCGATTTGTAATTGATAGCAAATCTGGGACAAAAGACTATAAAGATTTACGGCATGATTTAACACAGGCAATATCAGCTTTAGGTTTAAAAGATTTAATCGTTGCCAGAAATATTGAAGGCGATGTTGGTAAAAAAAGCAATTTAACCGAGTCGAAACGCGAAAAAGTGTCGGATATTTTTTATGCTAATTCGCAGCGGGTGAAAGAATCGGTTAGGGTTATTGAAGAATTTGCGAAAATGATTGATAGCAAAGCCGCTTTTAAAATAAAGAATATTCGTTATAAAGTTTATGCTTTGGAAAAGAAAATTATTGTCTCGTTGTAAGCTTTATTTGATCCTTGATAGTCAGGTTAATGATTATCGGAAGCTCTTTGAAATTGCTAAATCAGCAATTATTGCCGGAGTTGACATTATTCAGCTCAGAGATAAAAAAGGCTCAACAAAAGATATTTTAGAATTGGCTAATAAAATTGTCGGCATCGCTAAAAATAAGGTACCTTTTATTATTAACGATCGGGTGGATATTGCCAAAAGTTGCGGGGCTGCGGGAGTTCATTTAGGGCAGGATGATTTGTCTATTAAAGATGCGCGAAAGATTTTGGGAGATAAGGCAATAATCGGAATGTCATGCCAGACATTGAAACAGGCAAAAGAGGCAGAGCAAGGTAAAGCTGATTATATTGGGTTGGGTTCGGTATTTACGACATTTACCAAGCCTGGTCGCAAACCGATGGATTTGAAATTGTTGCAACAAGTTTATTCGCAAATTAAGATACCGGTTTTTGCTATTGGTGGTATTTCTTTGGACAAGATCATTTTTCTTAAATCTTTAGGTGTTGACAGATTTGCGGTTTGCCGGGATATTTGCCTGGCTGAAGATAGAAAAGAAATTATTAAAAAATTTAAAAGATATATTTGCGAGGGTAATTCAACGGTAGAATGTCAGCTTCCCAAGCTGAGAACGCGGGTTCGATTCCCGTCCCTCGCTTAATAAAGAAAATGAAAACATTAAAAAAAATAATTATATTTTTATTTTCAATATTTATTTGTAGTTGCGCTGCGTTAGACAAAGAAAATACTGAGTATTTGAGGGGAGATATTCCAGAATCTCCTCAAAAAGGAATTTATCATAAAGTTGAAAAAGGCGATACTTTGTGGAGCATCGCCCAAGCTTATAATGTTTTGATAGATGATATTGTGAGAAGCAATAATATTCCTAATGTTGCCAAGGTTGAAGTGGGGCAGTTAATATTTATTCCGGGCTCAGATACAACGCGTACCATAGTTATTAGCAAAAACGAAAACGAAAAAGACTTCATTTGGCCGATTAAGGGAAAAGTTATAAATTATTTTCAGCAGAGAAAAGGAAATTCTGTTAATAAGGGTATTGATATTGAGTCGAACGAAGGTGAAATAGTTAGCGCGGCGAGAAGCGGGAAAGTTGTTTTGGCGGACTTTATGACGGGATATGGCAACACTGTTATTCTGGATCACGAAGACGGATATTATACGGTGTATGCGAATAATTCAAAGCTTTTAGTTAAGCTGGGGGAGAGAATAGTAAAAAATAATCCGATAGCTTATGCTGGAACAAAGAACAATATTTCATTTTTGCATTTTGAAATTAGGTTAAATTCAAGAGAAGAAAATCCGTTATTTTATTTACCATAATTTATGAGTTATATCGAATTTGAACAAAAGTTTTTTGGGCGTAACGATACTTTAAACTTGCTTAAACGGCGGTTGCTTGATTTAAAAGAAGGATACCGTCAGAATGTAGCTTTATTAGGCAACAAGTATATCGGCAAAAGCTCTATTCTACACAACTTTATCCTTAATAATGACGATAAAGATGTGGTTTGTGTTTATTTGGACTTAGAGAATAAGGATTTTAATTATCTTTTTTCCAAATTTGTCGGAAGCCTCTTGTACAACTTCTCCCGCAATAAAAACCTTCCCTTAAACGATGATTTAGGAATTCTTTTAGAGACGACCAAGGGCCTTATTCCTTATACCGTGCAGGTAATACAAAAAATAAAATCTGATTATGAGGCAAAAAAGGTTAATGATGCTTTCTTGGGGCTGATAACTATTCCGGAGGTATTTACCAATGAGACTGGAAGTTTTTGTTTGCTTATTATTGATGAATTCCAGAATTTGGAAGATTTTGCTCTAAACAATCCGTTCCAATTCCTGGGGCAGAAGATAATGACTCAGAAAAGATGCTTATATATACTTTCCAGTTCGTATCCCGTGTTAGCTAAAAAAATATTATCAGAGAAGCTTTCGCTTTTATTCGGCAACTTTGAAACCCTTAATGTCGATTCATTCGATTTAAAAAGCAGCCAGCTATTTATTGAGAGCAATTTAAGCGGGTTAAAAATTGGCGCGCAATTAAGAAATTTTTTAACTGATTTCACCGGCGGGCATCCGTTGTATTTTAGCTTAATTTGCAAGGAGCTAAGGAATTTAGCGGCTATTTATAATCAAAATGAAATTTATATGCCGTTATTGTCGCAAGCGGTTGAAAATACGATATTCAATAAATGGGGCGTTATCAGCCGACATTTTGAATTGATGATTAACGAATTATGCGGTGGAAAAGGCAATCAGGTTGTTGCGGCGATTTTAATGTCGTTTTCTAACGGCAAGAATAAACTTGAGAATGTTGTCGATGATATCGGTTCGAACAAAAATCAAGTAAAGATAAAAGTAAATAAATTAATTGAATTGGGTTATATCGAAAAGAATGGTAATTATCATTATCTGAAAGACAAGCTTTTTAAGTATTGGATTAAGTACGTTTATCAAAAAAGAATTAAAGATGTCGAGTTAGCCGCTGATAGGCAAAAAAAACAATTTAAGGATGAATTTAACCGTTCGATTGATAATTTCAAAGCAAGCTCAAGGAAGGACTTGTCGTCGAGAATTGTTGAGCTGTTGCACTGTTTTGATGATGAATCGTTTGATTTAAATGGGCGCCGTTATAAGCTAACTAATTTTAAGGAAGTGGAATCGGCTAAATATAAGAATGATGGCGGAGTATTTTTCGATGTTATCAAAGCTTATTCTCCTGATGAGATTTGGCTTTTTATTATGAAAAAAGAGCCTTTAGGCGAAAATGAAGTTAATGCTATTGTCGCGGAAGCGAAAAAAAATGACCGTCGGCCAGAGAAATGTATTATAATTTCCTTGTCGGATTTAGACGCTAATGCCAGGGTTAAGGCTTTGCAGGAACGATTTTGGATTTGGAATGAAGCTGAATTAAATACACTATTAACTTTGTTTGATAAACCATTTATTTTGTCATAAACATGAAAATTGTTGTTTTATCTGATACTCATTCAAGGGCATTACCAGCTAGTTTAAAAGCGGCTTTATTTCAGGCTGATCTTATTGTACATGTCGGAGATTTTTGCAGCCTGGATGATTTAAAAGAGATTGCCGCTTATACGGAAGTTAAAGCTGTGTATGGGAATATGGATGATATGAGTTTAAGAAATAAATTGCCGTCTAGAGATATCTTTGATGCGGAGGGTGTGCGAATTGGCTTGTTTCATGGCAAAGGTCCGGCTAAAGAAGTAATTGAGTACGCGAAAGAAGAATTTAGCAAAGACAAGGTAGATATTGTTGTCTTCGGGCACTCACATTCTCCTTATAACGAGAAAATTGGGAAAGTTTTATATTTTAATCCGGGAAGCCCGACGGATAAAATAAGCGCACCAATGTGTTCTTACGGAATAATCGAAGTTAAAGATGGCAAATATAATTGTGAAATTATCGAAATAAAGGATTAATAATGGATAAATTGTGGGCGCCATGGCGGGTTAGTTATGTTTCGCAAATAGGCAAGAAGAAACTGGGCTGTTTATTCTGCCGTTTATTCAAAGAAAAAAGTGATAAAAAGAATTATGTCTTTTTAAGAAGTAAACATTCTTACGCGGTATTAAATATTTATCCTTACAATAACGGGCATGTTTTGGTTGTTCCCAATCGCCATGTTAATGAATTGGATAAATTAAATAAAGAAGAACGCAATGATTTATTTGATTTGCTTATTCAAGCAAAAGCAATTTTAAAAAAATATTTAAAACCGCAAGGATTTAATATTGGGATTAATATCGGCCGGATTGCCGGAGCAGGTTTCCCTAAGCATGTTCATGTCCATATTGTTCCGCGCTGGAGCGGCGATGTTAATTTTATGCCGGTTACAACCAAAACAAAAGTTATTTCACAGTCGCTAGAGGCCCTTTATAAAATATTAACTAATGAGAACAAGAAAAGAAATTGAACAATTAGAGGATAAGAATTTGGCTCCCTACGCAATGAAGAGCCAAGATTCTGCTGGCCGTGAGTACAAGGAGCCTTCGCATGAGACGAGGACTTCCTATCAAAGAGACCGTGACCGGATTATTCATAGCCAAGCTTTTAGGAAGCTCGAGTATAAAACGCAGGTGTTTATTATTTTTGAAGGGGATTATTACCGTACCCGCTTAACTCATACAATTGAAGTTGCGCAGGTGGGCAGGACAATCGGGCGTAGCCTGGCTTTAAATGAAGATTTAATCGAGGCGATTTCTTTGGCTCATGATTTAGGGCATCCGCCTTTTGGCCACGCTGGAGAAGCCGCTTTAAAAGAAATAATGAAAGATTGCGGAGGATTTAATCATAACACGCATAGTTTTGAAATTGTAACGCAATACGAAAAAAGATACCCAACTTTTAAGGGTTTGAATTTATCCGAAGAAGTATTAATCGGAATTTTGAAGCACGAAACTGGTTTTGATAAAAGCGAAATGATCGATAAATATCGCCATAAGGGGCCAACTTTAGAGGCTAAGGTGGTTGATGTCGCGGATTCTTTGGCTTATTTGTCTCATGATATTGATGACGGGTTGACCTCAGGATGCATTGTGAAAGAAGAATTAATGGAAAGTAAGTTGTGGAAGAAGGCTGCCAGTAAAATCGATTATTCTCTAGAGCAAAATGATAAAGATATGTTCAAATACCAACTAGTCCGTGCTTTAATTGATTTACAAGCGACTGACTTGTTAAAATATTCTAGTGAGACTGTAAGTAAAAAGAAATTTTCCTCTTCCGATGAAGTAAAGAAGTATTTTCTCGATAATCCGGATGATAATTTAATAGGATTTTCACCCGAGATGGCAGGCGAGAGAAAATATTTGCAGGAATTGCTTTTTAAT
Source organism: Candidatus Omnitrophota bacterium (assembly GCA_022703565.1). GTDB lineage: Bacteria > Omnitrophota > Gorgyraeia > Zapsychrales > Zapsychraceae > JADFZM01. The sequence goes on from JAKLDK010000009.1 coordinate 24,502, forward strand.
AAATTGTACCATCATTATCGGGTGGAGCGGATGACGTCCAAGGCCCGAAGGATTATTAACGATTTGTTCGAAGTATATCGAAAGAATCCGAAGCAGTTGTCTTATGAAGTGTATCCAAGAGAGAAAAATTATTCAGAAGAAGAAACCATGAAAATAATCTGTAATTATATTGCCGGGATGACCGACAGGTTTGCGCTAGATGAACACAAAAAATTATTTAATCCTTACCAAAAGGTATAGATCGATTCTTTCAGCAGTGCATATGGTCTATAGGCTGGTTAATTCCACCTATAATGTCAAAGAACTTGCTTTGCGGTTAACCCGGTTAATTTGCCATTTTGTGCACGCTGATTTAGCCAGTATTTATATCCTGGACGATAAAAGAAGAAAAATATCTTTGGTGGCTATTTTCGATAATAAAATAAATATCTTATTGGAAAAAAAGAGTGAGTTAGCAAAGATTACCGAAAAAGAAAAGAGTGTTACCCGCGGTTATGTTTGTTTTGAAAAGAAATATTTAGGTATACCTCTTGTGTCGGACGATAATATCGGCGCGATTATTCTTAAGCGCTCGAAGCATAATCAAGCGTTTAACTTGTATGATAAAGAACTGATTTCTGTTATCGCTGAGCAGGCAGTAACGGCAATTAAGAATCTGCAGCTTTATAAGGATCAGCAAAAAGTAATTTTAGGCAGTATGCAGTTTATTCAGGAACTGATTGCAAAATATGGCCATACGAATAGAGCGATGCATTTACCGGTTTATTTTAAAATAGTTAAAGCTTTAGGCGAGAAATTAAGCGTTAGCCAGGATACGCTTGATTTATTATTTTACGCGTCGGTATTAAGAGATGCTGGCGCGATAGATGTTCCTTATGAAATATTATCTAAAACAAGCCAGCTGACTCCTGAGGAATTTAGGGTTATTCGTAATCAGCCGACTCGTAGCGCTGAATTAATCCGTCCGGTTGAGTTTTTAAAACCGGTATTGCCGATTATTTTATACCGTCATGAGAAATACGACGGGACAGGTTATCCTTCGGGATTAAAAAGAGATCAAATCCCCTTAGGGGCGCGAATTATGTCTTTAGTCGACGCTTTCGAGGCGATGACAACAGACCGCCCGTATAAAAACAGGTTGAATGTCGACGATGCTATTGATGAAATAAAAAGCAATAGCGGAACGCAATTTGACCCGGAAGTAGTTTTTTCATTCGTAGAATTACTTAAGCAAAAAAAGTTTAGAAATCTCTTGAGTTTACCACTAAAATAAAACTATAATTAATGTTATGAATATTATGAATATAAATAATAAAGCACAATCGCAATTTGAATTGTTTCCCGAAAAGTCCTCGCTTCAGCATGCGGCAGGGCAATCGCGCCTATTATTAAAAGACTTGACAGTTTCTATAGAAAATATTATTGTATTCTTCATTATTTTTACTATGTTTATTGTTCTTTCTTTTGCTTTTGGCGTGGAAAGAGGTAAAAGACTGTCGCTTAATAATTCGACTGCAATTAAAACCGTGGAAGTCACAAAGACTGACACGGTATTGCAAAATACGAAAGCTGTGGTTAAGCCGCAAGTTGTAGATCTTAAGAAGAATACTATTCAAACTGTTCCTTCGACTACGACAAAGAAATTACCTGTTGCCCTTCCTGTTGTGGAAGAGGAAAAGGTGATATCTGACCTTGATGAATATACTATACAGGTAGCGTCATTTAAACAGAAAAAGAGCGCCGAACTTGAGGCTAACCGCTTAAAAGCTAAAGGTTATGAAATTTATGTTTTGGCAAAAGGAAGTTATTCAGTAGTTTGTATCGGTAAATTTATTGAAGCGGCGAAGGCGAAACAATTCGCTAGTAGATTGAAAAATAAATATAAAGATTGTTTAGTAAGGAGGTTTTAAGTTGTCGTTACATCCATCATTAAAAATTGATACTGCCGGGGCGCAACAAAGAACGGTATTAAGCCGACTTGAACGAATAAAAGAGTTGATGAAAAAAGGTATTTGGGTTGAGAATCAGGTCGTAACAGGCTTACCTAAAACAAAAATTCTAAAGATTAAAGCCAAGAAAAAAGTTAAAGAAGTTGCTGCAGATGCTGCTGGTACAGATGCCGCTGCTGCTCCTGCTGCTGGTGCAAAAGATGCTAAGCCAGCAAAAGCAGATGCCAAACCAGCTAAAGCAGATGCTAAGCCGGCAAAAGCAGACGCTAAATCAAAATAACTTTCCTGGGTTTAAACTATGACTTACCGTTTAAATTTATCCGCCTCTCTAGAAAAAAACGGGGTTACCTATGGGCGAATTCGACAGATTTAATTACTTTTCTTCAGGGATATCGGTGGATAGGTTCTCTGTATTCGTTGGCTTAAATAAAATATTCCACCGCTTTATCCGGTTAACTCCATTAGTTTTTATTATTTGTTTAACAATAACTAGCATTTGTTCTGCCCAAGAATTCTTTCCTTTTTTAGGCGAAATTACTGCTGAGAATGTCCGTGTTCGCGCGGGTCAGAACGAGAACTTTGAAGAGCTTTGCCTCACCAAAAAGAGCGAAAATGTTATTGTTGTCGACAAGGATTTTAGCTGGTATAAGGTCAGGCTTCCTAAGTCCGCAAAAGCTTATATAATAGAGAAGTATGTTAATCAAATCGATTCTCAAACCCTAGAAGTTACCGCTTCCCAAGTTAATATTCGTGCCAGAAGCTCAATAAATAGTACTATTTTAGGGCAGGTTAATAAGGGCGATAAGCTTATTTTTGTAAATAAAAAAGATGATTGGTACCAAATTGAACCTATTGAATTTAGTTTTGGCTGGGTGCTAGAGAAGTTTGTTCATTTTAAGAGTCAAGACATAACGCTTTATAATCAGCCGAAGGTAGAAGAGGTAGCGGTTGTTCCTGATTCTAAAATAGTGGAAATTAGCAATAAAGATTCAGTTGTTGTTACCGGGAAATTAAAAGCAAAGATTCCGGATGATGCGGATAATATTAGTTACCGGTTAGATGTTGATAACAAGCCGTCATATTATTTAGAAGGCATGAAATATTTACTGGATAAATTTATTCCTTATTCGGTTAAAGTTGAAGGTACTATTAAAGAAAACTCGCAGTTACGCTATCCAATAATTGTAGTTTCCAAAATACAAATTATCTATTAATATCTTAGGACAATGTTAATCCTCGAATTTATTTTTATAGTTATTATAGTTTTCTTTGCTATTATTTTGCATGAATGTGCGCATGGCTGGGTGGCCTTTAAATTGGGCGATCCGACCGCAAAAATCGCCGGAAGGCTGACTTTAAATCCTTTAAAACATATTGACCCCGTAGGAACAATAATTCTACCTGGTATTTTGATATTAATCCGTCTTTTAGGTTATAATGTCTTTGTTTTTGGCTGGGCCAAACCGGTTCCGGTCAATTTTTACCGGTTACGTAATCCCAAAATAGATATGATTTGGGTCGGGTTAGCCGGGCCGATGGTTAATATGTTTATAATTCTTATTCTTAATTTATTAATAAAATTTAGCCCGAATCATGAAATTTACAGCCTTATTGGTTTTGCGATTTATGTTAATTTGCTTTTAGCCGCCTTTAACTTAATTCCTGTCCCGCCTTTGGATGGTTCGCGTATTGTCATGGGAATTCTCCCCGCAAGATTAGCTATTTATTATGCCCGTCTGGAAAGGTATGGTATTTTGATTGTTTTAATGTTACTATATTTTAATCTATTGGACTTTATTTTAAAACCTATGATTAATTTATTAGCTACTTTATTGGGGGTACATTCTTTATGATTAAAACTATCAATGTACCATTAGAAAAAAATAGTTATCAAATAATTATCGGAAACAAAATCCTGCCATTGTTAGGGTCCAAACTTAAAGCGCTTCGAATCGGACATGATGCGATCATTATTACAAATCCTATTGTTAATAAAATATATAGCAAAAGTATTGTTAAAGGCCTTAAGAATAATGGGTTTACTACCCGGGTATTTGTTGTTCCCGATGGTGAGAAAAGCAAGTCAGTAAAGACCGCATTTCAGCTAATCGAAAAAATCGCAAAATACGATATTTATAAACGCCCGTTTGTGATTGCCCTCGGCGGCGGAGTAATTGGTGATTTGGCCGGTTTTATTGCGTCGATTTATAAAAGAGGAATTCCTTTTGTTCAAGTTCCAACGACTTTCTTGGGACAGATTGATTCTGCTATTGGCGGAAAAGTCGCGGTAGATTTAGATTGCGGGAAGAATATGGTGGGGTCATTTTATCAGCCTAAAATTGTATGGAGCGATGTCGCTGTTTTATCGACGATTTCTCCTCGGCAAGTGAAAAATGGGTTAGCCGAAGCGGTTAAATACGGTATTATTGACGATAGCAAACTATTTTTTTATATAAAGAAAAATATCGGTAAGCTCCTTAACTTAAGATCAAATCCTTTGCTTAATGTGATAGTAAGCTGTTGCCGGATAAAGGCTAGGGTTGTCTCAGCTGATGAAAAAGAAACCAAAGGTATCCGCTCAATATTAAATTTTGGGCATACTATCGGGCACGCGATTGAGACTGCCGGAAGTTTTAACCAATATCAGCATGGTGAGGCAGTAGCTTTAGGAATGAGAGTTGCTTGCCGGATATCTTTTGCCGTGAAGCTTTTAAAGCCTTCGGAAGAAATCTTGATCAATAAATTATTAGACGATATTAATTTGCCTAAGAAGATAAAAGGTTTAGATCTAAATAAAATATTAAATGTAATGCGGCATGATAAAAAGTTCATCGCCGGAAAGAACCGTTTTGTTTTGGCTGTTAAGATTGGCAAAGTAAAAGTAGTCGAAGGTATTGATGAGAAGATTATTAAAGAAGCGATTAAAACTTATATCTCTTAATTTTATTCTTTTGAGCCGATTGTAATAATATTTTCCCCGTCTTTTAACACTACTTTCTCGAGGTTAATATTTAATATTTCCATTCCGTTGATTGTTTCCCCGATCTGATAAACCTCCCCGTTTATTAACGCTACTCTTTTATCTCCCATCATCATTGTTCCTTCGAGTTTTAATTTTACGCTTGGTTGCGCTTCGGAAGTAACAGTAAATGGTTGGGCGGTTGGTTTGTTAATGGTTTCCGGCTTCTGAGGCTTCAGGACTGTTTTAATTGAAGCGATAGTTTTTTGCGCCTGATTATTATTCATAAAGAAATAATAAATAACAGTAATCGTTGCGACTATGATCAAAGTGAAGA
>JAKLDK010000090.1 GCA_022703565.1 Candidatus Omnitrophota bacterium
GAGATTCTTCCGTCAAAACACGCATCGCCTGATCAATTTCAATCGACACCTGCGCCATGTTATCGTTTGAAATTTCAGAAACCATAGCATTATCCATTATTCTCTGTTCCACAACATCTTCTTTCAATACAACTCCGCCGGAAAAATATTTTCGCGGGATTACGGTTTGGGATTTTTCATCATAATCTTCTTTGATGTAATCATAAACGCCTTTTTTAAGCGCTTCTAAATATTGGCTGTAAATCTTTTCTTTGGCATGAGCTTCGGCATTATCTATTCCGGATGTTTTATTCTTATCGACGTAAACATTGCTTAACAGGCTATTTTTTATTGTTTCTTTGTACCATTTCGCCAAAATTAGCGAATTAAATATTTGCCTAAGCGGCGCGAAATTCTTGCCTTCGTTTACTTCTTTTTCGATTGCGGGAATGATTGTTTCGCGGATGACATCGGTTATCAGTGGGTGCTGGTTGGAATCAGTGGCCAGTGGTCGGTGGTCAGTGGTCAGCGTGTTGTTTCTATCTTTCTGATCACTGATCACTGAGTTCTGATCACCCTTTATATAATCTTCAGCCAACATTACCTTCAAATGGCTCTCAACAATCATGACCGTATTATTATTTTCATAAATTACGGCTTTCTCGGGGAGAATCCAAACTCTGTTAAAAGTGTCGGTTGGAATTTCCGCAATGCCGTATTTTTGATTAACTTCAGAATAAACTTTATTCCAGAAATCTTTGCCCAATTCGTCCTCCGGATACATCAAAGATGCGGTAAATTGCTTTAAAAGATAATCCTGGGCGAGCATTTCTTGCCCTAATTCAGTTTGGCTTAGGGCGTCGGGGACTATTCTGTCTTTCTCTGCCGGAGATAAATTAACCCACAAATCATTTTGCGGAACAGTTAATGATGCAAGAAAATAATTTATAAGCTTCTTGGTTTCAGCCTTAAGGGACTCGTCTTTAAGCTCGCTATTTCCGCTGTCGATAATAAAATCGAATTCTAAAGGGGAATCGGGATAAACTGTCATCCCTTTTAAAAGTGCGGGCGTGAATTGAATCGACGGGTTAACCATGCTCCCTGGAACAGGCAAATTCATAAAAGTGCTATTTTGGGCGAAAGCCGGAGTGGTTGTAAATATTGATGAAGATAAGAATGTGATTACAAGGCTTAAGCAAATTGCTTTGTAAAATAAGTTTTTGACGTTTTTAAACATCTCTTCTCCTTTTCGGGGGAATTGTAATATATGAGAAATTATTAAAGATGAATTACCCAAAATATCTCATTTGGGTTTTCCGTGGCGTGGCCTTTTGATAATTAAAAGGATATTGAAAGTATAAAATACTAATATTGATAAAGCAAATTAAAGTTTATAAAGTGTTCCTGACCACTGGTCACTGACAACTGACCGCTGTCTAATATTTCACTTCAACCAAGCAAAGCCCATGCGCTGGGGCAGTATTTGATGCTAATTCGCGGTCTTTTCCTTCCAAAATCTTTTTTATCTCTGATGGCGGGATTTCTTTTCTTCCGATATCGATTAATGTTCCGACGATATTTCTAACCATTTTGTAAAGAAATCCGTCAGCAGTAATAAAAATTGTGATGTAATCGCCTTTTCTTACAACATTAATTTGCTTAATTGTGCGGATTGTGTCTTGTGATCGCTCTGGCTTGGATGAGTCAAAAGCCTGAAATGATTTAAAATCGTGCGTGCCGATTAAGAATTTGCAGGCCGATTGCATTTTAAGCATGCTTAACTTATGCGGGAAATGTAAGCAAGTTTTACGGTTTATGGCCGGTTTCTCACGTCGGTTAAGAATTGTATATTTGTATGTTTTTTCTTTCGCCGAGTATCTGGCGTTAAAATCAGGATCCACCTCTTCCGCTTTGAGAATTGAAATATCTTCCGGCAAATTTCCGTTTAATGCCCTGATTATTTCCTCATTCGGCATGGTTGATTCGGTGTTAAAATTGGCAACTTGTCCGAGCGCGTGAACTCCACTATCAGTACGGCCGGATCCTGTTATGGAAATATCGCTTTTAAAAATTATATGTAAGGCACGTTCAATTTCACCTTGAATGGTTTTTTGCGGACTTTCCTGGATTTGCCAGCCTTGGTAGTTTGTCCCGTCGTATTCTATTGAGAGTTTGATATTTCGCATGGGTTTATGAGGTATAGTCACATGTCACCGGTCACATGTCAGACGCTTGTGACTTGTGACCAGTGCCTTGTGACTTCTTTTTACAGCCAATTTTCTTTAACTAAAACTTCTGCAATCTGGATTGCGTTTGAGGCTGCGCCTTTACGTAAATTGTCAGCGACAATCCAAAGCCAGAGGCCCTTATCGTTATTGATGTCACGACGGATACGCCCGACGAAAGTTTCATCCCGTCCCGAGCAGTCTTTAGGCATTGGGTAAACTTTATTTTTGGGATCATCAACGACAATAATTCCCGGAGACTTGGCTAATAATTTACGCACCTCATTGGCATCAACCGGTTTCTTTGTTTCGATATAAACTGCTTCTGAATGCGCGTTTTTGACCGGTACGCGTACAGTTGTTGTTGAAATCTTGATTTTATTGTCATGCAAAATCTTATGTGTTTCGTGGACCATCTTCATCTCTTCGGTTGTAAATCCGCTATCTTCAAAACTTCCGATATGAGGAATCAGGTTAAAAGCGATTTCATGAGCCAAGGCTTTTTCGCCGTTATATTTCGAATTTGTCGCCCAGGCTTTATATTCCTCTTCGGTTTGGATGATTGCTCCGCGTCCGGCGCCGGAAACAGCCTGATAGGTTGAGGCAATGATTCTTTTAAGGCCGTATTCTTTCTTAATCGGAGCAAGCGCGACAATCATTTGAATAGTTGAACAATTCGGATTGGCGATAATTCCTTTGTGTTTTTTTACGTCATTGGCATTGGCTTCCGGAACAACTAAAGGAACATCTTTATTCATACGAAAATCAGCGCCGTTATCAATAACAACGCAACCTTGTTTTACGGCATGCTGGGCATAAGTAACGGATGCGCCTTTATCACCTTCTGTCCCGGCGAAAAGTGCAATATCCATTCCTTTAAAAGAATTTTCATTCAAGACTTCAACGTTATATTTCTCATTGTCGACCGTGATTTCCCGGGCTGAACGGGCAAATACTTTTAATTGGTTGACCGGAAATTTTCGTTGTTTTAAAACACGAAGCATTTCTTCCCCAACAGCACCTACGCCAACAACAGCAACATTGTATTTCTTCATTCAAATCTCCTTCAATTTGTTGTCATTCCGGGCGTTAGTCCCGGAATCTATAAAAAAATAATTATTCCAAGAGATTCCTGCATTCGCAGGAATGACATAAGGAAACTATCTTAAGTTTTTTACGACCAAATCCCCGACTTCAGTTGTTGAATATCCCATTTTACCGGCGGCTAAATCTTTTAATTTAGTTAAGACAACTTCTTTAACAGAATTTTCTATCATGTCGCCGGCTTTTATTTCCTTAATTTCTTTTAATAACATCGCCATGGCGCAAATTGCGGCTAATGGATTTATTACATTTTTGCCCGTATATTTTGGAGCCGAACCGCCGATAGGCTCAAACATTGAAACGCCATTTGGGTTAATATTCCCTCCGGCAGCTATTCCCATTCCGCCTTGTATCATTGCGCCCAAATCGGTAATGATATCGCCGAACATATTGTCGGTTACAATTACATCAAACCATTCCGGATTTTTGACAAACCACATTGTGGTAGCGTCCACGTGAGCGTAATCGGTTTTTACATCCGGGTATTCTTTGGCAATCTCATAAAAAGTTCTTTCCCATAAATCAAAAGCGAAAGTTAAAACATTGGTTTTTCCGCACAAGGTTAATTGCTTTTTCTTCCCGTGATTTCTGGTATATTCAAAGGCATAACGCAGGCAGCGCTCAACGCCTTTTCTGGTATTATGCGAAATTTGAATTGCGATTTCGTCTTTGGTCCCTTTGTTTTGAAATTCGCCTAAGCCTTTGTACAATCCTTCGGAATTTTCACGCACTACGGTAAAATTAATATCTTCCGGAGTTTTGTTTTTTAACGGGCAGAAACGCGGGTCATACAACTGTACCGGACGCAGATTAATATATTGGTCTAAATCGAACCTTAGTTTAAGTAAAATGCCTTTTTCCAATATGCCCGGCTTTACATCCGGATGCCCGATTGCGCCTAAGAAAATTGCATCGAATGTTTTTAATTCGCTCACGGCATTGGCCGGTAGAACCTCTTTTGTCCTTAAATATCTTTTTCCGCCGAAATCATAATTAACTGTTTCATATTTAAACCCGCATTTTTGCGCAACAGCTTTCAATGCTTTCAATCCTTCATTTACTACTTCCGGGCCAGTACCGTCTCCGGGAATAACCGCAATTTTATAGTTTTTCATTTTCTTTCCTTTGCTTATTGCTTTGTCATCCTGAGGAATAAAGTGACGAAGGATCTCTTTCTTTGAAGAGATTCTTCCCGTGCCAAAGCACGATCAGAACAACGAAACTATTATTCTTTAAATTTCTTTAATGCCAAAGTCGCGTTATGTCCACCGAAACCAAGAGAATTGGTCAAAACCGCGTTAACATTTAATTTGCGAGCCTGGTTTGGAACATAATCAAGGTCGCAATTAGGGTCATGATTCTCGTAATTTATCGTCGGTGGAATTATATTATCTCTAATAGATAAAACACAGGCGGCAAATTCAACTCCTCCGGCGGCACCTAAAAGATGGCCGGTCATTGATTTTGTTGAGCTAACCGGGGTTTTCTTCGCATAATCACCCAAGGCTAATTTAATTGCCAGTGTTTCGACTTTATCGTTTAATTCAGTCGAGGTTCCATGCGCGTTTATATAAGAAACTTCGTTTTGCTTAATATTTCCTTCATCCATCGCAATTTTCATTGCCCGTGCTGCTCCGGCCCCGGTAGGTTCCGGCGCTGTAATATGATAAGCATCGCAAGTTCGTCCGTATCCGACGAGTTCGGCTAAAATTGGCGCGCCTCTTTTTTTAGCGTGTTCTAAAGATTCTAAAACTACAACTCCGGCGCCTTCTCCCATAACAAATCCGTCACGGTCTCCGTCGAAAGGACGCGAAGCTTTTGTTGGGTCGTCATTTCTTTTAGTCGATAAAGCTTTAAGCGCGCAAAAGCCACCAACTCCAAGTTCGGTATTAGCGGCTTCTGTCCCTCCGGCAATTATTATATCAGCGTCGCCAAATTGAATAAAACGCATCGCATCGCCAATTGCATTAGTTGCGGTTGCGCATGCGGTTGTTACGCAAGTTGATAAGCCGTGAGCTCCCATTTCGATAGATACTTGACCGGCAGCTTCGTTAATAATCATTTTTGGGATAAAAAAGGGAGATATCCGAGAAGGGCCTCTTTCTTTTAGGCGGCTATGCTCAGTTTCCAAACAATGCAAACTTCCTATTCCAGAGCCGATTACAACACCAAATCTTTCTTTATTTACAGAATTTAAATCTAATTTAGCATTCTTAACAGCTTCTCTGGCACTTACTACGGCATATTGGATAAAATCCGAGACATGGCGTACTTCTTTTGTATTAAAATGTTGATTCGGGTCATAGTTTTTTAACATCCCGGCAATTTTACAATCGAATAGGCTGCAATCAAAATGTGTAATTTTATCAATACCGCTGTGGCCTTCAACTAATCCCTTCCAGAAAGCATCAACTCCTGACCCGACAGGTGATAAAACTCCCAACCCGGTTATAACAACTCTTTTTTTATTCATTGTTTGCCCTTTATAATTAAATAAATATAACGCCTCGGCCTTTAAAGGCCGAGGCATATTTTATTGATAATTAACTATACAAGTTAATTGATTAGCTTTTTTGAGGAGCTTTTTCTTCAATGTACTTAACTGCATCGCCGACTGTAGTCATTTTTTCTGCATCTTCATCCGGGATTTCAATGCCGAATTCTTCTTCTAAAGCCATAATTAATTCGACGGTGTCTAGAGAATCAGCGCCCAAATCATCGATAAATGATGCTTGTGGGGTAACTTCTTCCGGTTTGACTCCTAGCTGCTCTGCAATGATTGATTTGATTTTGTCTTGAACTGCCATCTATTTCCTCCTTTTAATTAAATACCCATTCCACCATCTACTAATATTGTCTGGCCTGTAATATAATCTGCATCTTTTGACGCTAAAAACAAACAAACCCCCGCTACGTCTTTGGGTGTTCCTAAACTACCTAATGGAATTGCTTTGAAAATTTCCTCTTTTGCCTTCTCGCTCAATTTATCGGTCATTTCTGACTGAATAAATCCCGGAGCAACTGCATTTGCGGTTATTCCGCGCGAAGAAAATTCTTTTGCGACTGATTTGGTTAAACCGATTATACCGGCTTTACTTGCCGCATAATTAGCTTGGCCAGCATTTCCAATAACGCCAATGATCGATGCAATGTTAATGATTTTGCCTTTACGGGCTTTAAGCATTACTTTGCAAACTGCTTTAGTGCAGGTGAATGTTCCTTTTAAATTGACATTTATTACCGCATCCCATTCATTATCTGACATCCGCAGCAATAAATTGTCTTTTGTGATGCCTGCATTGTTAACTAATATATCAAGGCGATTATATTTGTCAAGAATTTTGTCTACCATTTCTTGCACGCTAGCGCTGTCAGTGACGTTGCAGATAAAACTATCGGCTTTTAAGCCTTCTTTAATAAACTCGTCGGCAGTTGTCTTGGCCATTTCACCGTTTACATCTGAAATAATTACGATTGCCCCTTCTTTCGCGAAGGTATAGGCTATCTCTTTTCCGATTCCTCTAGCCGAACCTGTTATTAATGCCACTTGTTCTTTTAACCGCATTCAATATCTCCGATATATATTATTTCTATTAGATATACTAATCTAAAACGTTAATTTCGCCCCTATCATATCAGCAATATTTCCATTTGCAAGAAAAAATCTTGAAAATATTTAAATATCGATATCGTTATAGCCGTTATTTCTTGAGCTTGTGGAGTTAACAGATGAAAAACTAATGATCTGGCCCTTCTTTATCATGTCTTTTAATTTGGCTTTAACTAGTAATTTAATCAATCCTCGGGTTAACGGGAATAAAAGTAAAATACCAAAGACATCGGTTAAGAATCCGGGGGTAAGTAAAAGTATGCCTCCGGCAAAGATCATAAAGGCATCGATTAATTCATTGGTAGGCATTTGGCCTTTGTTTAGGCTGTTTTGCATTTTTTGCATGACCAGTAAGCCTTGCATCTTGGCTAAATATGCGCCTAAAATACCGGTGAATATTAAAATTGTTATTGTATTTAGCGCTCCAATATAACTTCCTACCTTAATAAGTATATATAGTTCAACCGCTGGGACAATTGTGAATAGGAGAAATAAATATCCGGCCATGTTATTTCTGTTTTCTGGTTAAGGTTATGCTGACCGAATCAGCATTGGCTAAGGCCTTAGGTTTATAAATTGTTACCTTCGCTTCCTTAATTAGCTTGTCTTCTAAAACAATATCTAGCGTTTCTTGGGCCAATTTTTCTAAAAGGAAGAATTTTGTTTTGGATAGTTTGTTGATTATTCTTTTGGATAAGGCATTATAATCTACTGCGTATTTAAGATCATCGGTCTTGCCGGCTTTCTCGGAATTGCAATTAAAGCTAATATCAAAAATAATTTGCTGCGGTTTAATGCGCTCTTCTTTTTTTGTGCCGATAATAGTGCTTAATTTTAATTTATTAATGGAGATTATTGCCATTTTTATTTTATAAGATTTAAGAATTCACTTCTGG
>JAKLDK010000091.1 GCA_022703565.1 Candidatus Omnitrophota bacterium
TCTCTAACCATAGACCTAATTAAACCCTTATGTCCGCGGATTACTGCCATAAGTTTTTTTCCAGCTCCTTCAAGCACAACATCAAATTTTGATCCATCGGGATTAACATCCGAGAAATTTCTTACGCCGTAAACATTTGATTTGATCTCATTCATGCCCAAAACCGACCGCGCTTGCTCTACCTGAATATTAACTCGGACAGGCGTGCTATTTTCTAAACTCCGTTGAATTACATTAACTACTATATTCCAAGCATTCGGGCTAGCTATTTTAACAACATCTCCATTTCTTCTTTGATACCCAATATCAACACCCAAAAGCCTGATTATTTCTGAATCTTGAGGAATAGTAGTATCATTGATCCTATCGCCAGAAACTAACTGAACTATTGCACCACTCATAACTTTATCAACCGGAAATAAATTAACCTTATGACCAATAGCCTCAGAGAATACTCTATTTATTTCTGCCTGTGGTCTAAATAAAATCATTTTTAAGTCAATTTCGCTTAACCTCGCAGCTAGTTGTGCCCTGACTTCAGGCGAATCAAGATTTCTTGTTATCCGTTTAGTTATTCTTGTCTGGTCAGAAACAACTGCTGACTGCCTTCCGTCTTTTACTTCAGTTCTAGCTTCGATATAGTCGGCTAATTTATCAAGTAATCCCGGAATTTGCTCGTCGCCGATTAATTTTTTTACACTTGAATCACGCGCTTCTGAATAAGCAATATCAACCCCCAACATCCCAACCTTATATATGTCACGTCGTCCTTCAAACTCAGCTCCAACTCTGGATAAAATATCAAATCTCGTACCTTCGGGGTCAATCAAAGGAACAGAATTCCCTCCGCCCAAGATAAATAACGAATCTTCAATAGCAGAATAAAAAGCTTCTACAAATTTCTGGTCATCATTAAGTGAACTTAACCTATTTTGAATTGCAATTTTAATTCTTGGATCCCTTAAATCAGCGACAACTTTCCGGCTAACATTTACGGCATCTTGCGCTAACGGAGGCTCAAATTTTCCCGGCTTATATAAATCTCCATCCATGCTAAGTTTTTGGTCTAATGTGCTTAACGTCCTCAATAACGAACCTGTTTTTGCTTTTAATGGAACGGTAACATTATCATCAACTAAAATATTGTCCATTTCAATTGCGAGAACTTTGGCAGTAGTTAAGGCTTCTTTAATTCCGCTTCGAATTCTAACCACATCAGGGAATACCTCCTCAATTGAACGTCGATAAAAATAATCTTGAAAACGCAGGCCTAAGGCATCAATTTGCCCCTGCAATTCGGCAAACCTTGCGCTTGTAATTCCTAGATTCGTGACATTCGCACGGGATAATAACTGCAAATCATTTCCGACATCACTAATCGCGGACCTTAATCCTTCATATAAACCATCATTACCTAAAACTTCTCTTTGAATTGTCGTATCGTCGTTGAATCTAATAAGATAACTATCTGGATAAACTACCCTTAGGGCATTTAGCAACATATCACGAGCTGAATCTCTATCTTGCTGATCACGTAAAGAAACAACACGGAAATAATTAATCCATAGTGCCGGCATCATAGAACGCACTGTTTTCGGATCAAGCCGGTCAATATTTCCTCGTTTTAATTCGTTAGCATAACTTATCGGTCTTCCGTTAATAATCTCTTCATACGAATCCGTTGACATCCCGACTACACGGAAATAATTCGGTGTTTCCGTTTCAACGATATAGCCGTTCTCTAAACTATTCCGAGCTTGTTCGGAGCTAATTGTCACATAATTACCATCTCGAAATAAAACATTAAAAGCAGAATTCCTGTTAAAGGCATCAGTCCGCGCTTTTAATACCTCATTTAAGAAAACATCTTCACTTTTTCCCACAACTTGTAAAATTTTACTATCTGCTTCAAAAGACAAATCTCCGGATAAAATACCTGAACTAATTTCTACTCTATTTAATCTTGGCTGATTGGCCGATAAACTTACTTGATACATCCCTTCAGTTGTTCCCACTTGAGAAACAAAGTTTTGTACTGCATTATTTCTCATCCCATCAATATAATTCTTAAAGTTATCTGCGCGGTTACCAGAAAGTATTAAATCACCCGCTTCATTATACGTAACATACCCGGCTCTTATTGCCTGCATAACTTCAAGACGGTTCATCCCCAAGTCTACACCTTTCGCATAATATCTAACTGGTTGCAGCCTTGTTTGCGACCTAAATAAGCCAAACTGTACACTCCTGGCAGAATCAATTTTGCCTTTCAATTGCTCGGCTATTGTCTGTCTGGTTAAAGATAATGTTCCACGCCCTAAATCAATATCCAATTCACCACGCTTGAAAGCGTCAATCGCTTCTAGCTTATTAATTGAAATTCCGGTATCATAAATCCCAATCAGCCCTAAATTACTATCCGGGAAAAATCTGTTTAAAGCATTTACCTTCTTTTCTATATTCAGAGTTAACCCCAAAGCTTCCCTGACTCTCGCTGTCGACGCCAGAAGGTCAACTGTGATTTTCTTAATCGGCCCCTTTGCGCCTTTGACTCCCGCGGAAATAACATCTGCCCTCTGGGCTCTCGTCATGCCACCTGAGGCCTTTTTCCCCGAATAAACCATTTCTGACAACATCGAACCATCTTTTCCTATGGGTGCAAATCCGCCGGAAAAATATTTCTTTTCGATTACTGTTTGAGTTTCAGGATTGTATTCTTCCTTCACTAAATCATAGACGCCTTTTTTAAACGCTTCTAAATATTGGCTATAAATTTTCTGATTAATTTCTTTATCATCATTTTCAATTCCGGATGTTTTTCCTTTATCAGCGTAAATTTGCCCAAGCAAACTTTGCTGTAAATTATTTTTGTACCAAGTTGCCAAAATCATCGAATTGTAAATCTGCCTAAGATTGGAGAAGTTTTTGCCTTCATTAACTTCTTTTTCTATTTCGGGAATTAAAACTTCTTTAATCATTTGAGTCGACAAATCACTCGCATCTTCTATTTTCTGTCCGTCTAAACTGTCTAAGCCGTATTTTTCGTTTCCAATATTCTTTTGAAGCGCAACATAATCCTGCTCATGTAAAACAGCCAAATGGCTCTCGACAACAAATGCTGATGTTCCATGCTCATAAATTTCAGCCTTATCCGGAACAATCCAGATCTTATTAAAGGTATTTACCGGAATATCGGTTGTGCCGAATTTTTCCTGAGCCTTTTTATAAACTCTCTCCCAAAAAGCCTCGCCGGTTTTATCTTCCGGATAAACTAAAGATGCAGTAATCTGTTTTAAAATATAATCCTGCGCAAGGAGGTCACGGCCCATTTCTGTTTGGCCAAAACTGTCAGATATTATTCTGTCTTTTTCGTAAGGCGATAAGTTAACCCAAAGCTCATTTTCCGGAACTGTTAAAGCTGCTAAAAAGTACTTAACTAATTGGTTCGATTCGGCTTTAAAAGAATCATCATTTAATTGCTCTTCACCCTGGTCGACAATAAAATCAAACCTTAATGGATTATCCGGATAAATAGTCAAACCTTTAATTGTAATCGGCTGGTATCCCGCACTTAAACCTACCATTGTTCCGGGAATTGGCAAATTAAGAACACTCTCTGCCAAAACGTTTTGTGGCGGTATAATAAAGTTTAAAATAAAAGAAAAAGTAATTATGCTGATAACAAACTTATGCACAAAACTATTCTTTTTCGATTTAAACATTTAAAGTCTCCTTTTAGGGATTTTATATAGGGTATGCACCAAAAGAACAGAAATTTAACTCACAATTAACTATAACATATTTATATAAGATAAGGAATAGATGGGCGCTTTTTTGTGAAAACGGTTTCTTAGTCTTTTCTGGAGAGCTTCACCTATTTACCAGCTTTTTAAGCAAATCTTCTTTTTTTAGGATTAAATAGGGGTTCTTAGGGTCATGAGCTATTGCCATATTGATTAATTTCAATGCCTTAGAATAATCCTTCAGATTATCATAAAGATTAGCTTTATTTAGATAGCCTTCAATCTGCTCTGGCGCAAGTTCAATTGCCTTTGAGAAATCAGCCAAAGCTAAATCTGATTTCCCCTGAATCGCATAAACGATTCCGCGGTTGTTATAAGCAGATACACTCCGCACCTCTCTATTAATTGCCTCATTAAAATCATCCAAAGACTCTTGCGGCAAATTCTTCTGAAAATACAATACGCCCCTATTTACATAAGCTTCAATTAACCATGGATCTAAATTAATTGCCTGGCTAAAATCAGCCCAAGCTTTATCCTCCAAACCTAATCTTCGATAAGTAACACCGCGATTATTAAAAGCATCGGCCAAATTAGAATTCAAGCTTATGGCTTCACTAAAACAGTTTAAGGCTTTCTCAATTTCCCCTTTAACCAAATATAATTTCCCTAAGTTATAAAAGCCCTTGGCTTTATTGGGAGACTTATGCGTAATATCCTGCCACATTGCTATTTCATTCTGCCAGGCCTTATTGCGTTCATAGGTCGCATAGCAATAAACCAAAACTAGCAGCGCTAAAATGAGATTAAATCTTTTATCATCAGTTATCAATTTTCTTAATCCAACAACAAAAGCTAAAACAAATCCAAACATCGGCAAATAAAGCCGATGTTCAAATATAACATGATGTATCGGAATAATACTGGATTCAACCAAAAGAGTAATAAAGAACCAAGCCATGCCGAATGAAATTAAAATGTTGTTTTTCTTTAAGCGAAAAACTACCCATATCAGAGTTAAAATCGCAATAAAACACAGGAATGTATACGGCTCAAACAAACTTTTTGATAAAACATAGTCATAATCTAAGTTTTGATTTACCGGAATAAATAAAAGCCTTATGTAAGTCCAAATAACCCTGAACTGCGTGAATAAATAGCCAAAAACTGTGACATAATCGCTATCGTGCGAACCGGAAACAAATTTATAGAAAAAGATATTCTTGAAATTAAACTTAAACAAAAATGGAATTACCAAAGCAACTGCCAAAAATGATAAAACAGCAACGATAGCATTCTTTTTCCCTCTTTCCTTCACTCGTAAACTAAAATCAAAGAAATAAGTTTCGATTAAAATAATTGTTAGTGGCAGAGTAAAAACTATTTCCTTGGTAAACATTCCCAACAATGCCGCCAAAAATGACACAGAAAAATAAAGTTTTTTCCCGCCATTAATTCGCGCTAAAATATAAAAACAAACCGCCGCTAAATAAAATAATGTCGCCAAAGAAGCAACTCTTTGGGTGATATAAGTAACTGCTTCGGTTTGTATAGGATGAGCTAAGAATATTAAGCCGACAAAAATAGTAATTAAAGCATCGTCATCTTCTAAATTACCTTGTTTTCTTCTAGATAATCCTATAAGCAAACTTGTTAGCCAAAAAACAAGCCCGGCATTAATCAAATGAATCAAAAAGTTTACCAAATGATATCCAAAAACATTTAATTTATGGAGATTATAATTTAAGGCAAAGGTGTAAAAAGCAACGAATCTGGTCGGAGGCTTATCCGCTTTCCAAACTATTTTCGGGTCAAGCGTCCTTATATTCTTATTTCCCACGACATAAGCCCCGTCGTCATATTGAAAAGAAGCATAAAAGCTATTCGAATAAGCCAAAAGACCGACAAAAAACAATAGCAGGACAATTATTAATTTATTTTTTAATATGTTCATTCTTCTTGCCCAAAATAAGATTTATCCATGCCGAAATTATGCACATAAAAGTCTTTAAGCAAACCCTTGCCTAACAATTGTTTTAAAGCTTGCTTTCCGACCAGCCGCATCCGTTCAACCGCAATCCCACCTCTAAAAACAGTCGTTTTGCGGTTGCCCAAATAAAACTCTTTTAAAACAAAATCTTTTGGGCTAACAGGATATTCACCAAAATGCTTTAAATGTACCGGTAAATCAGTAACCGGGCCAATATAAACAGTTTTGGCTAGATTTATTTTATCCAGACCTTGAAAAGAATCGATTTCTTTAACAGCCGTATGAAACCCGTAGACAACTGTATTCATATCTTCTTTGACATACCCTAATTCATGGTAAGCAAACATATTAGCCATTATATAGGGAGCAACAACAGTATTGGTTGGAAAACTTTCGCTAACATATTTTGCCACATCCATGTTAATTTTAATATTAATGCGGTATTCCAGGCTTCTTTCGGTTGTAACATGGTCTTGAGCCTGGTCGATTTCTTTCTTATCGGCGTGAAATAAGCCATAAGAACAAAGCAAAGCTAAAACAATTGCGCTAATTATAATGCCTCGTAACAACCGTTCGCTTTTAATTAAATACCTTAACGCGTAAAATACACAAAATAAATTAAACGGCATTAAGAGCAGCCTATAGCGCGGGAATCCGGCGTAAGAATTGATAAACAATGCAAACCAACCCAGTGCGGTTACAAACATAATAATCGCGACAAAATGCTTATTAAATATTTCCCCTATTCTCAATTTATGCCGAATTAATTCAAAAAATAATATATCAATAAAAACAATAGCACTAAAAATAAAAAGATATGTTTCGGCAAATTTCTTAAGTTTGTACCATCCTTCAAGAAATCCAACCATATCCGCGTTACCAGCTTCATTTAATACAAAGAACGCCAAATAAAGCTTAGCGGCAATAAAAGCCAACGCGATTAAGGAGGCAGCTAACGTAGTTTTCTTGAGTTTATATTCTTTGTCAAAAATAAATGCCATAATTCCTACCGCAAAAACAACCCCGCAAATAAAAATTGCAACGCCTTTAACCATCGTCGCAATAATAGCAAATAAACAAGCCCGCAGAAACTTTTTATTCGCTAAGTTATAAATTGCCAATGTAGCAAAGGCCAGCATCGGAATTTCCATATTAATAACTTCGACTTGGCTGTTAAAAATCGGCATTGATAAAACAAGTAGCGCAAATATTATCGCCGTTTTCTTATCGGCAACTTTAAGCAAAATCTCCCGGATACAAGCAATTATTGCCGCTCCGCCGGCAAATACCAACAAATGGTGTATTAACAAATTCAGTTTTATATTAGTTACGTACTTCATCATCAAAGCCAAGTAGGTAGGATATACAGAAAATAGATAAATTTTAGGGCCGCCTTTGATAAATCCTTCTTGTTTCGCTAAAGACAAATAATCAAAATTATTACGATAAAGCCAGCTAGCTTCAAGAAAAGGCCCGCCGATAGAATCGCCAAATGGCGGATAAAACAGTATTTCAAACTTCGTTAAAATCAAGAATATAAATGTCGCGAAAAAGAATATCCTAAACTTTGCATCCTTGAAATATTTCAGGCTAAGAATGAGGAAAGTAGCGCCGCCCAAAAGCATACTTAACGGCCCCGACAACACTTCTTCCATTCTGCCCAAATAAAAACCTAAAGGCATTTTTATATTCACGCCAAAGAGTTCATTTAATAGCTCTAAATTATTGGCTAAATAAAACTTCTGGATTAATTGAGGCGTGAGAAACTTGACAGCATAAAACAAGGATATTAATAAGATAAATGAAAACCAAAATAAGATTCGGTTTATTTTATTAGGCATATTTAATTCTTATCCGCACTCAAAATACTTATCGTAGCTGGTAGAAGGTAACATATTTAGTTTACAGGCTATTTTTATGGGATACTTAAATAGCTTTATCACATTGTAGCTCGTCTTATAATCACGGAATGTTTTAGGCGGTAAGGCCATAAATTCTTCGAATTCATCATGGCTTAAGCCTAATCGCTTGATACATAAATCAATCACCTTTGAATCTTCAATCAAATAGACATCACT
>JAKLDK010000092.1 GCA_022703565.1 Candidatus Omnitrophota bacterium
TTAACAACAATGTTCGGCTCAACTAAAACATTGTTTCCGATAATTCTTCCGGGATAAATAATAACTGAAACGCCTAAATTAGTATTGTTGCCAATAAAAGCTCCCAAGGTTTTATGTTTAGAATCAACTGCCTTGCCATTGATTAAAACGCCAACATCCTTTCCGTCAAGGCGGTAATTTGATATTCTTACAACTCCTCCTAAAAATGAATTCTCGCCAACAATAGAATCCAATACCGCCGCTAACGGCCCCACTCCAGTATTATCCGAAACGATGCTGTTTTTTATTTCACAACTATACCCGAGCTTTACGTTCTTACCTAAACTAGTATTTCCCCTGATTAAACAATTATTTGCGATAAAAGTATTGTCACCAATATAAATATTACCTTTTAGCCTTGTCCCCGAAAGAATCCGCACATTTTTACCGATATAAACATTGCCTTCAATCTGCACGTCTTTTTCGATATCAGCATCTTTGGATATATACCTATTGATACCTTTTAGAACATCAGCCTTTACTGTCAGGATACTTAATATGTTATCAATCAGAATATATCTATTCTTCCCGACGTAATATCTTAATGGCCCGGGTTTATCAGCTTTTTTATCAACATATTTATAATGATTTAAGGCGATTATTTCTGATAATTCCCGGCCAGCTATTTTCATAGAAAAGATTGAATTATCATGGCAAAAAGGCGCGAAAGATTCACCGGCAATTAATGCAAAACTTTGTTTATTTTTGTTATTTATTCTTTTCATTTCTCCATCCCTGTTATTTGGCAAAATCTGACAGTTTAATTAATTCAAAGGCTTTAATAGTACCCTTGGATTTTTTACCAATAATATTATCGTATTCTTTCGGTTCCAACCCCATGCCCTTATCATCCGCCCTTAATATATCGATATTGTCTTTTGAAAACTTATCGCCTTTATTAATATCCTTAACGGCAAAGATTGTCCGCCTTAAGAATTTCCTAACATTAGCTTCTGCCTCAATTACTTTTTTCTGGTCTGACCCTAATACAATTTCTGCTTCTCTTATAGCTTTAACCATATTCTTCAATTCTTGCGGCTCGACGGCATAAGAATGGTCTGCCCCGGGAAGTGAATTGGATAAAGTAAAGTGTTTCTCAACCATATTTACCCCAAGAGCAACTGCAGCAACCGGCACAATAAAAGGGTTGCGCGTATGGTCGGATATCCCGATCGGCACGTTATATTTATTGCGAAACGTAGTAATCACTTTGAGGTTGGCATCTTTCATCTCCGTTGGATAACTGACAGTACAATGCATTAACGAAAATTTCTTATTCGTAGATCTTAATATTGAAAAAAGATCGTCGACTTCATTCAAATTAGCCATACCGCAGGATATTATCAAAGATTTATTTGTTTTAGCCGCATATTGAATCAAAGGATAATGCGTCATCTCGGATGAAGCAATTTTAAAAGATGAAACATACGGATTTAAGATATCAACAGCCGACTCATTAAAAGCAGTGCATAAAAATAATATGCCTTTTTCAGCGCAATACTTGGCTAATTCCGGAACCCATTCTTCCGGAAGTTCTTTTTCTTTTGTCATTTGAAACCGGGATTTCTTTCCCGCTTCAGGAGTAATTTGCGGATAATGTTTCTCGGCTTTAAAAAGCTGAAATTTAACAGCATCGGCTTTAGCACTTGCGGCAACATCAATCAAATCCTTAGCCATTTGAAAATCACGGTTATGATTTGACCCGGCTTCCGCAATAATAAACGTTGGCTCCCCATCACCGATCCATTTATTCCCAACTTTAATTTTCTTCCTGATCATTTTTATCTCTTGCCTTCCTTTGAAAGTTTTAAGATTTCTGAAGTTATTCTTTTTGCCCCCTTGCCATCAAATAATTTCTGGCCGGTTTTTGACATATTCTTTCTGACACTAAATTCTTTTAACTCACTAATAGCCTGAATAACATTCCCTGTAAAATTGATATCTTCCGGGCGTCCAGCATATTTTAAGAATCCTTCTCTTTCCAATCCCAGAATATTCCCGGCTTGATTATCCGAAACGCATATTCCTATCGTAGGCACTCCAATTCTGGCTAATTCATACAAAGTCTGCCCGCCGGCCGATATCGCCACATCGGAATTAAGCATAAGCTTAATCATCTTTTCAGCTTCAGGATAATATTCGAGATTTATCATTTTATCTGCTATCTCTTCAATCCTTTCAATACTTTTAAATCCTCGGCCAATTACCACAATTTTATTGATTCTCGGGCAATAAGATTGCAATATTCTTAAAAGCTTTGCAGTTAAGTTTTTCCTGTCAGCTCCGCCGAATGTAAGCATTACACTTTTTATCTCTCTATTGATAACTTTCTTAGGCGCATTTAATGCCGCATCTCTTAAAATCACATAATCTTTACCTAATAAATATTTAACACCCTTAAACCGGCGATATTTTAAGCTGTTACCTTGAACTGATGGATTTACAACAATTCCCTTCGGATAATCCAATCGATAATAATCGTCAATCATTAGCATTCTTCCATTCATCTTCTTTGAAAGATCGGAATACAACTTTTTATTCGCCAAATAAGAATCAATGATAATAAAATCTGCTTTTGCAATTTCTTTAAATAACCTTTTTGCACACTTAATCCAATTAAACATTCTAAAATCAAAACCTTTTAATAAATTTAAAATGCTATTGTCGCCGTTAACAATAAATTCCACGCGTATATTCCTTCGTTTAAGCTCTTGAGAAATAGCAATACAACGTGTTAAATGGCCAAAACCAACCTTTTTTCCACCTTCAGTTATTACAGTTATTTTCATATCGAGCGCATTAATTACTATTTACCAATATATCCCTTAATCTTTCAATTCCTAAATCGTCATCATATTCGTCCAAACTTCTAATCAAATCATTCGGAATATCCTTCAGCACACTTTTATTTTCTTTTACGATCTTGTTTAATACATTTAAAAATTTCTCTTGGCTATCAAACACCGCGATATCTTTTAATGCCATAGAAAAAGGGTGATTATAATGCACCTCGTCAAAATACAAGCCTTCTATTCCGCTAATAATGGCTATTCCAGCCGAGCTAGTCATCCCTTGCGTAACAACAACATCTGCGATGCCGATACATTCAACGAACGACCAACGGATATCATCAACAATATAAACATGGTTCATATTTTTAAGAATGCTCTTTAACTCTTCAAATCTTTTCCTCCCACAATCCGACATTGTTGTCCACCTGTCAGCCCCTTTGGGCTTAACAAGAATTGTGTTTTCTGCATTCTCTTTCGCAAACTTCAATATTGTTTCCCAGAAATTAATAAAACTCCCTTCTGTCATTTTTATCTTCCCGCCGAAAGACTCATCAAAGAAACTAATAATTTTGCCTTTCTTATTAATATTCATATCCGCTAAAACTTTATCGCGTTTATTTTTTATCTCCATAATAAACTTCTTGAATAAATATCCGATAGGCTCACAAACATTATTTTCTGTTACAATATTCTTAATTTGAGCCCTTCCCCATAAAAAATATTTATCACAAGCGGGATAAGAAATATGATATTTTGCAATATCAATTGAGAGGTCTGACCAATTATAGAAATAATATTTTACCCCATAATTCTGGCAGACAATAGCTTCCGGAACATGCGAATAACTGAAAGCGTTATGTGCCAATTCGCAGCCTACTTCGTAATTCGAGAATATCTTTTCGTAAGGTAAAGAATTTACGTAATAATTAAAAAACAGAGTTGAATATAATGAAAAGTTCTTGTCCTTAATATTCCCAAACAAAGCTAACCCAGCAAAAAACATATATTTAGGAATAATTCTGAAGCAAAAACTTCGCAAACTAACAGGCAAAGTCTTCATATTAAAAT
The DNA here is from genome assembly GCA_022703565.1 of Candidatus Omnitrophota bacterium. Lineage (GTDB taxonomy): Bacteria > Omnitrophota > Gorgyraeia > Zapsychrales > Zapsychraceae > JADFZM01. The sequence continues at coordinate 3,900 of JAKLDK010000092.1, forward strand.
ACGAGTAAGGTGATTTTCGCAAATCTTTATATCCCTTAAGACGTCCTTCTTCACTAGGATATCCCCTTGAAAACAATACCAAATCATCAGCTTTTATCTTATTGCCATCCACAACAAAATCATCATGCATATAGTAACCGCCGATACCATACAAACCCCACAAGGCTTCGCGCATAACCTTGAACTTCTTTTTCTTACCAAAAATCTTTATTCCTCTATTTAAACTAAGATAAAAGACGCTCAAATTTTGCAACAGTATACAAACAATTTTATGTAGCAGAGACCTTTCTTTTATCCACCTTACTCCGGGAATAGTTTTGAAAGCGCAAGAATATTTTTCAAAAAGAAATCTGTTCAAGGGATTATCTTCTAGAACTAACCGATAATTAGCATGAGCAAATATTCGAAACAACATCAAAATATAATCAACCAATAACCTTTGCATTAATATCCTAAACTTCTCCGTATCAAATATTTTTCCCATTCTTTGAATAAAATCGGAATCAAGCAAATTGTTTTCTGAACTATATTCATTGGCAACATCTATTATGTTGGCGCTAGTCCACTCCAAGAATTCAGCGCTAGATTGTGCTTCCAATGATTCCTGGAAAATCAGACAGGCAAATAAATCTCTAAATAAATCTTTAAAGATCACTTCGCCAATTCTTTTCTCCAACCTTAGTAACTTATTAAAAACTTTTTCCATATTAATTATTCTTGCTAAATTTCGCTAAAACTTCTTTGGTAACCGCAATAACCCTTGTTATTTGCGTTTTTGTCATCTTCGGATAAAGCGGTAAAGTTATAGCCTCTTCGTAATATTTTTCCGAAACCGGGCATAACCCTCGACGATACCCGAGCTTCTTATAAAAAGGATGATAATAAACAGGGATATAATGAACGTTTACTCCAATGCCTGCTTTGCGATAAAATTCAAATATATCTTTTCGTGGACATTTAAAATATTTGCTGTCAAATCTTAAGACATACAAATGATTTGCCGATTCAACATCTTTGGAGCGGTGCAAAACTTTAATCCCTGGCAATTTTTGGAAAGCTTTGTCATATTCAGTAACAATTTCTCTGCGCCTAGCATTAAAATTACCTAACTTCTTCAATTGACTGATTCCCAAAGCACACTGGATATCAGTTAAGCGATAGTTGTACCCCAAAACATGCATTTCATAATACCAAGCCCCATCGTTTTTATTCTGGAGCAAATCAGCATCGCGCGTAATTCCATGGGAACGGAATAGCAACAATTTCTTATATAACCTTTCGTTGTTAGTAACAACCATACCGCCTTCGGCAGTTGTAATATTTTTAACCGCATGAAAGCTAAAAATTGTCATATCAGAATACTTACCGTAGCCCACATAATCGCCTTTATACTTTGCGCCTAAAGCGTGCGAAGCATCTTCGATAACAATCAAACCTTTTTTACCCGCAATCTTTTTAATCTCAGCTAAGTCCGCCGGACAACCAGCAAAATCAACCGAAATAACCGCCTTTGTTTTCTTCGTAATCTTCTTTTTCAAATCATTAACATCAATATTAATTGTATCTTCTCGAACATCGCAAAATTTCGGAATCCCGCCGCAATATAAAACACAATTAGCCGAAGCAACAAACGTAATCGCCGGAACAATTACCTCATCATTTCTTCCGATTCCAGCCGCTAAACAAGCAATATGCAACGCCGATGTCCCGCTATTTACCGCAACCGCATACTTAGCTCCGGCCAAAGAAGCAACCCTTTTCTCAAACTCTTTTACCCTCGGGCCTTGAGTCAAATAATCGCTTTTTAGCGCCTTAGTAACTGCACCTATATCTTCTTTATCAATCCACTGTGTGGCGTAAGGAATTATTCTCTTCATAAATCTTTCAAATATCCTTTTAATTGATTAATAGTTAACTGCCTTGGATTAGTATTGCTAGAATAAACAAAATTATCTTTAACCGGTTTACCGATATTATGATTATTTTCATCCCACCAATGAAAAGCCGGTTTTATGACATAACAATTCGGCAATTCCTTGGTATTCCTGGCATCGTCGCTTGAAATCATAACTTCATGCAATTTCTCACCCGGCCTTATTCCAACAATCTTGGTCTTACATCCCGGGGCAATCGCTTTAGCCAAATCCATAATATTCATGCTCGGTATCTTAGGCACAAATATCTCTCCGCCTTTCATTATTTCAAAACTATTCATTACAAAGCGTACACCTTGCTCTAAGGTAATCCAGAATCTGGTCATCTCCGGATGAGTTACAGGTATAATGCCTTTTTCTTTTTCCTTTAAGAAAAATGGAATTACGCTTCCCCGGCTACCGACGACATTTCCATAACGGACAACACTAAATCTTGTTTTGGCTGTGCCAGAATATGAATTCCCAGCAACAAAAAGCTTGTCCGAACAAAGTTTAGTCGCCCCGTATAAATTAATCGGATTACAAGCCTTATCAGTGCTTAAAGCGATTACCTTTTTTATCCCCTTTTCAATGGCCGCCTCAACTATATTCATCGCTCCGATAATATTTGTTTTTATCGCTTCGGTTGGGTTATATTCCATTGCCGGAACCTGTTTTAAGGCGGCGGCATGGACAATGTAATCCACATCATTTAAAGCCATCTTGAATCTATCTTTATCACGTACATCGCCGATAAAATATCTTACCTTGTCATGATTTTTAAAGTTTTGGGAGAAATGCTTTTGCATATCAAACTGTTTAGCTTCATCCCGGCTATAAATTATAAGTTTACGGATTTTAGTTTGTTTTAATATAATCTCGGTAAATTTCTTCCCAAAAGAACCAGTGCCTCCGGTTAAAAGAATTGTTTTTCCGTCGAATTGTTTATCTCTCATTTGATCCTCTCTTTTTCGGTATGAAAAGATACTTGCCACTCTTTTCTTTTAGCCATTATTTCATCCAAAACACTTATTATTTTCTTAACCCTATTTTCTTTATTATCTGAATCAACAAAAACCTTTTGGAACAAGTCTTTTTTCTTTTTATAAAAAACACCATTTTTTAAATATTCTCGCAGATTAAAGCAAAATTTATTTATATCGTTATCAAAAAATGTAGTTTCGGTTAATACTTTCTTTGCCTCATCAGTTAAATCACTATTATCAAATAGAAATTGGTCAGAATCATAAAATGAGAGCTTAAAAAATCCTGTACTAACCCAAGTTGAAATACTTAAATCTGCTTTTTGGGCTAACTGTTCCAGGGTAAATTCTTTTTTAATCACAGCCATATCTTCAGCGTTATTATCAGCCAGGAATTTTTGCCACATCATAAACCCTTCATCGTCATTCGGATAGGTCTTGATAATAATCTCGTATTGATCTTTAAATTCAATTAGTGTCTTTACAATATTTTTCATTTCTCGCCATTTCTGAGAAAACGCATATGGAGTATTCCCGCCCATATAATATTGATTATGAATCCATAGCTCGCCGCAAACTAGAAGAATAACCTTTTTCTGGTTATCATTCTGATTAGGAGATACCTTAATTTTTTCCAAAAGAGGGGTTCCGACAGTGTAAACATTAAGTTCATTGAGGCCATAATATTTTTTTATTCTATTAAACACATCTCTTCCTATAGTTTTTTCAGGATGATTATCATTAATTCCTCTTCTAACACCTTCTCCATAGACAAGGTAATTACCGGCCAATAAAAAATCCGAAGAATCATACCCTTCAAAAGTTTTATTGGCACCAAAACCCCCATGCATCCAGCATAAAAACGGGATATTATATTTTCGACAAATATTCTTAACCAAAACACTTTGATTATGAAAAGATGCGCAGGTGTTAGCAGCTACTAACTGATAATT
>JAKLDK010000093.1 GCA_022703565.1 Candidatus Omnitrophota bacterium
TGCTACAGCCGTTGCAATTTATGAAGCAGTTCAGAAAAATAAACCTTTAATAGAAAGAGTTGTAACTATTACCGGAAAATCATTTCATAAGCCGTCAAATTTATCAGTAAGGATTGGAACGCCGTTGTCCCATATTATTGAATCAATCGGTGGATTGCCGGAAGATACCGGAAAGATTATAAGCGGCGGGCCAATGATGGGAAAAGCTTTGGTCTCAACCGAAATTCCCATCACAAAAGGCACGTCGGGAATTGTCATTATTCCAGAGAGCGAAGCCAAAAGAAACGAAGTACAGAACTGTATCCGCTGTGCTAAATGCGTCGAACATTGTCCATTGGGCCTAGAACCATATCTTTATATGGCCTTGATTGAACGTAACAGGTTTGATAAAGCTGAGGAAGTAAAAATCCATTATTGTTGCGATTGCGGTTGCTGTAGTTATATTTGCCCATCCAGCCGGCCATTGACCGATTATATACGTTTAGGTAAAAACATCGTACTAGACAACATAAGAAAAAGGCAAACTAATAAAGATGTCCAAAAATAACTTATTAACAGTTTCTTTTGCTCCTCACGCACATGGAGAATTTTCTGTATCGAAAATAATGATTACAGTTATAATCGCTTTATTACCGGCATTATTTGCTGGAATTTGTGTTTTCGGCTTATCGGCTTTAACTATTACAATAATCGCAGTGTCATCCTGCGTAATCTTTGAATATCTTATTCAAAAATTTATTCTGAAAACTAAGCCTACAATAACCGACTGTTCTGCCATCGTAACGGGAATGTTATTAGCCTATAATTTGCCAAGCAGCATTCAATGGTGGATGGTAATTCTCGGAAGTTTCGTTGCAATTGCAATAGCTAAAATGACCTATGGCGGATTAGGAAACAACCCTTTCAATCCGGCTTTGATCGGACGAGTTTTCCTTTTAATGTCATTTCCAGTTGCCATGACTAGCTGGCCGAAGCCATTTGCCTATAGAATACCGTCGGTAGATGTTATTACCGGCGCAACGCCTTTGGGTATCCTCAAAGAGGGGATAAAGAACGGCGAAACAATCAGCAACTTAATGAATAAAATGCCTTCCCATTGGGATCTTTTTGTCGGCAACCTCGGAGGATGTATCGGAGAAATTTCCGCATTGGCTTTAATTATTGGCGGGATATACATGCTGTATAAGAAAATCATTACCTGGCATATTCCAACTGCAATGATTGGAATGGTTTTTATTTTTAGCTCTATATTACGGTTTATTAACCCCGATAAATATGCCGACCCGGTATTCCAAATATTAACAGGCGGGGTTATGCTGGGAGCAATTTTCATGGCAACTGATTTGGTTACATCTCCCATGACGCCAAAAGGACAGATTATTTTCGGCTGCTTTATAGGATTTTTAACAATATTAATTCGCGTTTTTGGAGCCTATCCCGAGGGCGTATCATTCGCAATTTTAATCATGAATGCCTTTGTGCCTTTAATCGATAAAATGACCCGTCCCCGAAGGTTCGGAGAATAAAATGGCCAAAACTGAATCTACATTAAAGAATATGTTTTTAACTTTGTTCGTAACAAGCTTGGTTTCCGCTACAGCTTTAGGTTTTGTCTACGAAGCCACCAAAGAACCAATCGCAAAAGCAAAACAAGCCAATAAGATTTCCGCCTTTAAAAAAGTATTGCCGGAATTCGATAATGACCCTTTAGCCGAACAGATAACAATAACGACAGCTGAGGGCGATGTTATTTTATATCCGGCCAGTAATAAAGGAATCCCGGTCGCTGCCGCGGTCGAAACATTCAGCAAAAAAGGATTTGGGGGAAACATAAAGTTAATGGTCGGGGTTCTTCCCGACGGAAGAATAAACGGCATTGATGTCTTGGAGCATAAAGAAACTCCCGGGCTAGGCGATAAAATAGATTCCGCGAAAACAAGCTTTAGCCAACAATTTCTTAATAAAGACCTTACAACTTACAATTTAGCGGTCAGGAAAGACGGAGGCGATGTTGATGCTATAACAGCAGCAACGATTAGCTCCCGCGCTTTCTGCGACGCAATAAAAAAAGCTTATGATGCTTATCTTAAAAACGAAGGTGCACAACAATGAACAAAGCCCTAATCAATAATTTAACAAAAGGTATCTTAAAAGAGAACCCGACTTTTGTAATCATATTAGGTATGTGCCCGACTTTGGGAGTCACAACACTGGCTGCTAACGGAATTGGAATGGGCCTTGCGACAACATTTGTGTTAATTTTATCCAATGCTTTTATTGCGCTCCTTAAAGATCTTATTCCGGACAAGGTAAGAATCCCTGCCTATATTGTAATTATCGCTACGTTCGTCACAATTGTCGATTTAGTTATGGCAGCGTATTTTCCGGCACTTTATACCCAGCTGGGGATTTTTATTCCATTAATCGTTGTGAACTGTATTATTCTGGGAAGGGCAGAGGCTTATGCCGCAAAAAACAACGTCTTCGATTCAATTATCGACGGAATAAGTATGGGGCTGGGAGTTACACTCGCCTTAACTTTAATTGGCGGTATCCGGGAAATATTAGGAGCCGGCTCAATATTCGGGCACAAATTTATTAATAGCGACGCGATATTAATATTTATTTTACCGCCTGGAGCATTTATTGTTTTGGCTTATGTAATTGCCATAGTTAACAAAATAAACAAAGCTGTTTATAAAGGATAACCCTATGGAATATTTGATGATTATAGTTGCCGGCATATTTGTTAACAATATCGTCTTAAATCAATTCTTGGGTATTTGCCCTTTTTTAGGAGTTTCCAATAAATTAGAAAATGCAATCGGCATGTCTGCCGCAGTAGTTTTTGTTATGACGCTGTCAACAACCGCAACATATCTGGTCAACAAGTACGTGCTGGTGACTAATAATCTTTCTTTTATGCAAACAATTGTTTATATCTTAGTTATCGCCGCGTTAGTTCAAGTTGTTGAAATTATATTAAAAAAGACCAGCCCGGCGCTTTATCAAGCCTTGGGCGTTTATTTACCCTTAATTACAACCAACTGCGCAATATTGGCCGTCGCAATTTTAGTGGTTCAGAAAAACTTCAATTTAATGCAAAGCGTAGTTTTTGCTATTGCGACATCTCTTGGTTTCAGCTTTGCTTTGATTGTATTCTCCGGAATTCGCGAACAGCTTGATCTGGTAAATATTCCGAAGGCAATGAAAGGAGTACCGCTATCACTCTTGACCGCGGGGCTTCTATCGCTAGCCTTTATGGGATTTTCAGGAATGGTAAAATAACAAAAGGAATCATGATGAAAATTTTTCTTCGTTTTTTCGGCATAACAATTTTTTCCCTTATTTCTATTTATAACCCAGCTTTTGCTCAAGAAAAGGTTATGAAACTACCCGCGCCAAATCTTAGTAGCGGAAAACTCCTAATGCAATCCTTGCAGGACAGAAAATCAACCCGCGCTTTTAGTAATAAAGAAATCCCGATTGAAACATTATCCAATCTATTGTGGGCGGCCAATGGCATTAATCGTCCGGACAAAGAAATGCGCACCGCGCCTTCAGCAATGAATTTGCAGGAAATTGAGATTTATGTGGCAATGAAAACCGGATTATATTTATACAACCACAAAAATCATTCCCTGGAATTAACTTTAGGACAAGATATCCGCCGTTCGGCGGGAATTCAAGATTTCCTAAAAGATGCGCCAATAACATTAATTTATGTTGTTAACCTTGGCAAACTAACTTTTAAACCGGAAGAAAATATTTTATATTACGGCACTGATATTGGTTTTATCAGCCAAAATGTATACTTATTTTGCGCCTCTGAAAATTTAGCTACTGTTATCTTGGGATGGATAGACAAACCTACCTTAGAGAAGATAATGACTCTTGATGAAAAAAGAAAAGTTGTTTTTACTCAACCCGTTGGTTACCCAGCAGAATAATATTTTTTACGGTTTGAATCAGCATATTGTCACATAAACAAGCTGTCAATAACAAGATATTATATAAAAACCTACTGCGATTTATTTACAATCTTTCTTTTGAAGACCTTCTTATATACGCTATAATATAATAAAATTAGAATGTAATTAATATATCTAAATATATTATAGGAGATACTTTGGCTTCATTATTCGAAACATTAATAAAAGAAAAATACATAAACAAAGACCAGCTTGAAGAAGCAAAGAAACTTCATCAAGAAAAAGGTATTCCTATCCAAAATGCATTAATTGATTTGCAATTTATCGTAGAAGAATTGCTTTTAAAAGTCATCTCCCAGGTTTGCCGATTGCCGATTACTAACCTTGAACAAGTTACAATAGACTCCAAAATAGCGGCCACAATACCTCCGGAACTTTGCAAACGTTACGGAATATTTCCGATTAAAAGAGAGAATAATATAATTATTCTAGCCATGTCCAATCCCCAAGACATAATTGCCATTGATGACATAAGAGCATTATTGGATTGTCCGGTTAGGCCGGCACTTTGTTCGAAAAATCAAATCGACCAATGTATCGCAGAATACCATCAAAACGCGGATGACTTAAGAAATCTTGTAGTTGAAGAAAGAAGGGACGACGAGGGAACAGCAGATAACAAGAAACAAGCAGAAGGGTCATTGCAATCATCGGAACACGCAATAAAAGTCGAGCTTTCCGGCGGGCAAAGAGTAGACGTTGAAGATTTAAACGAAGACGGCAGCCCGACCGTAAAACTAATAAATTTAATCTTGGTAGACGCTATTAAGGTTAAAGCCAGTGATATCCACCTTGAGCCGAGAGAAGATTGTTTGGAGGTCCGCTACCGAATCGATGGTGATTTAAAAAATATCATGCGCGTTCCTAAAAATGTTCACCATAAAATGGTGGCCCGCTTAAAAATACTATCCAAGCTTGATATAACACAAGACATAAAACCTCAGGATGGGCGTTTGCATTTGATGGTTAACGGGAGAAAGGTCGATTTTAGAATTTCAACCATCCCTACTTATTATGGGGAAAAAGTAGTGGCCCGTATTTTGGACGCGAAAGAAGCGAAAACAAGCTTAGATAACATCGGATTTCAAGAAAATCAAAAACAGATGTTTATTGAAGCGATAAAAAGGCCGCAAGGCATGGTCTTAGTTACCGGGCCAACTGGTTCGGGAAAAACTTCTTCTTTATACGCCGGATTAAACTTTGTAAGAAGTGAAACTACAAATATCGTTACAATTGAAGACCCGATAGAATTCTTGATTGAGGGAATTAATCAAATCCAAATTAATCCGCAAAGAGGCGTTACCTTTGCCAGCGGCTTACGCAGCATCTTAAGACAAGACCCGAACGTTATTCTGGTCGGAGAAATCCGTGACCAAGAAACTGCGGAAATCGCGATGAAGGCTTCTTTAACCGGACATTTAGTTTTATCCACACTGCACACTAATAGCGCCATTGCAACAATTACTCGGCTGATCGATATCGGCCTTGACAATTATTTAGTTGGTTCAGGTGTAATTTTAGTCGCTAGTCAACGGCTGGTAAAAACAATTTGCACTACCTGTAAGACGCAATACCAGCCAGACGAAATATTCTTAAATGAACACAAAAATATTATCGATAAATTTAATATAAAAACTTTTTATAAAGGAGAAGGATGCCCAAAGTGCGGGTTCAATGGTTTCTCCGGAAGAACCGGAGTTTTCGAGGTTTTGCCTATTTCCGAGAAAATGCGCGACATGATTTCTTCCGATGCTTCGGAAGCAAAATTAAGAAAGATTGCCCGAAAAGAAGGCTTTAAATTTATTACTGAATGCGGAATTGAAAAAGCTATGGCTGGCATAACCACCCTGGATGAATTAAAGAAAACTATCGGGAAACTTGATTTTATCGAACCGGAAGATGAGGTTGACTTAGACGAAATTCACGGATCTAGTATTGCCGAACAAATTTCAAAAGAAAATTTAATTACACCACAAGTAAATATCAAAATTACCAAAGAAGACCTTTTGAAAAACTTAGCAGCAGAGGAAGCAGCTCAAAAAAATAAAAACCTAAAAGGAGATATCAACCCACAAAAAAAACCTATATCACAAAAGGACATTAAAGAAAAAAAGGGCAACCTTTCTTTCTATGAAAATTTAATTAGTCAAATTGGAGAAGAAGATATCCAGAGGGAAGAAACAAAGGAAAATAAACTAGCTGAAAAGAAGCCAATTTTTACCGGAGAAACAACTAAAGAACATACCCAAAATAAAACAATAAAGCCCGACTCTATAAATAATTTGCCCCCTAATGTGCCGAATGAGCCAAAAGAATTAAAAAATCAACCGAAAGAAATAGCAGTACCGGAACCTGAGCCAGTTCAAGCAATAATTGAAACTAAAAAACAAACTAATACCAAGCCTACAATACTTATTGCGGAGGACGAAAGAGATATTCAGAAAATATTAACCAAAGTCCTTGAAACATCAAATTATAACGTCATAGTTACCAATAACGGCAAAGAAGCTGTTGTGTCCGCATTTAGGAACAAACCGAATTTAATTATAATGGATTTTATGATGCCGGAAATGAACGGTTTTGAAGCGGTTGAAATTTTACGTTCTCAACTTGAGACCGCCGTTATTCCGATTATAATGTTAACAGCTGACACAGACAAAGAGACTGAAGAAAAAAGCAAAATAATGGGAATTGACAAATTCTTGACCAAACCATTCAATAGGCAAGAACTCACTTCCACGGTCGATATGCTTATCAAACAAGGCAACTTAAAGAATATCTTATTTTAGAGAGAGGGCTTATGGCTGAAAAGAAATTAAATGTTTTAATCGTCGGAGGGAACTCAGAGGCGAAAGCCTTGGTGGATGTTTTACAAACTGACAATACAATTAATATAATAGCGGTTGTTGATCAAGACGATAATTCTCCCGCTATTGAATTAGCAAAAGAGTTGGGAATATCAACAGGGAAAGATTATTCTGAATTCTGCCAAGATGCAAATCTTAACTTTATTTTCAACGTCAGCAACAATAAATATATCCAAAGCGAACTAGAAAACCTTAAAGCAAATCACGTTGAAATATTAGGCAGTAGCGGCGCCAAGTTAATACTATCCACAAATAAGAATATTGGCTCGAAAACTATCGACAGCCTGCCATTAGGATACAAAGAAATATTTGACTTAACTCCGATTGGAATTGTAATTGTAGATATTAACGGCATGGTTTTAAACCTTAATGACACAATTTGCCGCTGGTTAAATTACAAAACCAATGAGGCTATCGGTAAAAATGTTTTTATGCTCCCGATTCTTACCCGCTCCAGCAAAGCAACTATTTTAGAGAACTTTGCCGCTCGGCTTGACGGTAAAGAAGTAAGCCCTTATGAAGTTGAAATCAAAACCAAAGAAAATAAAATTATAAATGCGATGATAAGTGAAACCCTTGTTAAAGATAACGATGGGAATCCCAGTAAAATGTTGGTACTTATATCGGACATAACATCTATTGTAAAAGGCGAACGTCAAGTTTCCGACGCAGAACAAGCTGCCCGCTTAGCTGAAGAAAAATACCGCATTATTTTCGAGAATTC
>JAKLDK010000094.1 GCA_022703565.1 Candidatus Omnitrophota bacterium
TGCAGAAAATAATTCACCCGCACCCAACATTATCCGAAACATTAATGGAAGCAGCACAGCACTTCAAATAAATAGGGACAAACTCCATTTGTTAGTTTAAATACAACTTCTTAAAAATGGTGTCTGTCCCTATTTATCGCTAAATTTCCTTGCCTGTCGCTTCCTTGACTACTTTTCTGACATCATCTAAATCAAAAGGCTTCTTTAGAATCGTTACAGCGCCTTTCATTTGAGCCTGTTCTTTTTTATCACTAACCGAATATCCGGTCATCATAGCAACCGGTAAATCCGCCCTGACATTTTTTATTTCTTCCAATATCTCAATCCCGTCAGTCTCGGGAATAATGATGTCAACAAAAGCCATATCAAAATTAACCGTCTTAACCAAGCTGATGACATCTTTTAAATTATTAGCATATTTTACTTCATGTCCCTTACGCCCTAAAACCACGTCGAAGACATCGCCAATAATCTTCTTGTCATCAACCACTAAAATCTTTAACTTGTCCACATCCTGCTCCTTTCTTACCTGTAAAGCGTGAGAATTCTTTGAAGGAATTCTCACCTTAAATATTGTCTCTTCTCGTTCACTAGTAAATTCAATTGAACCCAAATGTTCCGCTAATAGATTCTTGCACAAAGAAAGCCCGATTCCAAGCGCATTTTTCTTAGTTGTAAAAAACGGCTCAAAAACTTTTTCCTGATCAGTTGCAATAATACCCGGGCCATTGTCGATAAAGATTATCATAATCTCGTCTTTAGTTTTATCGTATTCAGAAGAGATAACAAAATGCCGGATATAATCTTTTTCGGTACCCTCTAAGCTCTGCGCGGAATTCATAGCAATATTCATAATTACCTGCTGTAACGCAATACTATCGCCATAAATAACCGGCATATCTTGCCCTAAATGCGCCAGCCAGCGGATACGCCTTTTTTTCATCTCATCAACTAAAAGGCCCATCGCTTTTGTAATAACATCATTAATATTAATTGTTTCTTTAACCAGCTTATGATGGCTTACTAACTGCATTAAATTCTCTAATTTTCCCTTAAGTTCTACTGCCTGCTCCTCCATTAAACAAACCGGCTTGTAGAATTTATCGTCCTCTTTAACCTCTTCTTTCATATATTTGGCCATGCCATAAAGCGCGGTTATCGGCTGGCTGATTTGATGCAAGATACCACTACTTAAAGTAGCCAAAGCTGACGCGCGTCCGCTTTCGAGCAATACCATTTGCGTTTTACGCAGTTTATCTACGATATCAAAGACTTCGGCCGACTTCTTGGCCAATTGTTTATGGCTTTCTGACTTTGCGGCTTTGAGCAATTTATTGGCGCGGTCGCTTTTCCTCTGCAGATAAACAACCACTCCCAAAGCTATGAGCAGTAAAGAAACCAACACGAAACAAATCATCTTATTTCTTCTCCAAATTAATTTTAAAATCTACCCGGTCGCCTACGTTAAAATCATATTGCTCGCTTAATCCGGAATTTATTTCCAAAACATACATCGCATTATTAGCAGGTGCATAGCTAGGACAAGGATTTACCCGGCAAGGTTGCACACTTTTTGCGATATGTACAATTTTCTTCTCATAATTAAGCCAAATTATATCGAGCGGAATAAGCGTATCTTTCATCCAAAAACTCATTTTGTAACTTTGCGGAAAAATAAATAACATCCCGGAATCCTTATCTAATTCCTGTCGAAATTGCAGCCCCTTAATCATTTCATCTCGCGTCTGGGCCAATTCAACATTAAAACAATGGCTTTTAACGCAAACTTGGTTTCCTGCCTGACAAGACGGCGAAATAAGCAATAGGGCCATTAAGGCTAAAAATGTTTTTTTGTGTTCTTTTACCATTTTTCTTCTGTTAAATTCAAATAATCTTTAAATTCAAGTTTTCCTGTTATCTCCTTATTCGCCGCCGCAATTCTCTGCGGAATAAAAGGATGTGTCCGCCAATAACTATATGGCCGAATAGGCTGCTTTTCCTGTTTTTCCTTTAATTTTGCCAAGAAATCAACAATACCCTCGGGTTTATACCCGGCTTTTTTTAAATATTTTACGCTCAATCTATCCGCCTCAAATTCATCTTCCAGTGAATATTGCATAAACAATGAATTTAAAGCCAAACCAATGCCCATCGCTGCCTGCCCTCCAGCCTCGATTGAAGCTAATTGCAACAACATCGCGCCGTAAGAAGCTTGCAGCCTTTTAATCCCATGACGGGCAGTAATATGTCCAACTTCATGCGCAATAACAGAAGCTAATTCATCGTCATTCTTAGCAAAGGTAAGCATTTCTTTAAATATAAACACATACCCTCCGGGCAAGCTAACCGCGTTTATAGTGTCTTCCTCATCATTTATAATTCGGATAATATAAACCAATTCTTTCCGGTCACAAACGCTGACAATCTTATCTAATATTTTCTCAACCCGCTCATTTAAATCCAAGTCATTAATAATTTCATAATGATTCATGATCTGCATCGCCACATTCTCGCCAATTCGCACTTCACGTTCGGTACTGTATAGCAGAGATTCCTCTTGTTTAGTCGCCAAATTATATTCGCTAGTGCATCCGATAAAGTTAACAATCAAAATTAATCCCAGGATTGAAACTCCGAATTTTTTCAATATCTTTGTCAGTTTTGCCATCGGAAGCCCAATAACATTCGTATAACAACCTTCTATCCGACGGATAAATATCCCGCCCCAGCCTTCGATATCAAATCCACCGGCTTTCCCCAAGGGGTCAACTATTTTATGATAGGCCTCAATTTCTTTATCTTTTAACGTATTCATAAATATTTTTGTCTTTTCAAAATCCACAATCTTCTTTTTTGATTCAACGTCAATTACCGCAACCCCAGTATAAACCCAATGCGGTTCATTAAATAATAATTTCAAATTACGTTTAGCTTCTTTTAAATCCTTAGGCTTACCAACAATTTTGTTGTGCTTAGGCAAATAAACTACCGAATCAGAACCAATGACAATACCTTCTTTTAAATTTTTAGCGACGTCGTCGGCTTTGATAAAAGCATTATGTTTGACCAAATCGGCACAATTTGTTTTTATTTGCGTTACCTCTTCAGCTCGGCTGGAAATAACTTTAAACTTTAGGTTAAAAAGCTTCAGCAATTTTTTTCTTTGTGGAGAATTGGACGCTAAAATAATCTGTTTCATGGAGTTATTTTTTATGAATCTCGGAGATATCAAATATTGATATTAATTCGCATCCTTTTTCTTTTAAAACTTCCTTCGCGCCTTCATTTCTATCGACGATACAAATAGCTTTCTCGGCTTTCACATCAATTTCACTTAAGGCATCAATTGATTGCACAAAAGCCTTGCCCGTTGTCGCGACATCATCGATTATAACCACACTCGAACCAGCCGGTAAATCCGGGCCTTCAATTTGCCTTTGCCGGCCGTGCGGTTTCGGCGCTTTACGGATTATAAAAGTGTTAAGCGGTTTTTGGGCTTGCCAACTTAAAACCGAGATTGCCCCGACTATCGGATCGGCGCCCAAAGTCGGGCCGCCAATTGCCGAAATCTTCCACTCCTTAATAATATCCAGAAATATCTTAGCCGTTAAATAAACACCCTCGGAACTTAAGGTAATCCGGCGGGCATCAATATAAAAATCACTTTCTTTTCCAGAAGAAAGGATTATCTTCTCTCTAAAATAAGCTTCTTTTATAATGATTTCACGTAATCTGTCTTTGTCTTGCTGTAAAATATTCATCGGTGGTCTTTCTTTCTTTTATTTCTTATCTTTGATTTTTTATCTTATCCACTCATCAACTGGCGGAGGAATTACGCCTTTTTTCTGCATTTCCTGCTGCAAATAAATAACATAAGTTAAAAGCTCTTTATATTTATCATATTCCTTAAGCGTGCTAAAGCCTGAATTGCAATAAAAGGTTTTACTCGCGGCAATTTCCACCTTAGTTTCAATATAAACATCGATTAATTTCTCATTAGTCAATTTAGCAATTTCATCTTTGGCCAAGATTTTCATGTCCGACATAACTGCTTGGGCGGAAGTTGCCAACAATGCCAACAGGATAAAAGCTAATAAATATTTTTTCATACTCTTTGTCCTTTTTATGATTATTTTTTTATTTTATTATAGCCGTATATAATTATATTTTCCAATAGAAAATCGGCATTGATTTTAACCGCCATGATAACTAGAGATAAAGCCTAAAGCCAATAAAAATCACTTGAAATAATTGCTTTAAAAATGTTATTATATCGGCAGTGTTAAAAGATTTCTTTACGACCCTTGTTGATTTGATTTATCCCCCGAATTGTTTGTCTTGCAAAACCCATTTAAGCGCTCGTTCTCCTAAGGAAATTCTCTGTCCTCAATGCCTAAAAAATATCCAATATAATCTTCCGCCCTTCTGCCCTAAATGCTCCCGGCCGCTTTTAATATCAAAAGACCAAGCTCGATGCCGTAATTGCCTTAAAAACGACCTGCAATTTGATTTTGCTTGGGGAGCTTGTCTTTATGACGGCGTGCTGAAAGACTTGATTCATAAATTCAAATATCAACAAAAAACACTTCTCCGGTATCTTTTCGCTGATTTGATTAGTAATTTTATTAATAAGTATAATCTAGATATAAATCAATTTAACTTCATTATTCCGGTTCCTTTATATCACGCTAATTTACGTGAAAGAGGATATAATCAAGCTGAGCTTTTGGCAATTGAAATTGCCGAACGATTTAAAATTGAATTATCTACCCATAATCTAGTTAAGGTAAAACCAACAAGAAATCAGGTCGATTTGAACCAAAAAGAACGCTGGACAAATGTCCAAGGCGCTTTTACAATAAAAAAACCGTTTGAGTTAGAGAATAAGTCTATTCTCATTATTGATGACTTATTAACAACCGGAGCAACTTCATCAGAAATTGCGTTAGAATTACGAAAAGTAAATGTAAAAACAATCGGCGTACTAACCTTAGCAATAGCTTAAAATAAAAAAATATGCGTATTATCCGATCCTATGTATTAAAAGAACTTTTCGTGCCTTTTCTCCTTTCTCTTTTGGTTCTAACCTGCGTGTTTCTTTTGGGCAATTTAATCCAATTGACAAACCTGGTCGTAAATAAAGGCATCAAGCTATCAGTTATCGGGCAAATATTTTTATTATACATTCCAGTTTTAATCGGTTATACGCTTCCTTTAGCTTGCTTGGTCAGCGTTATTTTAACATTCAGCCGTTTTTCCGCCGATAATGAAATTTTAGCTATCCGCGCTAACGGAATTCATCTTTTAAAATTGCTTTCTCCTTTAGTTATCGTTAGTTTCATAATTTGCCTTTTTTCATTCTTGTTAAATGACAGAATTATCCCTTACGCTCATTATGAGCAAAGAAAGCTTCTCAAAAATATGGGGATAAACAATCCGGCCGCTTTACTTGATGCCGGTATTTTCATTAAATCGTTTGATAATCGTATTCTTTTTATCCATAAAATCGACGGGAACAAACTTTACAATATTACTATTTATGAACCACAGGAAAAGGGCCCAACCCGGACGATAATTGCCAAGCGCGGAGAATTTACGCCTGTTCCGGGGGAGAGCCAAATCAAATTAAAATTAATGGATGGAACATCCGATGAACCAGATTTAGAAAAAGGTGGCGCATTTTATAAACTCAATTTCGATCAATTCTTCTTAACTCTTGATTTTTCAAAAAAAGCAGAAAAAGTCGAAAAGAAACCAAAAAGCATGACTTTAAAAGAACTAACCTCGGAAATCGGCAAAATGGAAGTATTGTTTATTGACACTGCCCGGCTGAAAAGTGAATATCACCGCAAAATTTCCTGGTCTTTTGCCCCGTTCTTTTTTGTTATCTTAGGATTTCCTTTAGCAGTTATCACTCATCGCCGGGAGAAATCCGCCAATGTTGTTTTAGCAATGATTTGCGCGGCAACATATTATATCGTTTCAATCGGCTGTGAAGCCTTAAGCATCCAAAATGTCGTACCAGCGGCGTTCGCAATGTGGTTTCCTAATATTTTAGCTTTTATAACCGCGCTCTACTTTAATTACAAATGCGTATATTAGACCGATATATTAACAATTCAATTATAAAAATATTTATAGCAACCACGCTTATTTTTTGTTTTCTTTATATCGTGATTGAACTCGCCTGTACGATTGACGAGATCATCGACCGGAAAATACCAACCGGGATCCTTATTAAATATTACCTGTCTTTTATTCCGATTATTTTAATCAGGACATCTTCTTTTGCCTGTTTGATTTCAGTCTTGTTTACTTTTAGCGCGATGAATAACTCCAATGAAATAATTGCGATGCGCACCTCCGGATTAAGTTTTTGGCAAATTACAAAATCCGCGCTTTGCTTCGGGCTGATCGTTTCCGGGTTAGTTTTCTTGGTAAACGAGAAATTGGTTCCCCAATCAACGATTATAACCAACAAAATCCGCGATGAAAATATGGTTTTGGAAGTTGACCGCTTGAGCAAAACTCAAAGAATTGATAATTTAACGTTTTATGGGCTGCAAAACAGGCTTTATCATATCGAAACTTTTAATCCCTCCACTTTCGAGATGCAGGGCATTACTATTATTGAATACGATATAAATCAAAATATTATCCAGAAAATTGTCGCGCTAAGAGGCGAGTGGACCGGTATTGCCTGGAAATTTTATCAATGCCAAATAACATCATATTCTTCCGAAGGCAGGAATGAACCGATAAAAATAAAGATATTTAACGAAAAATTAATGGATATCCAAGAAAATCCTAAGGATTTATTAAGGCAAAGAGTTGATGTAAGCGCCATGGATACCCGGCAATTAAAAGAATATATCGACCGCTTCTCTAAAAGTGGAGCCACAAAAGCTATTAATAATTTAAAAGTAGATTTTCATCAAAAGGTGGCTTATCCTTTCGGGAATTTTGTTATTATTTTAATCGGGTTGCCGTTCGCCTTAATGATTAAAAGTAGAAAAGGAGCAACTTTCTCGGCGTTGGCAATTTCGGTCGCAATCGGATTTGTTTACCACGTTTTAAATGCTTTATCCTTAGCCTTTGGCAAAGGCGAAGCGCTGCCGCCTATTTTATCAGCCTGGCTAACGCCAATAGTATTTACCATAATCGCTTTAATCATTATTGAGGTGGATTTTAAAGGATAATAAATCTATCCCTTTATTTTTCTCTGTAGGCGGTTTCCCAGATTACATACAATTTCGTAATTTATGGTTTTAGCAATTTTTGCTAAAATGTCCGCTGAAACTTCATTCGTTCCATCTTTACCTAAAATTACAGCCGTCATCCCTAATTTGGCATCTTTGATATTAGTGATGTCAATTATTATCTGATCCATAGTCACCCGCCCTAAAACCGGGCATTTCTTCCCTTTAACCAAAACATAACTTTTATTTGAGAAAGCACGCGAATACCCGTCGTTATAACCCATAGGAAGCACGGCAACTGTCATTTTCTTTTTGGCAATAAATGTGCGGCCATAACTAATACTATCGCCCTGATTAACTTGCTTAATCAAA
>JAKLDK010000095.1 GCA_022703565.1 Candidatus Omnitrophota bacterium
AAAGCATATTATCCATACTATCTTCCAACCCCAGCATCATCTGCCCGATTAAATATTCTTTGCCTCTTTTAAATTCATCAGCAGTTACACCTTTTGTTTTTATGCGTTCAATTTCATCGACTATTAATTCAACTGACTCAACCAATTTTTTATTATCGACACCGGCCCTTATCATAAAGCTTCCGGTATCATACAAATTCTTTGTGCTTGTCGATATAGAATATGCTAAGCCTCTTTTTTCTCTTAACTCGACAAAGAGCCGGCTCGACATATTCCCGCCTAAAATCGTACTTAAGATAGCCAACTTATAACGATCATTATCAAAAACATTCAATCCCAGGAGGCCTAAAACCAGATGCATCTGTTCAATGGTTTTATGGCTATACTGAAATTTGGCTTCACTTTGCTTACCTTCGGCTTTTGAAAAATTATTTACTTTGCCGCTTTTATAACCAGCCAATTTCTTGTTTACCAAACCAACCAGCTTATCATGATTAATTTTTCCGCAGGCCGACACTACTACATTATTCGGGATATAAAAACTGCCATGATATTCCCGAATATCTTGAAAAGTTATCTTAGAAACACTGTTTATACTGCCGGTTAAGCTACGGCCTAAAGGATGTTTGGGCCATAACAAATTATCAATAAGCTCTAAAACATAATATTGCGGCAAATCCCGGTACATCTTAATTTCTTCCAAAATAACCATTTTTTCTTTTTCAATATCTTTTTCATCTAAAAGCGGGCCAAAAACTAAATCGGATAAGACATCGAATGTCTGTTCAAGATTCTGGTATGGGACTTTAGCGTAAAAACAGGTTTGCTCTTCAGAAGTAAAAGCGTTGAGGTTTCCGCCCTTGCCCTCAATCAATTCCTTAATCTTTTCGCATTTGTATTTCTTCGTTCCTTTAAAAACTACATGCTCTAAGAAATGCGATACGCCGTTTAAATTTTCCGCCTCATAACGCCCCCCTACTCCGACAAAGAATCCCAGAGAAACGCCGCTTCTCTCGTTAATAGAATTAGTAACAATTCTTATTCCGTTTTTTAGCTTAGTAATCTTTTGCATTTTTTGGCTATTTTATTTCTTTTTTAAACGTAAAGACAAACTTCTTTACCTTTTCGTTTAGATTTGGGCAGGTTTTATTTTCTGCTATCTTTTTAATAATCGCACTTCCGACAATAACGCCGTCGGCAACTTTTAATATTTCTTTTGCCTGTGAACTATTTGATATACCAAACCCAACACATACTGGCTTATGAGTTAATTGCTTAATCTTCCTTACATTATCAAAAATATTTTTAGCTAAATTCCTTCTTTCTCCCGTAACACCGGTTGTTGAAACATAATAAATAAAACCCGTTGCCTTCTGGGCGGCAAATCTCATCCTTTTTACAGATGTTGTCGGGGAGACAAAGAATACAGTCGCAATATTATTCTTCCGGGCTAAGGATATTAAGGTGGTTGCTTCTTCCGGCGGAAGGTCAGGAATAATTACCCCGTCAACTCCGCACTTTACACAATCGCGAATGAATAATTCTTCACCATAATGAAAAACCGGGTTGTAATATGTCATAAGTGCTATGGGAACCTCGGTCTTAGCCCTGGCCTTTTTTACAACCTCAAATATTTTCTTTAAATTAGTACCGTTTTTTAACGCCAAATATGAAGCGCTTTGAATGGTCGGGCCGTCAGCCAAAGGATCAGAGAAAGGAACGCCTAACTCAATAATATCCGCGCCAGCAGAATCGAGCGCATAAATCAATTTTTCAGTTGCTGAGAGGTTGGGAAATCCAGCGGTGATAAAAGCGATAAAAGCCTTAGCCTTATTCTTTTTCAGTTCCTGAAATTTATTTTCAATCCGATTTTTCATAACTTAAATTATTTCCTTGATAGTGCTAACATCTTTATCTCCCCGTCCGGATAAACAAACAATAACACTCTTCTTGCCTTTAACCTTACGGGATAACTTATTCAAATAAGCAATAGCGTGCGAACTTTCTAACGCCGGTATTATCCCTTCCGTTTCTGACAATAGTTTTAGCCCTTCCAAAGCTTCATTATCAGTGACAGAAACATATTCGGCCCGTTTAATGCTTTGGTAATAAGAATGTTCCGGCCCTACTCCCGGATAATCAAGCCCAGCCGCAATTGAATGCGCAATTTCGATCTGCCCATCGGCGGTTTGTAAAATATTTTCTTTACTGCCATGCAATACCCCAATTGACCCGCGTTTGAGTGTCGCCGCATGTTTTTTTGAATTCAATCCAAAACCTGCCGCCTCAACACCAATCATTTTAACACTTTTATCGTTGAAAAATTGATGGAATAATCCCATTGAATTGCTCCCGCCTCCGACGCAAGCGACCAAGGCATCCGGCAATCGCCCTTCTTTCTTCATAAATT
This sequence comes from Candidatus Omnitrophota bacterium, assembly GCA_022703565.1. Taxonomy (GTDB): domain Bacteria; phylum Omnitrophota; class Gorgyraeia; order Zapsychrales; family Zapsychraceae; genus JADFZM01. The sequence goes on from JAKLDK010000095.1 coordinate 2,411, forward strand.
GCGCCCGGGCTTCTTTCCCGATAACCGACTGGAAATCACGAACCATAACCGGATAAGGATGCGGCCCGGCAACTGAGCCTATCAAATAAAATGTATTGTTGACATTAGTAACCCAATCGCGAATAGCTTCATTCATTGCGTCTTTGAGGGTCTTCGAACCGCTCTCAACCGGAATTACTTTTGCTCCGAGCAAATTCATCCGATAAACATTCAATGACTGCCTTTCAATATCTTCACTACCCATATAAATCTCGCATTTTAATCCCATTAACGCGCATACGGTGGCTGTCGCAACTCCATGTTGTCCGGCACCGGTTTCAGCGATAATACGGGTCTTTCCCATTTTCTTCGCAACCAAAATTTGCCCGAGAGTATTATTAATTTTATGCGCACCGGTATGAAGCAAGTCCTCTCTTTTAAGATAAATCTTAAGATTCTTAAAATGCTGGCTTAATCTTTTCGCGAAATATAAATTAGTCGGACGGCCGGCATATTCTTTCAGATAAAATTCAAATTCTTTCTTAAAGTTTTTATCTTTAGCTAAAGAATAATACACTTTAGTTAATTCATCCAGAAGAGACATTAAAGTCTCGGGGACAAATTTACCGCCGAAAACACCAAAATATCCTTTTTTATCAGGTAATTTCATATTATTTAAACTTTTTTGTTAGAATTTCCAATCAGGGGATTTTTCTGAACCAAAATAGCTCATTGGATAAAACCAATTTCTTATCCAATCTATCGGAAGCATGTTCAGAGGAAACACTCGCATATAATTTTTAGGCTCAGTATCAAATTCCATATCTAATTTATATCGGTCAAATTTTATCTCCGCAGGTTTAAACTTCCCCATTTCAGTTACCGTTATTCTCTCTGCGCCCGACTGGTTCTTCGCCGAAGTATATATTAAATATTTTCCATCAGGCGACCAAGAAACATGCCTATCCGCGCCATAATTTGTAGTTGCTCTCTTAATATTGCTGCCATCGCTATTCATAATATAAATTTCCAAATCACTTTGATTATCAATAGTGGCAATTTCAGTCACAAAGGCAATTGATTTCCCATCGGGAGAGTAACGCGGAGCAAAATCGCGCCCGGAGTAATTGGTCAATTGTTTCGAAACATTGCTAAAAAAATCATGCTCCCATATTTCCATAGTTCCGGTCTTTTTTGAAGCAAAAACAATTTTGTTTCCATCCGGCGAGAACTGCGGAGTATAGTCAGTCTCTTTATATTTGGTTACTTGCCTTAAATCAGTCCCGTCAGAGCTGATAGTATAAATATTAATACTACCTTCGTAGTTGGCACAAAACACAATTTTTTTCCCATCCGGAGACCAATCGGGCGAATTATGCCACTTATCCTTATTGGTAATTCTTGTTTGGTTATCGCCATTATGATCCATAACCCAAATTTCCGGCGTACCAGTCCTATTTGAAATAAAAGCTATTTTCTTGCCATCCGGAGACCATCGCGGGCAATCATTGGTATATTTGCCTCCAGTTAACTGCGAAAGAGAACCGTCTTCTAAATACAAAACCCAAATATCATAATCACCGGCTTTGCCAGACGCGAAAACAACTTTTCCTTTTAGTTCCATTTTATTTTTCCTTATTTTTTCCTTCAATATAATCTACCATAATCAACGACGTACTTCCAATACCAAATGTCCCATCTATCCGCAATGGTATTTTCTTATCGCTATCATCAAACCAGAGCCTTAAATTGCTTGGTGTCCCTTGCATAAAAAAAGCATTATATTTCTTACCCGCGGAGTTAATATTCCTCTTATCCTTTAATTGAACAACAAAATGTTTTGTCGGCAAGACAACATCTATTTTCTTTCCGGCCTTAAATTCTCCTTTAAGCCTATACCTATAAATAAAACCATAGATATTCTCCATCCCCGTTTCTTTCTTTAAGTTAGTCTTTTTTGTTGTTTCTCCGGCAGTAGTTTCGATTTCTAATAATCCTTGGGCTTGTGAATATCGCTCAACAATCTTTTCTTTTTTCCCGAAAATATTCACATCTCTTTTAACCAAAAGAGGCAGAAATGTTTCCGAATCCAAATAAATTCGTTCTTCATCATAAAAATTAAAACCCTTGGCGGTAAAAACAATCAAATATGCATTCTTTCCCTCAATAATTTCTTCGCCTTTAAAAACCAGTTCGGCTTCGCCGGCTTTAAGCGCAGTCTTTATAATATTGTACTTAATAGTTTCTCCCTCGGGAAAAGGCATCTGCGCGTATACTTGCGAAGATTGCCAGATTGCAACAAAAACAAAGCAAATAATTATTATTTTAAATTTTGTCATATTTTTTAACATATTCCTCTAGAACCATTGCCCCTTTATACAAATTGTTAACACTTACATACTCATCGGTCGAATGCGCTGTCCCGCTGGAACCATACCCAGTCGCAAAAGCAAAAATATTATGTTTCTTAAAAAAAGTAATCACTGTTGCGCCTTCGCTTCCCTTGACTTCTGACCGGCAACCAAACTTTTTTGCAGAATCAAGATAAGACTTTACAAAAGGATGCCCGCTTTTAATCTCATAAGGCATTTGCAAATCATCAATTTCAATTTTAAACTTACATTTTTCGCTTATCAATATTTTATTAATATCTTTTAATATTTTTCTGTGATTCATCCCGGGCAAAAACCTTATATCAACTGAAAACTCGCAATAATCAGCAACAATATTTACCTTATCTCCGCCTTTTATAACTCCGATATTTACTGTTGGCGGCCGCAATAACTTATGCGCTTTATACTCAAACTTCATCTTCTTAATTTTATTTATAACAAGTGCCGCTTGTTCGATCGCATTTATCCCGCGCCAATTATACGCGCCATGGGCTTTTTTCCCGAATATTTTTATTCGAAAATGCATTAAACCTTTTTGCGCAATTATAGAATTAAACTCATCCGAATCTAACACAAGAGCTAAACGGGGTTTTAAAATACCTTTTTCTAAAAGCGGGATAATCCCTTGTTTGCTCCCGGTTTCTTCATCAGCCGTAGCAGCCAGAATAATATCTTTTTTATTTTGGTACCCATCTTCAACCAAACTATTTACAACTTCCATTGAAACAGCGAGATTGCCCTTATCATCCGATGCGCCTCGCCCATATAATTTGCCTTTAACAATTTGGCTGCCCATGGGATCCTTTTTCCATCCCTTGCCAATTGGCACGGTATCAATATGCGGAGTTAGCAGAATTGATTCTTTTGAAGCAATTTTCTTATCCGATCCTTTTAATACCACAATTATATTCGGCCGATTCTTTGCGAATTCAATAATCTTAACCGACAATCCCAAATCCTTAAAATATTTTTGTATAAAATCGGCTAGTTTGTTTTCATTTCCCGGCGGGTTTTCTGAATTAATTGAAATGACCTTCTGCGTGAGTTGAATAAGCCTTTTTTTGTTGATCATTTATCCTAAAAGGTCCTGGGCCTTTGACGCGCCTTCGCTGCGCTTAAAATCATCAAAATCAATAATCTTAATATGCGGTTTCTCCTTAAGGATTTTGTGGATTTTCGGGATATGAACCCGAGGATTACGGAAAGCAATATATTTAAACTCGGCCTTGCATTCAGGACAATTAGTATTCTCAAGCCTTAAATCAACCTTATTGCAGTTAGCACAGCTGGCGGATAAATCGCCGTAAATCATTAAATGCGGCTTTACCTGTTTAATGTCCATTACGTTGTAAATTCTTATTAAATTATCAGCCATAGGAAATTTATTATATTACAGATTTGACTTTAATATTACACTAAAATCTATTTAATTCTTTTATATACTTCCTTTAATTTGCTGCCGTAGCTATTTCTTTGCAAAATTAGCAGCTTGCCATTCTTTAATACCTCGTACTTGTATCCCACCAGACTAAACGGCGGCTTTTCCAAACAAGAAAATTTATCAAAAGATAAAGTCAAGTTATCACCATTAATATAAATACTACCGCTGGCTTCGCAAGCACCACTCTTCAAGGAAAAATCTTTAGCTGTTAGAACCAAAGTGTTCTGTTTTGTATTAATTAGTTTATCACCATAATAAATACCGGCGCTAAACCAAGTCCCCGGGTACATCTTTTGCAGGTTTTCTTTCTCGTCTTTTTTTATATCTTCTTTTTTTATTTCTAACTTATTCTCTGCCTTTTCTTTTTCTTCCGGCTTTTTCTCTTCTTCTTTTGTGAAATATTCGACCAGCCCTTTTATTGACCAGGCATATACGACGCCGGATTGGCTTAGAAAGAGAAGAACTAAAACAACAATTATTTTTTTATTAAATTTCATTTAATGTTATTACTTATTTCATAAAGTAGCCCTTCCGCGACTTTCTTCTGCGGAATCATCATTTTACGGGCAGTTATCCTTATCTGTGATTTCTTTTCTTTCCCCTTTAGAACTTCAATCTTTACACTCGCGCCTTTTATCTTACCAGTAATTAAATTATTGCCCTTGTTTTCTTCAACGCCTTCTCCCATTTTCTTAAACACCTTTAATGCCTCGGCATAAAGATTTTCAATAGAACTATTAAATTCCTGCACAGCAGTATCAGAGCTAACCAATACCGCCGCGACACCGACGGGTAATAACCCCACGCCTAGAACTGTTGCCGCGCCGTAAATTCCAGCGCCTTTAAGCCCCACTGGGCCCATCGCTGTTAACATAATAATTGTCGACAACTCTTCGGCGCTTTTAATATCTTTATATTCCTTATTTTCAACCCCAACATCATAACCAGTAACTTGCGGCGGTTCACCTTCGGAATAATCCTTCATAATTACTTTTCTAACTGTTAATACCATCCGGTCAATCTGCATCTTCATTTCTTTTGATTGCTTTTTATTTTTCGGCTTTTCTTCTTTCTTCTTGCCTCCATCATCTGATTCCTTAGATTGTTTAACAATTTTCAATTCATCGACGTTTAAAACACCTTCTTTATTCCTTATTAAAATCATTTCTTTCATGTTCACAACTAATAAGGGTAAATGGATTTTACCTTTTAGCAATGCCCAGGCATTCCAATCAACACTTACCTCCGGGATGTCTATCAAAGCGCCTTTTTCAAATCCTTTCGGCTGATAAATCTTGAAATTCTTAATTCTAAGC
>JAKLDK010000096.1 GCA_022703565.1 Candidatus Omnitrophota bacterium
ATCCGGATGACCAGCCAGGTCGTTCCGGCGCCGAACAGTTCCTGCACCATGACTAGGAAGAGCATGGCAGCGCAGGAAGGGCCAAGCAGGAAGCGCAGGAAATCAACGCGCTGGAAGGTAGTCGAAGCCGGCATAGGAAAAATGTATTTTCGTGACGGCACATTAATGTATGAATGGGACATAACCAATATGAGCCACGGCGGCTATGCCAAATCTTACGATATCTCGGGAAAACTGGTCCAGGAAAAGTTTTTTAATAATGAAGGAAAACTTTTATCCGTACAAGATTATAGGAAGCAGGAGGAAGCGCTATCAGAGGCCCCCTAAACGCTCTAGTATTCAGGGGGAAAATGTTCTATTCTTATAATAGACAGCTTATAATTTGACGAAAATGGCAAACCCATCGTAAGGTGGGGACGCAAAGCTAAAGGGTCCTTAGAAAATAGGATAGCCTGGCCGCCGAATCAAATACATAAAACTTTGATTTTATGCGCCTATCCTATTTCTTTTGGATAGGCGTTTTAATTTAGGAGGAAGTATCAATGCAAAAAAAAGCCTTCACCTTAGTCGAACTAGTAATCGTAGCCGCAATCTTAGGGATATCAATTGTCGGTATGATGAAGCTATATATCTACACCACCGTCCTATCCAAACTTTCGGAGAATAAAACCTTGGCTACCGGTGAAGTGCAAAGCAAACTGGAATTAATGCGCAACCACGATTTCAATAATATCCTAGCCGACTATAGCAGCGGCGGAACTCCGGGGAATACATTTCAATTAACTAACCTAGACGGTATCGGAATAATTTATATTAACTCCGCCAACAATGATTTATACGAAGTTGAAATTGTGGCCTGTTGGCGGGACAAATACGGACGTATCATCGGTGAAGACTCAGACTTAGATGGCATATTAGATATGGGCGAAGATAAAAACGGCGACGGCAAAATCAATTCTATCGCCCAGATTATGGGTATGATTGCCCGCCGCTCGGGCTAGGGAGAAGTGTATGAACATTATTTCGCAAAACATGTTAATAAATAGAAAAGGCTTTACATTAGTTGAATCGGTCATAACTTTATTAATTTTTACTTTTCTTTGCGCTGGGCTATATAGCGCTGCTACGGTAGGCGACCAGTCCTGGCAAGCCAATAAAATTAAGCTTGAACTGCAGCAAGAAGTACGCAAAGGCGTTGAATGGATGCGTTACGACCTTCGTGAAGCCGGCGATGCTTCGATATTTGACGTACCAGACGATGACAATTGGTACGACCAAATAACTTTTAAAGTCCCAGCCGGAGTATCAGGAGGGACTATTGTCTGGAGCAGCGGAACAATTCAGTATAAATTAGCCGGGCCAGATGGGAATCAACTACAAAAGATTTCTGATTCCGGAACAACAATTTTAGCGAATAATATTTCGCAATTACATTTTAAAAGAGCTTCGGCATCACCGCATATGATTGAAATTGCCTTAACCGGCCAGAAGAATACAACGACGGGGCGGACAATCACGACTCAATTAACATATAAAATACAAATAAGGAATTGAGAGGTGATTACCATGTTAAATAAAATTGGGCAAAATTTAAAAAAGTTTGCAAAGAATGAACGCGGAAGCTTACTGCTAATATCGTATTTAGTTATTCTTTCTATGCTGGGAATTGGCGCGGCTTTTATGGTATTACTCAGCAATGAAACAAAAGTAGCCGAACGCGACCGGAAAAACACGATAGCTTTCCATATTGCCGAGGCTGGAATTGAACGCGGCCTTTATGATTTACGCCGAGACTTTGTTGTAGACACAACACCCAGCTGGTCAGATGGCGACATAAATGGTTTCGCGATTGGGCCAGACTCAGTTAATTTTTATCAAATCCCTTACTCCGATACAACTTTTAATGGTGGTTCTTATACTGTTTCTATGAAAAATGTAGTCGGAGGAAGAGATGTTTGGGTTCAATCAACCGGAACAATCGGCGATGATACGCATACAATTCTAATTTATGCCCGGATGGTTCAAATTTCTCCTTGGGGAACGGCAATTTTTGCCGGAGCCGGAGCCTCAGGCGCAATGATTAATGGAAATGTTGATATCCGCGGCTCAGTTGTGATATTAGGTTCCGGATTAAATCCCGGAGATTTTGCCGTCAACTTAGGAGGGACAGCTGAACTAGTAGGAAATAATTACCGTACATTAACAACGGATTTAAGAGATCGTGTCCCCGTATTGCCCACAACGATACTAGGAGGAGAAAGCCTTGAAACTCTAAACGCAAACTTAAGGGTTAAAAGGGGTGTCGTCGGATTAAGCGGCTCATCATCCGTAGGAGAAATAAATCAAAACGGCAATGCTTACAAAGAAACTGTCGACGGTGTTTATGTCCAAGACGGTTGGGGCGGAAATCAAGGAGCAGCCCAAGTCTATTCAGATAACGGTACAACAAATGGCTGGGATTTAGGCGAAAATATCCATTTCCCAAGCTTGTCTGACCCGGCGCCAGAAAACACCTCGCAAACATTTCAAGAATATTTTCATGACCATGCCTTAGTCTTAACTAATGAACTTAGCAATTTAGACGCTAGAAGCAGTTTTAGTTATTCTAATGCCAATGGCAGTATTAGCATGGATGGAAACGGCAATATGGTTATTTCCGGGCGTGTTTATATTGACGGAAACAACAATTTCTTTGTAACTAAAAACGGTAATGATAAAACTGTTACCTATACAGGTAAAGGAACTATTTTGGCAACAGGAAATGTTGACATCGATGTCAATTTAGTTACACCGGCAACCGGAAGAACTTTCCCTACGAACATAGTAGGATTTATGACACCACATCAAATCACTTTAGCTACTAGCTCACAACTTGATGTAATGGGCCTTTTTTACGCTGAAGAGCAAGTGGTTGTGGCAAGGCAGACTGATATCGTCGGAACAATTGTTTCCAACTATTTTGATGTAGGGACAAATGTACCGGCTGTTTTTCAAGTCCCGGAAACTGTAAACAATATGCCACCGGGCATGATTGGCGGATCTTCAAACTGGTTCATTGTTGTTTCTTGGCAAAAGATTTAATTTTTTTAGAAAATATTTTACGCAATTCTGTTAAAATATTTTTATGATTCGTAAATGCAAACCCCAAGATTTTGCTTCTATCCTAGAAATAATCAATGATGCCGCCATTTGCTACAAAGACGTAATTCCGGAAGATTGCTGGCATGAACCGTATTTTTCCGCCGACTATCTTGAAAAAGAAATTTCCCGTAAAGTAAAATTCTTCGGATACGAAGAAAATAATGCCTTAATCGGAGTTATGGGAATCCAGGGCGTAAAAGACGTTACCTTGATCCGGCATGCTTATGTCCTGACAAAATATCGGGGAAAGGGGATCGGAGGGAAGTTAATGAGCCATTTGCGCACTTTAACTAAAAAACCGATTCTCATCGGGACTTGGAAATCTGCCACTTGGGCAATAAATTTTTATGAAAAACACGGATTTGTCCTCGTAGGAAATGAGGAAGATAAAAACAATCTGCTAAGAAAATATTGGCAAATTCCCGAAAAACAAGTAGTAACCTCGGTAGTACTAAAAGAGAAATGAAAATAATATTTATATCCTTATTGCTGCCGTTAGTTATTTTATCCTGCAGCCCAAGAAATATTTCTCATCTTGATTCGAAAGGCAAAACAATCGTATGCTTCGGCGATAGTTTAACCGAAGGATATGGCGTTAACCCGGGCGAAGACTTCCCGTCACTCCTAGGGAAATATTTCTCAATTCCGGTTATCAATTCCGGACAGAGCGGGGAGACAACCCGCGACGCCATAAGGCGGATCGACCGCGATGTTTTAGCCCATAACCCCAAATTGGTTATTATTGAATTCGGCGCCAATGACTTCTTTAAACAAATACCTAAAGAGGAAACATTAAAGAACATGGAAGAAATTGTCTCAAATATCCACAAAACCGGCGCCATGACAGCAATTGCGATTGTTAAGGTCGGATTGATAAGAAATAGATACAAAAGCGGTTTCGAAAAAATCGCAAAAAAGTACGGCAGCATCATTATTCCGGATGTAATGAAAGACATCATCAATAATCCTAAACTCAAATACGACGGGATCCATCCCAACGCTGAAGGTTATAAAATTATCGCGGAGCAAATCAGCGAAAGAATATCTCCTTACATTGAATAATCTTTATTCCGATAAAAAAACTAATTCTCCACTAGCAAGTTCAAGTTATTAAATATAATATAAGTGTATAAATTCTTTTTCCAAAAGGAGGCAATATGAAATCTATCGGGAAAAAGGCAGTAAAAATTTTCAAAATCAAGAATCGTTGCGGATATGCGGCAATCTGCGACAACCATTTAACCGAAGGAAGAAGCGCGGCCCAAGCTTTTGATAGGATGACAAAAGCCTTAAGGCGCAAAGTAAAAAGAACCAAATAGCTTCTTAAACAACAAAAATATAAAAAACTTGCTATTAAGCCAATATTTGTTATAAATATTGGTGCATTTTATATTATTTTAATCAAAAAAGGGAGTTATATGGGTAAAGGTGACAAACGAACAAAAAAAGGCAAGATTTATCGCGGTTCACACGGAAATTCTCGTTCAGTTAAAAAAGAAAAGAAACGAAGTAAGTAATATTTATATATATAATATTGCAAATAGCCTAGACATGGCTCAAAAAGTCTGCTATAAATAACCGCGGGATTTACAGAAGCATTAATTTCCCATCATTTTTTGTTATTTATCTAAGTATTTTGAATCAGTAGTTAATTTTGGGCCACACTTTTGCCCTGTATAGTTTTATAGCAAAAGTATAGGCTCCAAGTTCTTTCTAAATATACACTAAGGTAAACTTGGGCCATTAGCTCACATGGTAGAGCAACTGACTCTTAATCAGTGGGTAGCAGGTTCGATTCCTGCATGGCCCATATATATAAATTGGAAACTAGAGCAATCATCATTTCTCTAAAAAACATTGAAGAAATGATGACACTGACTTCATTTGTTTTTTAGAAAAGTCAGGGCTGACTCTTAATCAGTGGGGAAACCATATAGTTTCCCTCGGGCAAAGGCCCTCAGGATCAATTCGCACTTATGGTTTATGTACGCTTTGCCTCATAAACCATATGCTCATTGAGATTCCTGCATGGCCCATAAAAATTTAAAAAAATGAATAAAAATAAACCAGACATCACATCACTTAAAAAAGTAGCTTTTCAAATTCGAGAAACAATTCTTAAGATGACCAATAAGGCCGGTTCCGGACATCCGGGCGGGTCTTTATCCGCGGTTGAAATTCTAATTTCCCTATATGCCTACAAAATGAAATATGACCCTAAAAATCCAAAGTGGGAGGGACGAGATTTTCTTTTTATTTCCAAAGGGCATACCACTCCTGTTGTGTATGCTGTTTTGGCACAATACGGATTTTTCGGGAAAGAAGAATTGTCAACGTTCCGACAGTTAGGAAGCCGCTTACAAGGCCATGTTCATCAAAAAGTTCCGGGAATTGAGTTCAATACCGGTTCTTTAGGCCATGGGTTATCAGTTGCCAATGGCGCTGCCTTGGGAGCAAAACTACTTAAAAAAGATACCAAGGTTTTTTGCCTTTTAGGCGACGGAGAATTACAAGAGGGCTCCAACTGGGAAGCCGCTATGACCGCCAGCCATTTTAAAATTGACAATATCTGCGCTATCGTCGATTACAACAAAGTCCAGGAAAACGGCCCCGTCGAGCAAATTAAATCACTCGAACCTTTGGCTAAGAAATGGGAAAGTTTCGGCTGGAAGGCAGTAGAAGTCGACGGCCATAATTTCGATGAAATATTTAAGGCTCTTGATGATTTTGATAAATGTAAAGATAAACCTTTTGTCATAATTGCTCATACCATAAAAGGCAAGGGAGTTTCTTTTATGGAAGGAAACCGTGACTGGCATGGTAAAGCTCCTAATAACGAACAATTAGATAAAGCTTTAAAGGATTTAAAATAATGAATAAACCGACACCAACCCGCGACGGCTTCGGCGAAGAATTAGTTAAGATCGCGAAAGAAAATGAAAAGATTTTAGTTGTTTCCGCTGACCTGGAAGATGCTACCCGCGCCGAATATTTTAAGAATGCTTATCCGGATAGGTTTTTCTCCGTCGGAATTGCCGAACAAGATATGGTGGGAATGGCTTCGGGATTAACCTTGCAAGGTTTTCAATGTTTCGTAAATTCCTTTGCCGTATTTTTAACTAACCGCGCTTATGACATGCTCAGGATGGATGTCTGCTACAACAATTGCGACGTTAAAGTCGTATGTTCGCATGCGGGTGTTACCGTCGGGCCAGATGGAGCATCAGCCCAATGCCTGGAAGATTTTGCTTTAATGCGTGTTTTACCAAATATAAAAGTAATCTGCCCCTGTGATGTAATTGAGGCGAGAAAAGCTACCCGCGCAATCAGTTTAGAAAAGGGGCCCATGTATTTAAGGACATCGCGCGCACCTTTGCCAATTGTCACAAAAGAAGAAGACACTTTTATTATCGGTAAAGCCAATATCTTAAAAGAAGGCTCGGATGTATCAATTATTGCCTGCGGAGTTATGATTTCGGAAGCATTATCAGCCGCGCAAAAATTACAGGAACAAAATATTAACGCCCGCGTTATTAATCTACACACGATTAAACCGCTGGATGAAAAAACTTTAATTCAAGCCGCAAAAGAAACCGGCGCGATTGTAACTGCCGAAGAGCATCAAATTCACGGCGGAATGGGAAGCGCAATTGCCGAACTTTTAGCCCAGAAGTATCCGGTCCCAATCGAGATGATTGCAGTCAAAGATTCCTTCGGAGAATCAGGGACACCGGAAGAATTATTGAAACGGTATCATTTAAAAGATGTTGATATTGTCCAAGCCGTAAAACAAGTCTTGTCTAGGAAGAAATAACGCTCAAGGAGAAATAAATCTTTGCAAAATACCAGCCTAAAACAATTATCACAATACGGCCAAAGCGTCTGGCTGGATTATATAAGCAGCGCAATTATAAAAAACGGTAAAATCAATAAACTCATCGACTCCGGTGTCTTAGGAATCACATCCAATCCCTCGATATTCAATCAAGCTATCGCCTCCGGGCATGATTATGATGATATGATCGTCCAACTCAAAGAAGAAGGGAAATCTACCTTCCAAATTTATGACGAATTAACCGTAAAAGATATTCAAGATGCCGCCGATTGTTTTAAGAATGTTTATATAAAGTCTGAACATAATGACGGTTACGTGAGTTTGGAAATTAATCCTAAGCTGGCAAATTGCGTTAAAGAACAAATTGAAGAGGGCGTAAGATTATACAAAAAAGTAAACCGCCCAAATTTGATGATAAAGGTGCCGTCGACAAAAGAAGGTTGCAGCGTTATTGAAGACTTGATTTCAAGAGGGATTAATGTGAACGCTACTTTGATTTTCTCGGTTTCGCAATATGAACAAGTTGCGAAAGCTTATTTTAAAGGCTTAAA
>JAKLDK010000097.1 GCA_022703565.1 Candidatus Omnitrophota bacterium
GAGATGTTCCGGCGGAACGCGCCTAACATACAGGAAGTTATCATTGAGGAATTTTGTTTTTCAACTCCGCGCATCATTGTGCAAAGATGCTGGGCCTGGATAACAACTCCTACTCCTTGCGCGCCGGTATACTTTTGGATAGTTTCGGCAACTTGTTTTGTCAGGTTTTCTTGTACTTGCAAGCGGCGGGCAAAAACATCAACAATTCTAGCTACCTTAGATAACCCGATTATTTTACCCTTCGGCAGGTATCCAACATGGCATTTGCCAAAAAATGGCAATAAATGATGTTCGCACATGGAATATAATTCGATATCTTTAACGATAATCATCTCGTCGTTGTCGGATTCAAATATCGCGCCGTTAACAACCTCATCCAGGTTTTCTTGGTAGCCTTTGGTTAAGTATTTAAATGCTTCGGACGCTCTTTTGGGCGTGTTACGTAATCCGTCGCGGGTTAAATCTTCACCGATAGCTTTAATTAAGTCTTTATAATATTTCTCCATAGCATGCCTTTTTTATTGATGCGAAATGATAGCACATAGAATTTATGCTGTCAAACTTCAAAATCCGGCAATAATGTGTTAATATACGTTATCGTTTGCGGTGTCATTCCGGACGAAGTGCCGGAATCTTTTTGCCGCCTTTGGTTAACCATAGGACGTTTATAAAACGTTTTAGAGATCCCTGCATTCGCAGGGATGACATAATTGCTACATTTGAAAGGATATCTTTGATGCCAATAACTACTGATTATCATATGCATACCTATCTTTGCGGGCATGCCAATGGACAGCCGGAAGATTATGTTAAGCAGGCAATAAAAATAGGTTTAAAGGAAATTGGGTTTTCTGACCATGCTCCCCTTGTTTCACATAAGGATCCGACTATTGCGATGAGTTTAAAAGAATTGCCTGTTTATCATAAGTTGATTGATGAAATGCAAGCTAAATATGGCAAGGTGATTATTATTCGACGGGGAATTGAGGCTGATTATATTGCCGGCTTTGAAGATAAGACTAAAAAGGTATTAGAGCGCAATTCGTATGATTATATTATCGGCTCAGTCCATTTTATCGAAGATTGGGGTTTTGATAACCCGATTCAGCGTTATAAATGGGACGAGGTTGATGTGAATGCTGTTTATAAAAGTTATTTTGGGCTTTTAAGGAAAGCGGCGCAGTCAAAGATGTTTGATATTATGGCGCATGTTGATTTAGTTAAGAAATTCGGAGACCGGGCAACATTATCAATGAAAAAGGAAGTCGAAAGAACCGCAGAAGTTTTTAAGAGTTCCGGTGCGGCAATCGAAATTAATACCTCCGGCTTATTTAAAAAGGCGCACGAAATGTATCCCTCTTTAGATCATTTAGAAATATATGCCAAATTTAAAGTCCCGATTGTATTTGGTTCTGATGCCCACAGTCCCGCCCAAGTTGGCCGGGCATTTGATGAAGCTAGAACTTTGGCGAAAAAAGCCGGTTACAAAAAATATGCTTTATTCGAAAAAAGAAAAATCGTTGATTTTGTTAAGATTTAGCTTTCTTCTTAATAATAAAATCGAAATTATATCCGCCGGGGCCGATTAAAAATAAACTTAAGAATACGATTGTTAATTCAATAGCGTGAGATGATTTCCCGAAATCCTGGCCCATTTTAATATGCATTAAGGATGCGACGAGCATTGTTATAAACATGAATAAGCTTGCCGGGCGGACAAATAATCCTAAAATCAATAAAATTCCGCCTAAGAATTCTGATAAAGCGGCCATTAATCCGAAGAATTGAAACCCAAAGTTTATGCCAACATTAGACATCGCTTTCCCAATTCCTTCCCATACTTGAGCTCCGCCTTGTAATTTGGGGAAGCCATGCATAATAAAGGCAATTCCCAAGCCGACACGCAAAATCAACAGTCCGAAATCCATTAGTTTCTTGTTTTGCTCGCAGTTCATTTTGTCTCTCCTTTTTTAGAAGGGACACGTACCGTACGTGTCACCCAAGGTGTCCCCACGCTTATTTTTTAGAATATTTATTTTTGATATACTCTTCTAAAATTTCGATAAATTCATCTTTAATGTTATTGCCGGATAAAATTCTTTCCTTTTTCCCCTCGATATAAACCGGTGCTACCGGTTCTTCGGTTTGCCCGGGTAAACTTATTCCGATATTGGCATGGCGTGATTCCCCGGGCCCGTTTACAACACAACCCATAACGGCAATATTTAATTTCTCAATGCCTTTGTATTGAGCTTGCCATTCTGGAATCTTATTTTTGATGTAATCGGTTATGCACTGTGAGAGGTATAAAAAGAAATCGCTGTTAGTCCGTCCGCAGCCTGGGCAGCTGGTTACTTTTGGCTCGAAGAATCTAATGCCCATCGATTGCAGCAAATGTTTACAAACCTCGACTTCGCGGGCGCGGCTTTGATGTAAATCAGGGGTTAGTGACACTCTTATTGTATCGCCTATTCCTTGCTGGATAAGAATCGCTAATGCGGCGGCTGATGAGGCAATGCCTTGGATATCAACTCCGGCTTCGGTTAAACCAATATGTAGAGGATAATCGCATTTCTTTGATAGCCGGTAATTTACATTTACCATATCTTGTAAATCCGACATTTTAACGCTAAGAATTATTTTATCCCGCGGCAACCCTAATTGCCGGGCAAAATCAGAACTGCGTAAGGCTGATTCAATCATGGCTTCGCAAATAACTTCTTTATCGCTCAATGGGTTTCTTAATCTAGAGTTCTTGTTCATAAGCGCTGTTAACAATTCTTGGTCAATCGAACCCCAGTTTACTCCGATACGCACAGGTTTGTTATACTCAATTGCAGTCTTAATAATTGTGGCAAAGTTATCATCGTGGTTTTTACCGCGGCCTAAATTCCCGGGGTTAATGCGGTATTTGCTTAATTTCTCCGCGCATTTGGCATGCCTTTTCAGCAATTCATGCCCATTATAATGAAAGTCACCGATAATAGGCGTATTATAACCTTGGTCTACGATCCTTTTAATTATTTCCGGAATGGCTTCCGCGGCCTTATCATCATTAACTGTGATGCGGACTAACTCCGAACCGGCTTTTATTAACTCGATTGCTTGGTCCACAGTTGATTCAATCATATCCGTTGGAGTATTGGTCATTGATTGGATGACAATCGGATGGTTTGAGCCGATCTTGATTTGACCGACTTCAACTGTTGGTGTTCTTCTTCTTTTGGAAAGTTCCATGATTTTTTCTATGTATTAGTTTATGGCGCGTGTTATAATCACCAATTATAAATTAGTTTATAGGATAATTCAAATGCAAATTTATTTAGCTAGGACTCAAGGGTTTTGTTCCGGGGTTTTTTATGCTATCCACATTGTGGAAAAAACCCTGAAAAAGTATTCTTCTCCCTTATATGTTTACCATGAGATTGTGCACAACACTCATGTAGTTAATGATTTTAAGAAACGCGGAGTAGTTTTTGTTGATGACTTAAGAGAAATACCGCCGGGTAATGTTGTTGTCCTGAGCGCTCATGGTGTCCCTCCGGAAGTGTTTACAGTCCTTCGGGATAAGAAATTGAAGATAATTGATGCGACTTGCCCTTTGGTAAGTAAGGTCCACAATGAAGCCAAAAGATATTCCCAGTCCGGTTTTGAGGTCGTATTAATCGGGCATAAGAATCATCAGGAAACTATTGGTACGGCCGGATATGTTAAAAAAGAGTTATTGCATATTGTTGAGAGTGAAAAAGATGTTGATTTGTTGCAGATTAATCCCGATAAAAAAGTTGCTTATATTACCCAGACAACGCTATCAGTTGATGATACAAAAATAATTGTTGATAAATTAAAAAATAAATTCAGAAATCTAGTAACGCAAAGTTTGTCCGATATTTGTTATGCTACTCAAACTCGCCAAGATGCGGTTAAAGAATTAGCAAAGAAATGCGAAATTATTATTATTTGCGGTTCAAAATCGAGTTCAAACAGCAATCGCTTGCGCGAAACAGCCCAAAAAGCCGGTAAACCAAGCTATCTTATTGATTCAGTGGATGAATTTGACCTCGAGCTTTTAAGGGGCAAAGAGAATATCGGTATAAGCTCGGGCGCTTCTGTGCCACGCTTTGTTGTCGACGATTTGGTAATGGCTATCAAGAATAAATTTAAGGAAGTCAAAATTATTGAATTTGATAATCCGGAAAAGAATATAATGTTTAAAATGCCGGAGCTTTAGAGATAAATTATGAAAATAAAATTTGAAAAAGATAAAAAACTATCGGCTTTTACCACTTTTCGATTAGGCGCACAATCGCTAGGTGTTACTACTTCTGAAACCGAAAGTAAATTGGTTTCAACTGTTAAAGAGCTTTGTAAGAACAACTTTCCTTTTATTGTTATTGGTGCCGGTTCTAACCTGCTTGCATCAGATAAAAATATAGATTGTTATGTTGTAAGATTCATAAGTCCTTCTCCTCTCATTTCTGTAAAGAATAACAGAATTATTGTTTCCGGGGCCACGCTTTTAGATGATTTAGCTAAAATAGCTTGTGAAAGAGGATTGGCCGGGCTTAATTTTGCAGGCGGCATCCCCGGGACAGTTGCCGGAGCTATCGTCGGAAATGCCGGGGCTTATGGCCAAGCGATGAGCGATTCTTTGGAATCGGTTGTAATTCTTGATAGCAAAGGAACCAAAAGAGAAATTAAGAAGAAATATTTAAAATTCGGGTATCGCGAATCAATATTTAAATCCAATAATTGGGTTGTTCTCTCGGTAAAGATTGTTTTAAAGCCTGGGAATAAAAAAGAATTAAAAAAAGAACGGGATTATATTTTGCTTGAACGCAGTTTAAAACATCCGGACTGGAAGAAAATACCGACGGCCGGAAGTTTCTTTAAGAATATTGAACCCACCTCAAAGGCCGGGATTCGACAATCCGCCGGTTGGTTTCTGGATAAAGCCGGTTGTAAGAAATTTAAAGTCGGCGGTGCGAGAGTTTTTGAAAAACACGCTAATATTATAATCAGCCATGGGAAAACGAAAGCCGAAGATGTCCTCGCTTTATCAGATATGATGAAAAAAGCGGTTAAGGATAAATTTAATATTGATTTAGTCCGGGAGGTTAGATTATTAGGTGAATTTGAAGGCTATAGGGCAAAATCTAATAATTTATTTTGGTAATATGGCGTCTATTTTATCCGCCGATTTGAAACATCTCGGGCTTGGAAATTGCTTTGTTGGAAGATAAGAATTCGCTGCGTATCTGGGAATAGCAATCCCTCCTGTTTTCCCAAATGTTAATAATTTGTTTGGCTAAATCTTCACGGGATAGGTTATTTTGTAATGCTGTTTTTAAATCAAAATTATTTTCAGTGAAAAGGCAATTGTAAATTTTGCCATCCGAGGTTAATCTGATTCGGCTGCAGTTGTGGCAAAAAGGTTTTGAAATTGATGAGATAAAACCAATCTCGCCTTTGCCGTCATAAAATCCATATCTTGAGGCGACTTCACTTTTATAATTTGGCTCGAGTATTTTGAGCGGATATTTCTTATTAATTGTTTGGAATATATTCTCAAACGGCAAAACATCTTTGGACGTCCAATTATTGCTGTTTCCCGCATCCATATATTCGATAAAACGTAAGATTAAATTATTTTCCCGTGCGAAATTAACCAAATCAATTATCCCGCTATCATTTACTCCTTTTATAATTACGGAATTTATCTTTATATTGTTAAAGCCGGCTTCTTGAGCTTTCTTAATTCCACAAATAACTTTTATTAGGTTGCCCCTATTTCCAGTCATTCGGTTATAAATATTATTGTCAATTGAATCTAAGCTTACAGTTAATCTGTTGAGCCCGGAAGCTTTAAGTTCATAAGCGAATTTCTCTAATAGTGAGCCGTTGGTTGTTAAAGCTAAATCGTGCAGCCCATGGATCTTTGACAGCTTATTAATTAGATTTGGAAGGTTCGGCCTAAGAAGTGGTTCTCCGCCGGTAATTCTTATTTTCTCAACTCCAAGCGATACAAATATCGAAGATAAATATAAGATTTCATCATCGGATAAGAAAATATTACTTTCAGGTAAGTTAGAACAAGAGTGCTCCGGCATACAATAAGGGCAACGGTGGTTACATTTGCTTGTAACAGAAAGCCGCAAATCTTTCAACGGCCGCATCATTGTGTCAATGACGGGAAGCTTTTCCGTAATAGAATACTGCATAAAGCTTATGCCATCTTGACTTTGATGTCGGTATTGTACTCTTCTTTTAAAACTTGTTCGATATATCTTAATGTGCCCATCGCGGCATGCGGACAGCATCCGCAGCTACCTTGATATTTAATTGTTAAGACATTGTTTTCATAACTTATAAGTTCTAAATCTCCGCCGTCCCCTCTAAGAAATGGCCTGATTTTTTCGTCGACTATTTTGATTAATTTCTTATCCATTTTAGTTCTCCTATTGATAATTTTAATTGCTATAAAATCTCATTCCGACCGTAGTGCCGGAATATTTTCGTCATTCCTGGCTTGTCCAGGAATCTCTACAAAATTAATTCTTTCAAAGATCCCTGCATGCGCAGGGATGACAACATGCTTTATGTTTTAAGTCATGTGTCTTGTGCGATGTGACTTGTGACTTTTGTCTTGTGCCTTGTTTATCCAAAATGCTTCTTGATATATTCGTTTAACAGCTTTGTAGCTTCTTCTTCGCATTGGCCGCAAACTGTTCCTAATTTAGTCTTTTCCTGTAATTGCAAATAGGTCCGGGCATTTTCCAGCACAGCTTCTTCTATTTCATGGTCAGTAACGTTCATGCATTGGCAGATTATCCGGGCAGTTTCAACTGTAATTTTGTTTTCTTGCCCCGTTCTTCGGTAATAATCGTTTATTGCCGCGCGTAAAGCCTTGTCTCCTAAAACCGAGCAGTGAATTTTGTGCTCCGGCAAACCGTTTAATTCTTTGGTAATGTCTTTTGGCGTCAGTTTATAGGCTTTAATCAAGTCCATCCCTTTTACCATCTCAGATAAAACTGATGTTGAGGCAATTGCTGAAGCGCAACCGTAGGTTTTCCAGCGGCAATCGGTAATAATACCTTTTTTATCATCAACTTTTATCATCATCATCATCTGGTCGCCGCATTTGATATTTCCGACGATGCCTTTTCCGTCATCTTTAAAATCTTCGTTATCTTTTAAGATGTTCTTCGGATTTACAAAATGCTCTTTAACTTTATCTGTGTATGCCCAGTTAAATTGATCGCTCATAATATATTCCTTAATTATTTTCTGTATGCGGTTGACATTTCTCTGGTTTTATTAATGACTTCAGTTAATTTTTCAATCGTATATTTGATTTCTTCTTTGGTAGCAGCTGCTGGTTTTTATTTGTTTGTAAATCTTCCTTATTCGTCTCATTATTATGGTTTATTAGTCGGGGTGGTTTTGGTGGCTTTTTGCTTTTGGTTTGGCTTGGGGATCATTTTTAGTCAAAG
>JAKLDK010000098.1 GCA_022703565.1 Candidatus Omnitrophota bacterium
TTGTTTGATGTCCATAATGTTTTCAATCGCGATAGTCATTCCTGATATTATTTCTGATGCTCCGACTCCGACGATGCCTACGCCTATGATTTTCTTTGTTTTAGTATCGACTAGAATCTTGGTTAAACCGTCGGTCCGGTCGAGAGAAACAGCTTTTCCCGAAGTCAGCCAGGGTAAATTAATAACGCTATAATCGATATTCTTTATTTTAGCCTCAATCTCGGACATTCCGCAGGTGGCAATTTCGGGGTCAGTATAAATACAAGCTGGAATTGCTTTGGGATTAAAGAACTCTTCGTATCCGGCGATGTTTTCAGCAGCAATGCGCCCTTGCATTGAAGCTTTATGGGCGAGCAATGGGCCGGAGGTAATATCTCCTATCGCATAAATTGAAGGGTCATTTGTTTGCAGCTTGTTGTTTGTTTTTACGAAACCTTTTTCATCGAGCGATACTTTTGTTTTTTCTAATTTTAAGCTTTGTACGTCTGGTTTGCGCCCGATTGATATTAATACCTTATTAAATTCTTTATTTGTGATTTTGCCTTCTTTGTCTTGAAGGCTGACGGATAATCCGTTAGCAGATTTTTCAACTTTTAGCAATTTTGTATTAGTCCAGATATTTGCAAAAATGTTTTTTAACCTTTTCTTGAATATTTTGACTAAATCAGAATCTAACCCGGGCAAGATTTCATCAGTTAATTCGACAACCGATACCTTTGAGCCCAAAGCGGCATAAACAGTCCCTAATTCCAGGCCGATATATCCGCCTCCGACGATAAGTAGGTTTTCGGGAATTTCATTCAAAGCTAGGGCAGAGGTAGAATCCCAAATGTGTTCGTTAAATTCGATGTTGGGAAATTTAATTGGGTTTGAACCGGTTGCGATTATGGCTTTGTCAAAAGAAATATTTTGGTTTGCCCCATTATTTTGAATATTAACAGTATTAGAATCAATAAATGATGCCTCGCCGTAAATAAAAGTTACTTTATGCTTTTTGCATAAGAAAGTTAGGCCCGAAGTTAATTTCTTTATAACCTCGTCTTTAAAACTGCGTAATTTGGTTATATCAATTGTGGGTTTTGTGAAATTTAAGCCGTATTGTCCGGCATCCTGCGATTCAAAAATTAGTTTAGCCGCATGTAAAAGTGTTTTGGAAGGAATACATCCTTTATGAAGGCAAACTCCGCCCAAATAAGAATTTTTATCAACCAACGTAACTTTTAATCCTAATTCAGCGGCGGCGAAGGCAGCTGAGTATCCGCCTGGGCCGGCTCCGATGACTAATAATTGGGTATCTTTTTCCATAGAATTTAGATTACCTTAAAACAAAAGAATTTAAAAGAAAAAGTTTGGGTAAATTGTCAGCAGAATATCTTTACATTGCTTGAAATGATAAAAATGCGGAAGGAGGGAGTTGAACCCTCAAGGGTTTCCCCATACGCTTCTGAGACGTACGCGTATGCCAATTCCGCCACTTCCGCAATATAAGGAAGTATAAAGATTTAAATAAAACATGTCAAATGTTTACAGATGGAAGATAAACAAAAAAATATGTAATGTAAACATAGGAAATAAGTGTAAAAAAGAAATAACGATAGTTGACATCAAAGTTATAGTATGCTATATATTTAGTGTGTACTTCAATAATAGGAGGTGTGATATATGGCACAAGAATATTCGTTGCGGGAAAAGAAGCATGCCAGGACCAAAATTGCGATAATGAATGCTTTTGTAAAAAGATTTGAAGATGCCCAATATGATAACATTTCGATAAAAGAGATATGTAAAGATGCCGAAGTCTCTGAGGGGACATTCTTTAACTATTTCTCCGAAAAGACGGATATTATTAGCTATTATATGCAGATGCTTTTTATAAAGATTATTTGGCGGGCGCAAAAGGCAATTACCAACGGTAAGTATCTTCCTTTAATAAATGCTACGTTTGATAAGATGTCGGAGGAGCTGGATAATACTAAGATTGTTTATCAGATAATCTCGGTTTTGGTTATTCAGAAGGAAAAACCAAAAACTCTTTCTATTCCAGAGATAGAAAAAAAGATGTATTTTCCCGATTTCCCCGGGATTGAAGAGATAGAAACAATGTTTGTCGAGGATTTCTTAAGAGATTGTTTGAAAAAAGCGCAGAAAAATAATGAATTTCATCCCGATGTAAAACTTGATGATATATTAGTATCGCTGATGGCTATTATGGTTGGAACATTGGTTGCTCTTAAGTTTGAAAAGATAAAAAGTAAAGGTTATCACTATACCCGTCAACTACAGATATTGTGGAATAGTTTGGGATTGAAAGAATTAGCGAGGGCAAAATGAAAAGAATAATAACATTTGTACTGTTGGTTGCTTTTATATTTATTAATGTTTATGCGGTATACGCGGAAGATATTTCCCGTCAGAATCCGATAGTTGTGACGCTTAATGATGCCATCGGACGGGCAATCTCAACCAGTGAAGATTATAAAATGAGCGAAAATTTGGTTGAGGAAATGAATTCGAAATATAAAGAAGAGCGCGCCGCTTATTTCACGCAAATTGATGGCTCCGCAACTTGGAAAAATAATTTTGAATATCCGGATAATGCGCTCAATCAGTTAACAAAAGAATATGGCCTTGATATGGGTATAACTGTTAATCAAAAGTTATTTACTTTCGGCAAAACTTTTTCTTCAGTTGCCGCAGCAAAGAAAGCTATTGATGTTAGCCGCTATTATAAGGATGGGACACGGCAGGAAATAATCTTTAATGCTAAGATCGCGTATTACAATCTTTATCTTGCGCGCAAT
Organism: Candidatus Omnitrophota bacterium; assembly: GCA_022703565.1. Lineage (GTDB taxonomy): Bacteria > Omnitrophota > Gorgyraeia > Zapsychrales > Zapsychraceae > JADFZM01. The sequence goes on from JAKLDK010000098.1 coordinate 2,802, forward strand.
ATCTTGGATATCGCCGAGAAATCTTATGAGAATGTTAAATCAAATGAGGGAATTATAAAAGAGAGAAGTGCGGATGGCAGGGTTTCCAAACGCGATAATATTAAAATAAAAGCTGACATTGCCTCCCGGGTCCCGCTGGTTAGTAATTCCCGGGCAAATTATGTATCTGCGGTCGAGGCTTTAAGGGTGATTATCGGCGAAGAGTCAAAAGAGGATATTAGCCTTGTTGAAGTTTTACCGGAACAATATCCGGAATTGAACAGGGAAGAGCTGGCATTGTCTTTGTATAATAATCAGCCCAATATCAAAGCATTATCCGAGGCAATCAAAGAAAAAGAGAATTTAATCAGTGCGAAAAAAGCAGATTTTATGCCAGATATTTCCTCTTTTGCAACTTGGAGCCACAAGGGAGATTCAAATGATTATTACGTCGGGCAAGAGGCGATGGATGATTATGGAGTTTGGGGTTTGAAGGTGAGCGTGCCGATTTGGACCGGCGGAGAAACCGGAGAAAAATTGCAACAGGCCAGAATCGATAAGAGAAATGCTGACTTGGAATATCAAAAAGGAAAAGAAAGCTATCTTTTGGAATTAGATAAAGCTATCTATTCATACCGCGAATATAAAAAGACTTTGGAGGCCAATATAGAAGCCGTACATTGGGCTCAGGAATCGTTCCTTTACAGCCAGGAATTATTCCGTTCCGGGCAAATATCAGTAACGGATTTAAACGATGCTGAATGGCAGTTGACTAATGAAAAAATTAATAAAGAAACAACTTTGTTTAATCTAAATACTACCTTAGCCAAGATTGAACGGCTGACATTAATGGGGAGCAAAAATGAATAAAAGAAGAATAATTATATATTTGGCGTTGATTGCTTTGACTTTTATTTTTGTAAAAGTTAAACAGTCGGAAATTACAGCTAAAAGAAATATAAAAATAATCAGTACCTTCTCGGAGTGGAAAGAAAAGGGAAAGCCGGTTTCTATCCGGAAGTTGGCAGAATCAAATGTCGAAATCCGCACCAAAATAACCGTTGTTAAGCTAGATGGGGTTAATTTTGCCGGATATGTTCCGCAAAATATTCACGCCAAGCTAAAAATCGGCCAGCCCTTATATGTTAATTTCGGCGGAGAAATTATTAAAGGTAAAATTGCTGAAGTTGGCGTTGAGATTGAAATGGATACCGGGATGTATCTGGTTAAAGTCCTTTTGGAAAAAGATATAGCTCACTTGGGGCAGGCTGTTATTGCCTATGTTACGGTTGAAACATTGCCAAATGTTTTGTGTGTCCCCAATAATATTATTAACAAAGAAGGCGATAAAAATTATCTTTGGGTTGTTGAAGACGGGCTGGCTCATAAAAGGGGTATTGTTGTAATAAATAGTAATGGTTATGGCGCAATTGTTGCCGCCGGATTAAAACCGGGCGAATTGATTGTCTTAGAAGGCTTTACCCAGCTTCTAGAAAACGATAAGGTTAGTATTTTAAACAAAATCTGAAGTTTAGGAGAAATATAATGATTGAATTCTTTGTTAAGCGGCCGGTAACTACTTTTATGATTGTATTGGTATTTGTGGTTTTAGGAATAGTTTCTTTTTATAATTTGCAAGTCGATAAAGAACCCAAAATTGATTTTCCGATTGTTACGATTACTGTAACCTATCCCGGTGCGACGCCTTTGGAGGTTGAAACCCTGGTTATTAATAAAGTTGAAGATGCGGTGGCTGAGCTTTCTGAAATCAAGAAAATTGAAAGCCAGTCGTTTGATAATTTTGGATATGTTGCCATTGAATTTTTGATGACCTCTGACGTAAATATTAAATTAATCGAAGTCAAAGATAAGGTTGAGGCTATTATAAACGACTTGCCGGAAGGTATTGATAAGCCGATCATAGAAAAGTTTGATCCCTTGATGGCGCCGGTTATGGATTTGGTTTTATCAAGCGATACTTTAGACAGCCGGGAACTTTATGAATTTGCGGATAAAAAGCTGAAGGATAGTTTCTCGGCGGTAAAAGGGGTTGCTAATGTTGAATTGTACGGCGGAAAGAAACGCCAGATTAACGTAATTTTAGATCCGATGCTGATGAAGCAGCGCTATATCGCAATTGTTGATGTTATTAATAGCATCAAGACTAAGAATAAAAATATCCCCGGGGGGCTTCTCGAGAAGGGAAACAATTCTTTAAGTTTGCGTTTCTTAGGGGAATTTGAGAATCCAGAGCAAATCGCGGATTTGATTGTTGTTTCGAAAGATGGGGCAAATTTTCCGCTTAAGGAAATTGGGCGGGTTGAAGATAGTTTTAAAAAAATTGAGACGATTGCTCGCTTTAATGGAAAGGAAGTTGTCGGGTTGTCATTAACAAAAGTTTCCGACGGTAATGCGGTTGATATTTCCAAGGATGTCCGCAAGCGCCTTAATGAATTCCGTAAAATACTTCCTCCCGGGGTTTCGATGGAGGTTGCGACTGACACGACTGACTTTATTGTTAAAGAAACAAATGAAACCTATATCAATATTTTGTTGGGAATTCTTTTGACCATTGCTATTTTGTATCTTTTCACAGGAGAGGTGAGCCTAACATTTATTGCCTCGATAGCGATTCCCACATCAATTATTTCCACTTTGTTTTTAATGGATGCTTCAGCTTTCACAATTAACTTTATGACTCTTTTAGCTATTGCGACTTCTTTAGGGACGTTAATTGCTAACTCAATGGTTATTGTCGAGAATGTTTTGGTGCATTTAGATAAAGGAGAGACGTCGGTAGATGCGGCTATTAACGGTACAAAAGAAGTTACTGTCGCAATCATTGCCTCGGCGGGGACAAATTTGGTCGTTTTCACCCCAATTGCTTTTATGGGTGGAATTATCGGCCAATTTTTTAAATCTTTCGGTTTAACTGTTGTTTATGCGACGCTTTTCTCGATTTTGGCGTCGTTTACTATAACTCCGATGTTGTGCAGTTTATTGCTTAAGAAAAAGAGCATAAAAGAAAAGAAGCGTAATCCTTTAAACATATTTGTGTTTTTGGTTAATTTGACAAATAAACTTATGGATTTTTTAAAGTACGAATATGAGAAGATTTTCAAGCTTATTTTCCGGTTTCCCAAGACGACTATCGTGATAGCTTTATTATGCTTTTATTCTCTGAAGTTTATTATGCCTTTTGTCGGGAATGAATTTTATCCTGATTCGGATGAGGATACGATAACCGTAAAGATCGAAATGCCGCAAGGCTCAACGGCCGACCGGACTTTAGAAGTAACTAAAATTATTGAAAATCGTATAAAAGAAATACCTGAGGTGAAATCATACCTTTCTGATATCGGGAAAGATGGCGTTGAGAATTCAGCCGTTGTTGTTAATTTGCTGCCGTTATCTAAGCGAAAAAGAGGAGATGTCGAGATTATCAATGAACTTATTCCTTTTATGGCACAAATTCCCGACGCTGAAATTATGCTTGAGCGCGGAGAAGCGCGCGGAGGAATTTCGGCGGATATATCGATTAATGTTTATGGCTTGGATTATGAGAAAATGATTGAGATATCTAAAGCGATGAAAACAAAGATGGAAAATAGCGGTTATTTCCGATCGGTCAAGTCTTCTTATAAAACACCAAAGAAAGAAATCCAGTTTATTTCAGACCAGAAAAATTTAATTCAATATGGCTTGCCGGATATAGCCGTCGGAAATACTATTCGAGCCAGTGTTTATGGCGATGACTCCAATATCTATAAGGAAATGGGAGAAGAATACGATATCAATGTTGAATTGGATAAAAGTTACACCGAAGATTTTGATGATATTAAGGAAATTAATGTTATTTCGTCTAAGGGAATGATTCCGGTTGTTGAATTGGGCGAATTAAAAGAAGGAAAGGCTATGCCGGCAATCCGTCATCGGGATAAGGTGCGTGTTATTCGCCTGGAAGGGTATTTGTCGAAGTCATCGTCGGGGTATGTCCAAAGTGTTTTGGATAATAGTTTTAAAGATATTAAGTTTGAAGAAGGTTATGGCTATAAATATGTCGGGACGTCGGAATATCAGGCGGAATCAGCCAAAGAAACAGGCAAGGCTTTTCTTCTGGCGGTTGTTTTGACCTTTATGCTCCTTTGCGCTTTGATGGATTCAGTTTTATATTCCATTCCTATAATAATTTCTGTCGCGACTTCATTTATCGGAGTTTTTTACGCGTTATTCTTCTTTGAACAATCAATCAATATTGCTTCAATGTTGGGCATGGTTATGCTTGTCGGTATTGTTGTCAATAATTCAATCCTGCTTCTGGATTATACAATTATTAAAATGAAAGAAGGAATTCCTATTATTGATGCTCTTTGGCTGGGGGCATCGGACAGATTTAGAGTAATTATTATGACTTCGGTTGCGATTATTTTAGGCGTTGTTCCCCAATTAGGTGCGGTTATGCCGGTCAAAGTATCAATGGGAGTTGTTATGATCGGCGGAATGTT
>JAKLDK010000099.1 GCA_022703565.1 Candidatus Omnitrophota bacterium
TTAATTTGTTCTGGCACGAAGTTCGCTACGCATGATCAATATTGAATCCACAAGGAGCTATACATGATCAGTCGAAATCTTGCCCGAGCAGGCCTGGTAGCCGCTATTTTGTTGGGCGGTGTGGGGCTGACCGCCTGCGCCATGGAAATTGCGATGTTTAAAGACGTCACGGTCTTACCCTCGCCGGGAAGCGCGCTTGTCACAACAAAAGACTTAAGCGGTTTTCCTTTGTTTCTGTTTAAAATATTGGTACGCAAATTCTTATATTGCTCGCTTATAACCGCTTTAGAATCAAAATAGGTAATAATACTGGGGTCTATTTTGGACTCTTTTATTCTTTTTATGACGAGCTCATCCCTCATTTTGATATGCGCTATTTTTTCGAGATGATCCAACCTTTCTCCGGCGGCTTTCTTTAACGCATCTGTAATCTTACCCATTTATATTCCTCTCTGTTTCTTTAATTTAACTATTCCCAAATAAATAGGGACACCATTTATTTAAGGTTTAAGTATGAAGGATTAAGGATTAAGGATTAAGTAAAAAATAAAAAAGCTTAAGAAGTAATGTATAAGTTAAAAAAGAAGAGCCGTTTTTTGCTTTTAAGTCCTTAACCCCTTCATCCTTTATCCTTTATCCTTTATCCTTTATCCTTTATCCTTTATCCTTTATCCTTCATCCTTCGTCCTTCCTCCTTCATCCCTGATTCTTTATCCTTGATCCTTTATCTTAAAATCATCCCAGCCGGGATTAATTTTCTTAAAACCCTTACCCGGGGGAAAAGATATACCTTCGTCGCTATTAGTGTTCTTATCCCCGCTCAATTGTACCGTCGGGGATTCTTTTATAACTTCATACATTATTTTACTGTCAATTTTATCCGCCTCATAAATATAGCCGGATAATAAAGCACTATCGCAAATCTGATTAATCAGCCGGGGCACGCCTTTGGAAAAGTCATACACAATCTCAAACGCTTCCGGTGTAAAAATCTCGCGGTCATCCTTTGCCCGGGATACTGATAAGCGGTGGCGGATATAATCAATTGTTTCTTCGCGGTTTAAAGGGTTAAGGTCATAATAAATTGCAACCCTCTGCCTAAGCTGTTCCAAGCTCGAGAGCGCTAATTTCTTTTTTAATTCCGGCTGGCCTAAGAAAACTATTTGAATCAGTTTTTCCTCCTCGGTCTCCAGGTTAGAAAGCATCCTCACCTCTTCTAACACGGAAGCCGTCAGGTTTTGCGCCTCGTCGATAATCAAGACGACATTGTAATCATTCCTTAATTGTTCGATTAAATAATTATTTATTTGCGAAAGCAGCTTGGCCTTTGAGCCCGAAATATAATCAATCTCTAATTCATCCAAAATAGTCATAAGCAAATCTTTTCCGCTAATATGAGTATTGGTTATAAGCGCTGTTTTTGTTTTAACCCCCAATTGGTTGATAAGCTTGCGGCAGACAGTCGTTTTCCCGGAACCGATATCGCCGGTTAAGACGACAAAGCCTTTCCGTTGATTTATTGAATAAAGCAAAGTATTTAATGCCTCCGCATGCTTACCGCTCTCGAAGAAAAACCGGGAATTCGGCGTTAAATTAAACGGCGGCTCGTTAAAACCATAATATTTATAGTACATAGCTTATACCTTTTCCTTTAATTTATAATTCTAGAAAACATGTTCGCAAACATAATTAATGCTATACCGGCAATAAAAGTTAGAATATATATTCCGGTAATTTGGTCCCGTCTGGCCTTAACAATATCGCTGGTTGTTATTTTGGAAATGGCCCCGATTAAAGGGACGCCAAAGAATTTTGCGGCCTCCTCAACATCAATAAATGAACGGTCAAAAAATTCCATAAAAAATACCAAACCCGCGCCAACACCAATACCTAAAATCAACCCGATAAAAGTAGTTAATATTTTATTCGGCTTAGACGGAGATAACGGCACCCGGGGCGGGTCTAAAATCGTATAACGCGTACCCTCATTTGACATCTGCAGCCTCTGGGTAATCTTTGCGGTCTCCAATCTTTCAAGGAGCATATTGTATATCTTGGTATTTACGTTGGCATCACGCGCGACGGCGGAATCCAATTTATCGATTAACATAACTTTATAAATATCGTCCGGCTTACCGCCCTCTGAAAGTGACCCGCTTGATTTGCCTTCAATGTTATCCAAGGCCTTTTTGATCTCGGTAATAAGCGGGTTGCTGGCGGCATCCTGATTAGTGTTATTTGTATCTTCGGTGTACTCGAGGTTTTCTTTCTTTAATTCTTCTTCTTTAGCTTTAAGCTGTTCTCTTAATTGTTTTACCGTCGGGTGCATCTCGGTCGAGTCGACCAGAAGCGCATTAAGCTCATCTTTAATCGCTGCGATTTCGGATGATTTCATCTTACCCTTATATATCCGCAGCTGTTCTTCCATAAAGGTTATAGCGTCAGATGTTTCTTCGTTCTGGATGCGCAGGTTGCGTTCGATAAATATTTCCGTAATATTTTTTACAACGTCACGGGTATTGATAGGCTCTTTGCCGTAATAAGCGAGCTGAATAATATTGCGCCCTTTCAGGCGGATGGACATTTTTTTACGGATGCCGAGAATCAGGTTTTCATAATCGCGGGTGGATTTGACATCTTTATGCATATTGAGCCTTTTAACCAATTCCGCGATACTGTTCCAGCCGAGCATTGATTCCCTAATTGTTTCCAAACGCTGCTCGATAGAGGTTGATACTGCCAATTTCTCAAAAAGAGGGTTGTCGCTTTTGCCTTCTTCGACCAGAAGTGTCGTCGTGGAACTATATTCTTTGGGAAGGATCATGGTCGCGCAAAGGCCTAAGAATAGCCCCAAGATACCCGGAATAATTATCAAATGCTTGCGCATGAATAATATTTTCAAATAATTGATATATGATTTTTCGCCTTCGATAAATGAACTCATACAACTCTCTTTCTTAAATTTTTTTTAAAATAAAAATAGGGACAAATACCATTTATTAGTTAAAGGTTAAAGGTTTAAGGTTTAAGGATAAAACTTCCTTTTTCCTTTTTCCTTTTTCCTTCTTCCTTATTCCTTCTTCCTTGTTTCTTTATCCTTCATCCTTTATCCTTGCTCCTTCATCCTTTATCCTTCATCCTTCGTCTAAAACCCCGTCATAACAGTGCGGCCGGCACCAGCAGCAGTAACAACTGGGTTCGTAACCGGCTGAATAACCCGCATAACTTTGGTCATCATTGTCGCCGGAACATACAAAGTATCGCCGGGCTTCATAACTAAGTTTTCCCTAAGGTCGCCTTCATAAAGCAATTTATTAACATTGACAGGCCGGATAGTCGGCTTCTTTCTTGCCGACGGAGTTATAATCTTACTTTTGGACGCTTTCGCGCTCAACAAAGGCAGGCCCGCCCGGATAAGGGCTTCCCTTACGGTTATCGCATCGCCGCGCATAAAAACCTTGCCCGGCATTCCGACTTCTCCGATAACATAAACAATCTTGCTGTTATATTCCGTTATTTTCAAAGCAATTTCCGGAGAAATAATGTAAGACTCTAATTTCTTTTTTATAGCTTCGGTAGCCTCGTCTTTGTTAAGACCGGTCAAGTTAATGTCGCCGACAAATTCGTACTGGATTTTCCCCTCGTTATTAAGCGGGTACTGTCCGCTTACCTCCGGATGCCTTAAAACCGTAACCTCAATCACATCATTCGCGCCTAAAGTATATTGGCTGGCCGCCAGCTCCTCGCCGCTCGTCGACGATTCACCGGACAAGCCTTCTTCCATTAACATTTTATTAATGTCTTCTTCGCTTAATTGCGGCGCCAGTTCTTCTTCGGAGGCGGCCTCTTCCTTAATTATTGGATTAACGTCTTTCGAAAAATTCTGGGAATAAACGTTACCCGCAAACAAAACCAAACCGCAGGCAACGGTTAAACACACTCTAAAATATTTATTTAGCATTTTACAATTCTCCCTTGTGTTAATTAATTCAAACCTTAATTAAACGTCAAAAAGAGCTTCTCTGAATTCCTTGATTAGCTCCACCTCGGAAGAGTCGTAAATTCTCCAACCGCGCCAGTCTCTTTTTGATTTGTTTATTTTTCCCAATTTCTCCCACCGAGTCAATGTCTTTGGGCTAACACCGACTATTTGCGCAACTTCTGTAATTGTTAACCTCTGTTTCACTTTCCTACCTCCCTTTCAATAAAAATTGTAAATTTTCTTTTTTGCCGAGATTCTTTAACAGAAAAATGAACCTCAGAATAACCCCGCCTACTGACAGGCAGGCACAGCCTTTCTTTAAAATAACCCTGGAAGCTTTCGATTTTGCACCGGAGGTTTTAATCCGGTTAATCCGAACAGCAAAACCTTTCCATTTCAAAATCTCAGCCTAACGGCAAATTTGCAGTGGAGTTGCGCGGCTTAACAGCTGCGTAATCTTTATTTTCTCCGCTTTGCGAAGTCTGGGCAACACCCACCTAAAACTCCATTCTCACGCTCTCACAGGCACAGAATTCTTTCTGCGGAGTCAAAACCACAAAAATTTCAATTATTCCGTCCAATACCTGTTATTACAGCAATAATTGTACCAATTCTAACAAATTTAATAATTTTTCTAAAAGCACCAGTCGTAAACTATTGACAACAAATATCTTAAAGCAATCAAACATATTTTACCGGACAAAGTAATATTTGTCCGATTCTGTAACAGTGTTTAAAGGAATGAACATTACTGTCCCGTACAGACCAGGACAATCCCGTAAAACATTCAAACACCAGTAGTTATAAAATGTTTAATTTTAGCATCATTTTTGCTCCAATATCATTGGAGCCCACAGCTTAATAGCCGTGGCATATTTACTTTATCCGCTTTGCAGAGTCGGGGCGACATCCCGCTAAAGAACGCCATTCATCCACGCACTCACGGAGGTTGTATTATGTCGGCGTAGTTAATAGCTTTCAATCGCTCCAGTTAAGAGAATAGAAAAAATTGCGGCAAAGGTTAGGTGGGATAAACTTTCTATCTTTACACTCCCCTAACATATCCCATCAAGGGAAGAGGAAAATTTCTTAAAAATCTTTCCTCCTCTTGACTACCCTCCCCTAACCCCTCCCATAAATGGAGAGTAAAGCAATTCATGCCTCCCATCCGGAGGGGAAAATAATTTGTGCACCTTTCGGGGGCTGGAAATTATTTATAATCCTCCTCACAGATAGAGGCAAAATAATCGCATAATTTTACTTTTCCTACTTTACCTAAAATTCCGGATAAAAATATTATTTGTTTTTTAACCTAGCAATGTGGTATGCTTTTTGCATATGATACACTTATCAACACAACAATTGCAAAAACAAACTCTTTCACCAATCATGCAAAAGTCCATCGAAGTGCTTTTGATGCATGCGATGGACCTCAACATCCTTATAAGTGAAGAGATTGAAACAAACCCTCTTTTGGAAATTAACGAAGAAGAAACCGAGCTTTTAAAAGCCCAAGAAGATGCTATCAAGAAAATCAAGAGCATTGAATCTCTCCCTAATCATATCCACAACAGCTTTAACAATGACGATGAAGAAAACAACTATGAAAACTCTATAGTAAAATATATTGAGCTGGAAGACAACTTGTTAAGGCAGCTTAAATACGAGATTGACGACCCCCTAGCTATAAAAATCGGTGAATTTATAATTGGCAACATAAACAGCGACGGCTATTTAACTGTTTCAATAGCAGACATTGCACAGGCTGTCGGGACAAACGATACCGGATTGATCGAACAAGTTTTGCTAACCATACAAAATTTCGGCCCGGAAGGAATTGCCGCCAGAGGCTTAAAGGAATGCTTGCTTTTACAAATAAGAAATAAGCCTTCCAACGAAACAACTGCCATTGCAAAAAGCATTATCAATGATTACTTTGTGGAATTAGCCGGCAGAAAATACCTGCTGATTGCAAGAAAACTAAAGCTTGGCATTGAACAAATCAAAGAAGCATCAAAATTTATTGCATCGCTCGACCCAAAACCAGCCAGAAATTTCAGGCCGATTAAAAACGATATTTATATCCGGCCGGACATTACCATTGTCAAAGAAGAAGATTCCGATAATTATAAAATACATATTAACAGAGAATTAATCCCCTCCTTAAAGATCAACAAAACCTATCAAGAAATGCTAAACAATATCGGGTTAAAATCGGGGGAAAAAGAATTTATCCAAGAGAATATCCGCCGGGCTTTTAGTTTTATCCAAAGCATTGAACAAAGAGGGAAAACAATCCACCGAATAGCCGAATATATCCTGGAAAAACAAAAATGTTTTTTTGAGAACGGGTTAAGCGCCCTTATCCCGATGACACTCGAAGATGTTGCCCAGGCCTTGGGGCGTAATAAATCCACAATCAGCCGTGCTATCAGCAATAAATACATCGACACCCCGCAAGGGATATTTCCCATCAAGTCACTATTTTCGCAAGGGATAAATGAAGAAATAAATGGGGCAATTGCATCAAAAAGCATCAAAGAAGAAATCTCCGAACTCATAGATACAGAGGAGCCAACAGCCCCTCTTTCGGATAGCGATATTCAAGGTTATTTCTCCAATAAAGGCATAAGAATTGCCCGCCGGACTATCAACAAATACCGGCAATCACTTCACATCCTTCCCTCAAATTTAAGAAAGATTTAAATTACTAACCCTCCCCTAACCCCTCTCATAAATGGAGAGTAAAACAATTTGTTCCTGGCCAAGACACACCTAAACATTATTATTTTATTCCCGCTTAGGCAATGGAGCCCCACGGCTAAAGCCGTGGTACCCGTTAATAAACCCAGCTTTGCTGGGTATCTATCCACCTTTTCCGAG